>NZ_FMCH01000210.1 GCF_900091855.1 Streptomyces sp. DvalAA-14
CGCCGAGCCGCTCGCGGGGCCGGCGCCCGGGGCCGGCGGCGGCCGGGCCGCCTCAGTCCGCCACCTCGGCCCCCAGCGCGATCCGGGCCTCACCCGCGTACACGTTCATCGAACTGCCCCGCAGGAAGCCCACCAGGGTCAGGCCCGACTCGGCCGCCAGGTCCACCGCGAGCGAGGACGGCGCGGAGACGGCGGCCAGTACGGGGATACCGGGCCATCACCGCCTTCTGCGCCAGCTCGAAGGAGGCCCGGCCGGAGACCATCAGGATGTGGTCGGCCAGCGGCAGCCGCCCCTCCCGCAGCGCTCGCCCGACCAGTTTGTCCACCGCGTTGTGCCGCCCCACGTCCTCCCGGACGTCGAGCAGTTCGCCGCCGGCGGTGAAGAGCGCGGCGGCGTGCAGGCCGCCGGTCCGGTCGAAGACGGCCTGCGCCGACCGCAGCCGGTCCGGCAGCGCCGAGAGCAGTTCCGGGGTGAGCCAGGGGCCGGCCGGCTCGGCGATCGGCAGCCGGGTGGCGGTGCGGACCGCGTCCAGGCTGGCCTTGCCGCACAGCCCGCACGAGGAGGAGGTGTAGACGTTGCGCTCCAGCGTGATGTCCGGCATCGGCACCCCGGGTGCGAGGGTGACATCGACCACGTTGTAGGTGTTGCCCCCGTCGGCGGTCGCGCCGGCGCAGTACACCACCGACGTCACCTCGTCGGCCGCGGCCAGCACGCCCTCGCTCACCAGGAAGCCGACCGCGAGCGCGAAGTCGTCACCCGGGGTGCGCATGGTGATGGCCAACGGGCGCCCGTTCAGCCGGATTTCCAGCGGCTCCTCGGCGACCAGCGTGTCCGCCCGGTGCCCTGCCACGCCGTCCCTGATCCGCAGTACGCGGCGCCGTTCGGTGACCCGTCCCATAACCTCACCCGTCCTGGTTGCATCGCTGTGCGGGCGCTGTGCGGGCGATGCCGCCCCCGCGGGGTGCCCTAGGCTGAGGCCGGCAGCGCAGCGGTACCCACTGACTCCCCAGAATGGCAGAGCGAGATGAGCGACCAGCCGACCGCCGAGGGCACTTTGATGGGCGACGAGCAGGCACTGGAAAAACTGCGGACCCTGCGCGGCAGCATCGACAACCTCGACGCCGCGCTGGTCCATCTTCTCGCCGAGCGCTTCAAATGCACCCAGCAGGTCGGTGAACTCAAGGCCGCTCACCACCTCCCGCCCGCCGACCCGGCCCGCGAGGCGGACCAGATCGCCCGGCTGCGCCGGCTCGCCGCGGACGCCCGCCTCGATCCCGCCTTCGCCGAGAAGTTCCTCAACTTCATCATCGACGAGGTCGTCCGCCACCACCGCGCGATCGCCGCCCGGCCGCGCCCCGACGACGGCGGCTGAGCCCGGCGCCACCGCCCGGACCGCCCGGACCGCCCGGGCGTGTCCCGCCGGGCGCGTCGCGCCCGCAGTGCCGCGTCCCCAGCGCCGGAAACGCAGGTGAGGAGGGCCCGCAATCCTTGGTATCGTGGTCCCCGCCAGCCCGACCCCCGAGGTCGCGGCGGGCTACCTGGTCCGGGTGGCGGAATGGCAGACGCGCTAGCTTGAGGTGCTAGTGCCCTTTACCGGGCGTGGGGGTTCAAGTCCCCCCTCGGACACAGTTCTTGCAGGCGGGTTCCCGGTCTCCGGGCCGCTGCCTTCGGCACCCGCTCCCCGCCTCGGCCGGGGGCGGGTGCCGTGCGTTCAGCGGTCGGCGGCCAGGACCTGCTCGGCGAAGGCCCGCGCGGCCGGTTCGAACTGCAGGACCGCGTGGCCGGCACCCGCGGTGGCGTCGCGCCACAGGCGCGGCAGGCGGCCGCTCTCGTGCTGGCCGCGGGTGCCGGCGCTGCGGAAGAGCCGGTGCACCGCCTCGGCGAGGATGTCCACCGCGAGCGTCTGGTCGCGGTGGGCACGGGCCACCTCCAGCGCGCTGAGCCCGCCGCGGTCCGCGCCCGCCGCCGCCCGGTCCAGCAGCATCGCCGCCGCGTCGATCTCCCCGTCGGTGCGCGCCAGCACCGTGTCGCCGACGGTGTCGCTCACGGCGAGCAGCCGGTTCCCGCCCTGCGCCGCTGCCGCCGCCCGCTTGCCCGCGGTCAGGGCGGTCCACTCGGTGAGCGCGGCCCGGGCGGCGCCCAGCACCGGCGCGGCGAACGACAGTCCGCTGACGCTCTTGAGCGGCACGCGGTGGCAGGCCGCCCCCGCGACCGCCGGGCGGCCCGCGATCAGATCGTCCCGGGCGCAGGAGTGCGCGTACGGCACGAACACCGGCTCCAGCACCAGCGTGTCGCTGCCGGTGCCGCGCATTCCCGCGGTGAACCAGGTCTCCTCGATCGTGTAATCGGCCCGGGACACCAGCAGGAACCGCACCTGGCTGCCGCCGCCCTGCACCGGTACCGGGCAGCACAGCAGCGCGTGGTCGGAGTGGTGCACCCCGCTCATGTACGGCCAGCGGCCGCTCAGCAGCCAGCCGCCGTCGACGGCCTCGGCGGCGCCGCCGGGCAGCAGCGCGCCGACCACGAAGGCATCGGGGCCNCCGCCCCACAGCGCGCGCTGGCCCTCCTCGGGCAGGAAGCCGCCCATCCGCCCGACGGTGGCGGCGATCGAGGCACACCAGGCGGCGGCCGGGTCGCCCTCGGCGACGGTGGTGACCCGGTGCAGGTAGTCGGTGAAGGTTCCCTCGGCGCCGCCCCAGCGGGCGGGTACGAAATGCCGGGCGAAGCCCGCCTCGCGGATGGCCTCGGCGGTCTCCGGTGCCAGCCGCCGGTCCAGTTCCGCCTTGGCGGCGTGCTCGGCGGCGAGTCCGGCCAGCGCGGCCCAGGCGGTGGGCGCGCCGGGCCCGGGATTCGTGACGGCGGCCGGCGGTTCGGTGACGGTCCCGGGGGCGGCCGCGGACGACGCCGCCCCCGGTGCGCTGCGGTGTCCTCGGCCTGGCATCACGGGTTGCCTCCTCGCGGATGGTGGCGGCGAGCCGGTGGGGGCGCCGCCTGACTGCCACGGATGCTCGCCCGGACCGCTCGAAGCCGCCTCGCCCGCCGGTGGAGGGAGCCGGTGCGGCCCGGTCCGCTTGCCGCGACGCCCCGCCAACTCCCCGCGCCAACACCCCCCGCCGACACCGCCCCGCCGCATGCCGCCCCGGGCCAGCGCGCTTCGAGCCGCGCTCCAGCCGTCGGCGAGCCGCCGCCCGCAGCCTGCTTGCACCTACGGCGCTGCCCTCCGCCCGGGCGGGACCCCCGCCGGGCGCAGGCGAAAGGACGTACTCGATGTACTCGAACCGAACCCGACCCGCCGGGGGTGTGCGGTGACCCGGCGTGTAGTGATCACCGGAATCGGCGTACGCGCCCCGGGCGGATCCGGAACGAAGGAGTTCTGGGACCTGCTGACAGCCGGCCGTACCGCCACCCGGCGCATCGACTTCTTCGATCCCTCGCCCTTCCGGTCCCAGGTCGCCGGCCAGGTGGACTTCGACGCGCGGGCCGAGGGCCTCAGTCCCCGCGCGATCCGCCGGATGGACCGCGCCACGCAGTTCGCTGTCGCCTGCACCCGTGAGGCGCTCGCCGACAGCGGCCTGGAGCCGTTCGCGGGTGACCCGCACCGGATCGGCGTGAGCCTGGGCAGCGCGGTGGCCTCCGCGACCAGCCTGGAGAACGAGTACCTGGTGATGTCGGACGCCGGCCGGGACTGGGTGGTCGACCAGGACTACCTCTCGCCCCACATGTTCGACTACCTCAGCCCCGGTGTGATGCCCGCCGAGATCGCCTGGGAAGTCGGTGCCGAGGGCCCGGTGACGATGGTGTCCGACGGCTGCACCTCCGGGCTGGACGCGGTCGGTTACGCGGTCGAGCTGATCCGCGAGGGCTCCGTCGACGTGATGGTCGCCGGCGCCGCGGACACCCCGGTCTCGCCGATCGTGGTCGCCTGCTTCGACGCCATCAAGGCCACCACCACCCACAACGACGACCCGGCGCACGCCTCCCGGCCGTTCGACGGCTCCCGCAACGGCTTCGTCCTGGCCGAGGGCGCCGCGATGTTCGTCCTGGAGGAGTACGCGGCGGCCCGCGCCCGCGGCGCGCAGATCTACGCCGAGGTCACCGGCTACGCCACCCGCTGCAACGCCTACCACATGACCGGTCTGAAGAAGGACGGCCGGGAGATGGCCGAGGCGATCCGGGCCGCGCTGGACGAGTCCCAGCTGGACCGAACGGCCGTCGACTACATCAACGCGCACGGCTCCGGCACCAAGCAGAACGACCGCCACGAGACGGCCGCGTTCAAGCGCAGTCTGGGCGAGCACGCCTACCGGGTGCCGGTGAGCTCCATCAAGTCGATGGTGGGCCACTCGCTCGGCGCCATCGGCTCCATCGAGATCGCTGCCTGCGCCCTGGCCATCCGGCACGACGTGGTGCCGCCCACCGCCAACCTCCGGCAGCCCGACCCCGAGTGCGACCTGGACTACGTCCCGATGACCGCCCGCGAGCAGCGGGTCGGCACCGTGCTGTCGGTGGGCAGCGGATTCGGCGGCTTCCAGAGCGCGATGGTGCTGCGCGATCCCGAGGGGGTGAGCTCATGACCGGCGCAGCCGCCGTCGCCGTCACCGGTATCGGGGTGACCGCCCCCAACGGGCTGGGCACCGAGGAGTTCTGGAAGAGCACCCTGGCCGGGCGGACCGGCATCAGCCCGCTGACCCGGTTCGACACCTCGCGCTGCACCTCCCGGCTGGCCGGCCAGATCCTCGACTTCCGGGCCGAGGAGCACCTGCCCAGCCGGCTGCTGCCGCAGACCGACGTCTCCACCCGGTACGCGCTCGCCGCCGCCGACTGGGCGCTGGCCGACGCCGGTGTGGGCCCCGGCACCCTGCCGGACTACGCCATGGGCGTCGTGGTCTCCAACGCGCAGGGCGGCTTCGAGTTCACCCACCACGAGTTCCGCAAACTGTGGAGCCAGGGGCCGGAGTTCGTCAGTGTGTACGAGTCCTTCGCGTGGTTCTACGCGGTCAACACCGGCCAGATCTCCATCCGCAACGGGATGCGCGGCCCGAGCGCCGCGCTGGTCGGGGAACAGGCCGGCGGTCTCGACGCGCTCGGCCACGCCCGCCGCACCGTGCGGCGCGGCACCCGGCTGATGCTCGGCGGCGGGGTGGATTCCGCCCTCGACCCGTGGGGCTACGTCGCGCAGCTGGCCGGCGGGCGGGTCAGCACCGCGACCGACCCGGCGCGCGCCTACCTGCCCTTCGACGCCACCGCCGGCGGCTACGTACCCGGCGAGGGCGGCGCGGTACTCGCGGTGGAGGACACCGTCTCGGCCCGCGAGCGCTCCGCGCACCTGTACGGGGAGATCGCCGGCTACGCCGCGACGTTCGACCCGAAGCCCGGCTCCGGCCGCCCGCCGGGACTGCGCCGGGCCGCGGAACTCGCCCTCGCCGAAGCCGGGTTGACGCCGGCCGGCATCGACGTGGTGTTCGCCGACGCGGCCGGGGTGGCCGAGCTCGACCGGCAGGAGGCGGCGGCGATCAGCGGGCTGTTCGGGCGCGGCGCGGTGCCGGTCACCGCCCCCAAGTCGCTGACCGGACGCCTTTACGCGGGCGGCGGCCCGCTGGACGTGGTGGCCGCGCTGCTGGCGATCCGGGACGGCGTGGTCCCGCCGACCGCCAACACCTCCGACGTACCGGAGGAATACGGCCTCGACGTGGTGCTGGACGAGCCCCGCGAACTGCCGCTGACCACCGCGCTGGTGCTGGCCCGGGGCCGCTGGGGCTTCAACTCCGCGGTGGTGGTCCGCGCCGCCTGCCGCTGAGGCACCCGCCGCCGTCCGTCCGACGACCGATCCGCACGACGACGCACCCGATCCACCGACCCGGAGAAGAGAGAGCCCATGGAGACCATGACCCTTGACGACCTGATGCGCATCCTCGTGGAGTGCGCCGGCTCCGAGGAGGGCGTGCTGTCCGGCGAGGACGTGTTCGACCGGTCCTTCGAGGACCTGGGGTACGACTCGCTGGCGCTGATGGAGAGCGCGGCCCGGATCAAGCAGGAGTTCGGCGTCAGCGTCCCCGACGACGACATCACCGAGGTGGAGACGCCCAGGTCGCTGCTCGACCTGGTCAACGGCGCCATCACCGCGACCGCGACCGCGGCCGCGACCGTCGCCTGAGGCGGTACGCGCCCCGTACCGCGGGGGGCCGGGGCCGCGGGCACACCGCGGGCCCGGCCCCCTTCCCCGTCCCGCCGCGCGGGACGTCCACCGCACCGCAGCGCACGAGCCGAGGAGACGGCAGAGCCATGACACAGGACCGGCTGCACACCACCGAGCACACCCTGATCGCGGCGGCACCGCCCCGCGCCCTGTACGAACTGGTCGCCGACGTGACCCGGTGGCCGGCGGTGTTCGGCCCGAGCGTGCACGTGGAGCACCTCGATCGCGGGCCGCGCGAGGAGCGCTTCGAGCTGTGGGCGATGGTGGGCGGCGGCGTCACCAGCTGGGTCTCGCGCCGCACCCTGGACCCGGAGGTACTGCGGATCACCTTCCGCCAGGAGCGCAGCACACCTCCGATCGGCGCGATGGGCGGCGAGTGGGTCTTCCGCGAACTGCCCGGCGGCCGGACCGAGGTGGTGCTGCGACACGAGTTCGCGGCGGTGGACGACGACCCCGCGACCGTGGCGTGGATCCATCGGGCGCTGGACCGCAACAGCGCCGAGGAGCTGGGCGTGCTGGGCCGGATCGCCGAGTTCGGCCACCCGGTGGAGGACGTGGTCTTCTCCTTCACCGACACCGTCGAGCTGCCGGGCCGCGCGGCCGACGCGTACGCCTTCGTCAACCGGGCGGATCTGTGGGCGCGGCGCCTGCCGCACGTCTCGCGGGTGCGGCTGGACGAGACCGTGCCGGGTGTCCAGGAGCTGGAGATGGACACCGTCACCGCCGACGGCTCGGCGCACACCACCCGGTCGGTGCGGATCTGCCGTGACGGCCGCTGGATCGCCTACAAGCAGCACATGACGCCGAAGCTGCTGCTCGGCCACAGCGGGCTGTGGACCTTCACCGAGGCCGACGACGGCGCCGGGGCATCGGTGACCGCGCGGCACACCGTCGTGATCGACCCCGCCGCGGTGACCGGCGTCCTGGGCGAGGGCGCCACTCTCGCCGCCGCCCGCTCCTACGTCCGCGACGCCCTCGGCCGCAACAGCCGCAGCACCCTCGCCCACGCCACCGCGTACGCCGCCGGGGACCACCCGGCAACCACCGCCACCTGACCCGCCGGCCGGCCGGCTCAATGCTCTCGGGCACCTCCTCGGGGCCCCGGAGCGGGCCAGCGGCTCCGCCGCCCGGCGAGCCCGGCCCCTGGAACCCCTTCCGACGGCCGGGGGTGTCGGCCGGCGACCCGCCCGACCCGAGCGACCGGCCGCAGCTCGGCGTGCGCGCGAGCGGTCCGACGGTTCGTCATACGGGGGACGCCCTGGCGTCCGGGGTGGGGGCCGCCGTTCGGGTGGGGGTGGGCTGCCGGTGGGGTCCGGCGCGGGATCTTGTGCGGCGGGACGCCCTGGCGCCCGGGGTGTGGGCCGCTGTCCGGGTGGGGGTGGGCGCGGGATCTTGTGCGGGTGGGACTCTCCGGTGCCCGGGGCGTCAGTCGGGCGACGGCGCGGGTACTGGCCGCCCGCCCTCGGCCGCCGGCCAGTCCGGCCGTTCCTCGTTCGTCCGGTCGACGGCCGCCCCGGCCACGGGGGAGGGTCAGCCGGCGGCTCCGCCGGGCTCCGGCGGGCGGACCGTCGCTACGTCAGCCGCTTCGTCAACCGAGGCGTCAGCCGGGAGGGTGCCGAGGCGGCGGACGATGCGGCGCAGCTGTTCGGTGTAGAGCTCGGCGAACTCCGGGGACTGCGGGTCGAGTCCGGTGAACTCGCGGATCTGCTGGGGCATCGTGACCGGGGCGGCCACCGCCGCCATCACGGCCACCAGCACCACCCCGGGGTCCAGCTCCGCCGCGATCTCGCCGAGTTCGCGGCGGCGCTCGGTCCGGCTGAGCGGCCCGTCCCCCCCGGCGTCCTCCTCGGCCGGGCCGCCGGTCTCGCCGGACAGCGCCCGCCAGGTCAGCAGCCGCATCCGCCGCGGGTCGTCCAGGGTGTCCCGCAAGTACCGCACCGCCAGCTCGTCCAGCGGCAGGTCGGGGTCGGCGAAGCCGCCCCGGCGCTGCTGCCACTCCTCGCGCAGGCCCTCGTAGAGGCCTTCCTTGCCGCCGAAGTAGTAGTTGATCAGCTGCTTGTTGACCCCGGCCCGGTCGGCGATGTCCTGCACCCGGGCGCCGGAGAAGCCCTTGGCGGCGAACTCGTCGAGGGCTGCCGCCAGCAATTGCCGGCGGGAGCGCTCCGGATCGTATCGGCGCTCGTCTTCCGCGGCCGCCCTGCGAGGCCCGCCGCGGTCGCCCGAAGGGCCGTTGATCTGCGCTGATGACGTGGTCACCGGACCAGTCTAACGACCGGGGACACCCGGCGGAAGAGCAATTCATCCATCTGGTTGAGATTGTCAGCTACTTAGCTGATACTGGGTCCATGACTCCGCACCGGAACAGCTCCGCGCAGACGCCGGGCCCGACACCCGGGGGGAGGGCCGGCGGCCTCCCCCCGGGTGTCGCGCCGGTGGCCACCGTGGTGATCCTCGGCGCGGTCATGACGCTGCTGGACTCCACGATCGTCAATGTCGCGCTGCGCACCCTCGGCCTCGATCTGCACGCCTCCGTCTCCGACGTGCAGTGGGTGGTGACGGCCTATCTGCTCGCGGTCGCCGCCGCGATCCCCTGCACCGGCTGGCTGGCCCGGCGCCTCGGTGCCCGCCGGATGTACCTCGCCGCGGTGGTGGCCTTCACCGTCGGCTCCGCGCTGTGCGGCCTGTCGCAGTCGCTCGGCCAGCTCGTCGCGGCCCGCGCCCTGCAAGGCGTGGGCGGCGGCATGGTGCTGCCGATCGGCCAGATGATGCTCGCCGGCAGGGCGGGCCCGAAGAACATGGCGCGGGTGATGAGCGTCATCGGCGTCCCCATCGTGCTCGCCCCGGTCTTCGGCCCCACCCTCGGCGGCCTGCTGCTCGACTACGCGGACTGGCGCTGGATCTTCTATGTCAACGTGCCGATCTGCGTCGCCGTCGTGGCGCTCGGTCTGCGGCTGCTGCCCCGCGGCGAGCCCGAACGCGTGGGTCGCCTCGACCTTTCCGGGCTGCTCACCGTCGCGGGCGGCATGGTCGCGGTCACCTACGGCCTGGCCGAGGTCGGCGCCACCGGCGGCTGGACCTCCCCGACGGTGCTCGGCTGGATCTCCGGCGGCGTGCTGCTGCTTGTCGTCCATGTGCTGCGCGCGCTGCGGGTGGCTCACCCGCTGCTGGACGTACGCCTGTACCGGGGCAAGGTCTTCGGCGCCGCCTCGCTGAGCACCTTCTCCATCGGCGCCGCGCTCTACGGCAGCATGATCCTGCTGCCGCTCTACTACCAGACGGTCCGCCACGAGAGCCCGGTCGCCACCGGCCTGCTGATCGCCCCCTCCGGCATCGGGGCCGCGGTGGCCAACGGCTTGACCGGCCGGCTGACCGAGCGCCTCGGCAGCGGCCGCACCGCGATGATCGGCGGGCTGGTGACCATGGCGGGCACCGTGCCGTTCGCGCTGCTCGGCGCGGACAGCCCCTACACCCTGCTCTGCCCGGCGATGGCGTTACGGGGCTTCGGCGTCGGGCTGGCGATGATGCCGGCCATGACCGCCGCCTATGCCACGCTCAGCCGGGAGAAGATCGCCGACGCCACCCCGCAGCTGAGCGTGCTGCGGCAGGTCGGCGGTTCGGTCGGGATCGCCCTGTTCACGGTGGTGCTCAAGACCCGGCTGGACGCGGCCGGCCATGACCCCGCGTCGAGCGCGCACGCCTTCGGCACCACCTGGTGGTGGGTGCTGGCCGTGACCGGAATCGCCACCCTGCCGACGCTGCTGCTGGCACGCTCGGAGCAGCGGGCCAAGGCGTCGGCCGCCGGGCCGGCACCCGCCGCGGTCCCGGAACCGGCCGGCGCGTCCGGACCGCCCACCGGGGCGCCGCAGTAGCGCCACCCGACGACCCGAACCCCTCAGCCGCCGGGCAAGCACCCACACACCAGCACCTACAGACAAGGAAGAACCTCTTATGTCGCTGACCGAGACCGAACTCGCCTACGTCACCAGCCAGTTCCTCGGGCGCCTGGCCACGGTGGACGGCAGGGGAGCGCCGCAGAACAACCCGGTGTCCTTCCGCTACAACACCGAGCTGGGCACCTTCGACATCGGCGGGCGGAATCTCGCGGAGAGCCGCAAGTTCAAGAGCATCCTGAACAACCCGCACGTCGCCTTCGTCATCGACGACCTGGTGACGCCCCGGCCGTGGACCGTGCGCGGCATCGAGATCCGCGGCATCGCCGAGGCGATTTCCGGGCAGTCACCGGCCAACCCGCACTTCAGCGGCGAGCTGATCCGTATCCACCCCACCCGCATCCTCAGCTGGGGCCTGGACCCGGAGACGCCCGGCATGCAGAAGCGCAACGTGGCGGCGAACATCCCCTCCTGACGGCGCGCCACCGCCACAACAGGAGCGCCGGGCGCACCCGCTTAGGGTGCGCCCGGCGCTCGCGGTCGATCGCGGCGTCCGTGGGCCGGCCGACCGGCGGCCGGCGCGCTCAGCCGCCCACGCCCGAGCGGTCCAGCGCCGCCGCCGCCACCCGCAGGATGTGCAGCCGTCCGTCGAGCGAGGTGGCCGCGGCCGAGACCATGATGCCGAGCGTGGTCACCCCGGCCGCGTCGTACTCCTTCATCCGCCCGGCCAGCCGGTCCACCGGCCCGACCAGCGCGGTGCGGTCGACGAACTCCGCCGGCACCCCCGCGCCCGCCCCGGTCCGGTCGCCGGCCGCCAGCCGGTCCAGGAACACCTCGATCTCGGCGCCGAAGCCCATCCGGCGGGCCATCGCGACATAGAAGTTGTGCTCGGGGTCGCCGATGCCGAGCATGTAGACGTAGTGGGCGCGGAGCTGGTCGACGGCCGTCTCCACGTCGTCGCCGACCGCGGTCGGCAGGCTCGGCAAAACATCGAAGCCCGTCATGTCCAGGCCCGCCGCCGCCCGGCCGGCCGCGATCTCGCGCACCGCGGCGGCCACCGCGTCCGGTGCGGTGAACACCCCGATCCAGCCGTCCGCGATCTCCCCGGCCAGCCTCAGGTTGCGCGGCCCGACGGCCGCCAGGTAGACGGGCAGCCGCGGCCTGAGCGGCTGGGTCAGCACCTGCAGCGGCGCCCCGCCGCCCGGCCCCGAGGCCGGCAGCCGGAAGTGCTCGCCCCGGTATTCCACCGGTTCGCCGGTCAGCGCCCGCCGCACGATGTCCACGTATTCGCGGGTGCGGGCCAGCGGCCGGTCGAAGCGCACCCCGTACCAGCCGTCGGAGACATCGGGGTTGGAGACGCCGAGCCCCAGCCGGAAGCGGCCGCCGCTGAGTGCGTCCAGCGTGGCGGCGGTCAGCGCGGTCAGGCCCGGCGGCCGGGCCGGGATCTGCATCACGCCGGAAGCCAGCCCGACCCGCTTGGTCACTCCCGCCACCAGGCCGAGCACGCTGGCCGCGTCGGAGCGGTAGCCCTCCGGGGCCAGTACCACGTCGTATCCCAAGTCGTCGGCGGCGCGGGCCAGTTCGCCCGCGCCCTGGTACACCAGGTTCGCGCCCAGTTTCATCTCGATCTCCTTCCGGAGAGCGTCGGTCGGTGCGGAAAAGGGACACCGGCCGCAGGCGGGGGTCCGTGCGGCCGGTGTCGGAGCGGGGTCCGGTGATCGGAGGGCCCGGTGATCGGCGGGAGGCGGCGGTCACCGGCGGGAGTCGGCAGGAGTCGGCGGGAGCCGGCCGGCATGCGAGCGGACTCGCGGCATCCCTCAGAGCAGATGGGCGCCGCCGTCCACCTGGACCACGGACCCTGTCGTGTAGGTGGCGCCGACCAGCCCGTGCACGGCCCGCGCGACGTCCTCGGGCAGGCCGACGCGGCGCATCGGGGCGGACTGGCGGACATGCTCGGCGATGTCGGTGAACTCCCGCGTCCAGGGCGTCTCGATGAGTCCGGGCGCCACCGCGTTGACCCGGATCTCCGGGCCGAGCGCCGCCGCCAGCAACCGGGTCATGTGCTCGATCGCGGCCTTGCTCACCGCGTACGGGATCGAGCTGCCGGCCGGGCGGCTGCCGGCGATCGACGAGACGCTGATCACGCTGCCGCCGCTCTTCCGCAGATGCGGGACGGCGGCCACCGTGGTCTGCCAGGTGCCGATCACATTGAGGTCGAGGATCTCCCGCCAGATCTCCGGGGTGGCCCCGGCCAGGTCCTGGTGGGGGATCCTGCGGGTGGTCCCGGCGTTGTTCACCAGGACGTCGAGCCGGCCGAAGTGGTCGACCGCGGCGGCCACCAGGCGCTGCGCCTGCGCCTGGACGCCGATGTCCGCCTGGACATAGAGCGCGTCGGGCAGCGACTCCGCGAGCTTGCGTCCCGCCTCGACCGAGCGGGCGGAGTTGACCACCACCCGGTGTCCCGCCCCGGACAGCCGGCGGACCACCGCCTCGCCGATACCGGACGACGAACCGGTCACCAGGGCGACGGGCTTGCCGGTCATGCGCACCTCCGTGGTCGGGCCGGCCCGCGCCGGTCAGGAACCCTGGACCTTCGCCAGGGCCTCGGCGAACATCGTCATCCGCTCCGCGTAGCCGTCCGGCGCGCCGAACCAGACGATCAGGTCGTCGGCGCCGGCCGCCTTCCAGGTCTCGACCTCCGCGACGGCACGCTCCAGCGACGCCTCCGCGGCGGTGAACTGGATCCGGGACCCGGCGAGCACCGTACGGTCGGTCAGCTCCCGCATCCGGACCACGTTGCGGGCGAAGTCGTCCGCCCCGGTCATCGCGCACAGCCAGCCGTCGCCGGTCCGGGCGGCCCGCTTCCAGGCGGCCTCGGTCCGGCCGCCGATCCAGATCGGCACCTGGTCCTGCGCCGGTTTCGGGGCGAACACCGCCTCGTCGCCGAGCGGGTGGAAAGTCCCCTCGAAGGGGCCGCGGCCGTGGTCGAACAGGTGCCGGAACAGGGTGATGAACTCGTCCGTCCGGGCCCCGCGGGTGTGGAAGTCCGCGCCCAGGTTGGCGAACTCGCGGGGCACGATACCGACACCCACGCCCAGGTCGAGCCGGCCGTGCGACAGCCGGTCGATGGTCGCGGCCTGTTTGGCCACGATGACCGGGTTGCGCATCGCGGCGACCAGCACACCGGTGCCGAGCCGGATCCTGGTGGTCAGCGCGGCGATGTTCGCCAGCATCACCATCGGCTCCCACACGCCGCCGTAGAAGTCGCGGTACTCGTAGTAGGGCATCGGGTGGTCGGGCAGCCAGACGCCGTGGTAGCCGAGGCGTTCGGCGTGGACCGCCACGGCGGCGGCCTCGGCGGCGTCCTGGCCGGGGGTCTCGCTGGGGATGTAGGCGTGCAGGCGCATGGTGCGTCGCTCTCCTGTCGGTGGGGCCGGTGGGGCCGGTGGGGCAGGTGGGTCCAGTGGGGCCCGTCGGCCTGGCGGGGCGGTGCGTTCGGTGGCACAGGGCCGGTGGCACAGGGCCGGTGGCACGGGGCCGGTGGCACGGGGCCGGTGGTGGCCGGGCGGTGGCTCAGGCCCCGGCGCCGGCCGGCGCCGAGGAGACGGTGAGGCGGCGCACCGCCAGCCGCACGCCCTGGCCCCAGACCTTGCCCGCGAAGGTGGACAGGCCGAAGTTGAGTTGCCGCGGAACGGCGGTGCGCTCCTCGCCCGGGGCCTCCCACAGCAGCCGGGCCGGGTCCAGTACCTTGTGGCCGATCCGGTCGACGGCCAGCACCTCGCGCCCGTCGAGGATCCAGCGGACCACGCCCTTGCCGGGGTCGAGGCTGACCGTGCAGGTGTGGAACGTGTCCGGCTCGCGGGTGCCGACGGGTATGCCGTAGGAGAAGGTGGCGTGGTCGCTGCCCGGCCGCGGCAGCCGCTCGTACAGCGCGTGGATCGCCGTGTTGGTCTGCACGAAGTCGAAGACCAGACCGGTCTCCCGGTCGATGGAGATCAGCGCGCCCGCGCCCAGCCGCATGTCGGCGTTGTGGTCGGTGACCGCGTCGCCCAGCGGGTGGTGCTCGGTGCCGTAGGTGCGCACGGCGTACTCGACGGTGCCGGAGAGCACCTCGCCCGGCCGGACCGCGAAGCCGAAGCCGCCGTCCGCGGTGGTGCGGTCGGCGAAGGCCGCCCAGCGCAGGAACTCGGTCTTCGCCGCCGGGTCCGCGGGCCGTGTGAAAGCCGGCTCGCCGGTGGTCGCGTTGCGGCTCGCGGGCAGCACCACCAAGCCGTCGGCCGTGCCGCTGACCAGCCCGTCGCCCCGCGGCAGGTCCTCGACGGAGCGCAGTTCCCAGCGGCGCGCCGGCCCGTCGCACAGCAGGCCCTGGCGGAAGTCGTCCTCGAACAGCGGCCCGGGCGGCGCGACGACGGGATCCGGGTGGTGCACGGTCATGGCGTTCTCCTGACGGAAGAGGGTCGGGTACCGGGTAGGCAGCGGGGGAGCGGCGGTACGGCTCAGTAGTTGCCGAGCCCGCCGCAGACGTTCAGGGCCTGCGCGGTGACGGCCGCCGCGTCGTCGCCGACCAGGTACTCGACCATGGCGGCCACCTCGCGGGTCTCGACGTAGCGGCCCATCGGCACCCGGGCGGTGATGCGGTCGTGGGCGCCCTGCTCGTCGGTGCCCCACACGCCGGCGTAGTGCTCGCGCACCCGCTCGGCCATCGGCGTCTCCACGAAGCCGGGGCACACCGCGTTGACGGTGATCCCGCTGCGGGCCAGCTCCAGCCCCAGCGCCTTGGTCAGACCGACGACGCCGTGCTTCGACGCCGAGTACGGGGCCGCGAAGACCACGCCCTGCTTGCCGCCGGTGGAGGCGATGTTGACGATCCGCCCGGCGTCCTTGGCCAGCATGCCGCCGCCGTTGAGCACTTCCCTGGTCATCAGGAAGACGCTGTTGAGATTGGTGTTGATCACGTCGAACCAGAGCTCGTCGTCGATCTCGGCGGTCGCGCCGCCGCCGCTGCGGCCCGCGTTGTTGACCAGGATGTCCACCGGGCCGAAGCGCTCGACGGCCGCGGCGACGTACGCCTTGATCTGCTCGGGACGGGACACGTCGCAGACCGTGCCGTCGACCTCCAGGCCCTCGTCCCGCAGGGACTTGACGGTGACCGCCAGCTCCTCGGCGTGCCGGGCGCAGATGAACACCTGGGCACCGAGACCGGCCAGCCGCCGGGTGACCTCCAGCCCGATACCGCTGGTGGCACCGGTGACCAGGGCCACCGGTCGCTTCTTCGTGGTCGTCATGTCTCCTCCATCACCGATGCCTTGGGACTGCGCCGCACCCCGAGACTCGCCGCTTCCTCTCGAGGCCGGGTGGAATGGCTCTGGACGGACGGGCGCCGGGTCCCGGCCGGCGGCCCCCCGCGCGGTCCCCCGGCGGATTTCGAGCCTGCTTCGAGCGCGCCGGTCCAGCGTGGCGGCGACCGCCCGACCGGCCCCCGGAGGAACCCATGACCAGTACCTACGCCATGACGGACGTCTACTCGCAGGTGCAGCACTTCTATGCCCACCAGATGCAGGCGCTGGACAGCCTCCGGTTCGAGGACTACGCGGCGACCTTCACCGAGGACGGCACCTTCCAGCACTCGCCGGGGGTGGAGCCGGCCCGCACCCGGGCGGGCATCGTCGCCGAACTGGTCTCCTTCCACCGCCGGTTCGACGACGACCCGGTCCAGCGGCGCCACTACTTCACGCACATCGCGCTCACCGCGCAGGACGACGGCTCGATCTCCTCGACCGTCTACGCACTGGTGATCACCACCCGCCCCGGCGGCACACCGGTCGTCGCGCCCAGCTGCGTCGTCCACGACGTGCTCGAGGTCGAGGAGGGCCGGGTGCTCACCCGGTCCCGGACGGTCACCCACGACCAGATGTTCTGACCCGGGCCGATGCTCCGATCCGGCCGAAGGTTCCGACCGGTCGGAGCATCCCGCCGGGTCAGCCCAGCCGCTGCGGCCGTCCCGCGCCCACCAGTTCGGGCCGGTCCAGCGCCGGATCGCCCGTCAGCACCGCCTGATGCAGCCGCTGCAGCCTCGGTGACGGGTCGATGCCCAGCTCCTCGACGAGCGTGCGCCGCAACCCCTGGTACGCCTCCAGCGCACGCCAGGCGCTGCCGGCCCGGTACAGCGCGAGCATGAACTGCGCGCACAGGCCCTCGTGCATCGGATGCCGCGCCGACAGCATCCGCAGCTCGCCGAGCAGGCCCGAGTGCCGGCCGAGCAGCAGATCCGCCTCGATCCGCTGCTCCAGGGCCCGCATCCGGCCCTCCTCCATGCCCAGCAGTTCCAGCCCGAGCACCCGCCCCGCGGGCACGTCCACCAGCGCGGGCCCGCGCCACAGGTCGAGCGCCCGGCCGAGTACGGCCGCCGCCGTGCCCGCGTCACCCGCGTCCAGTGCCGCCGACCCCCGGGCGGCCTGGTGCTCGAACTCCGCGATGTCGGACGTCACCGGGCCGCAGTTGAGCAGGTAGCCGCCGTACCGCGTGGCGAGCAGTTCCTTGCCGGCCGCCCGGTGGCCGTCCCGGTGCGCGGCCGTGACCTTGCGGCGCAGCTGCAGGATGTACGTCTGCAGGGTGGTCGCCGCGCTGCGGGGTAAGCCGTCCCCCCAGATCTCCTCCATCAGCGTCGGGACCGGGACGACATGACCGGCGCGCAGCGCCAGCAGGGCCAGGATCTGCCGCGGTTTGGGCGCACTCGGAACGATCGACGTACCGTGCTCGCGGATATCCAACTGCCCAAGAACCCTGATCTCCACCGTGATTCCCCCTCGTGGTGCCCGGCCATGCCAAAGACGTACCGGGAACGGACCATCGTTTCCTGGAGAATGGCATTCCCGCGGCCGGCCTGCACAGTGCCTGATTCATCAGGGGCGGCGTGAGTAAATCACCCCGCTTCGCTTTTCCGGTGCGTAACACGGTGCGCGTAACGCACCGCGCGTGGCGCATTCACGCGATGACAATGACGGCAGCCCGCTGCAGAAGGCCGGGCCCGGCCTTCTGCAGCGGGCTGGCGCGCGGTCAGAGCATCCAGCCGGTCTCCCGCGCGATACGAATCGCGTCCACCCGATTGCGCGCGTTGAGTTTGATCACCGCCGACGTCAGATAGTTGCGCACCGTACCGGTCGCCAGATGCAGGCGCTTGGCGATCTCCGGGACCTCCGCGCCCTCGGCGGCCACCTTCAGCACCTCGGTCTCCCGGTTGGTGAGCGGGCTGTCCCCCGACTCCCAGGCGGACAGTGCCAGTCCGGGATCAATGGTGCGCTGGCCGGATGCCACCCGGCGGACGGCCTCGGCGAGCTCCTGGGGCGGCGCCTCCTTGAGCAGGTAGCCGTACACCCGCGCGGTCAGCGCCCGCCGGAGCGTGCCCGAGCGCGCCAGGCTCGTCAGGATCAGCGTTCTGCAGTGCGGCAGGCGCTCGTGCAGCTGCGCGGCGGCCGTGAGCCCGTCGTTGCCGAACAGGTCGATGTCGATGATCGCCACATCGGGCCGGTGCTTGAGCGCCCGGGGAACGATCTCGTCCCCCCGTTCCGCTTCCGCCACAACATGGAAATCTTCTTCGAGGTCCAGCAGGGCGACAAGTGCCCCGCGGACCATGTGCATTTCTTCGGCCAGCAATATCCGAATCACGAACCCCCCGTATGCGTGTCGCGACTTCACGCTTGCCGGACGGCCCGGGCCCGGCATCTTCATGCTACTGAACGCGTGTTACAAGTGTTCGACGCGGCTGCCGCACCGAGCGGGCGGACAACAGTGCTCCGCGGTGTGTGCCGTATCCCTCGGCCGGAGCCGTTAATTGCGTCGGAATCCGGCCGGGCTCGACCCCCCCTCAATCGGCGCGCGGCACGCTCCACGGTACAGCGGTGGCGGTTCCGCGATCGCCTGACACAACAGGAGACGTCTGTGAGCACACAGGAGTTGCTGAACGCGTCGACCGCCGTCGAGGAAGTGGCCGACCGGGTCTACGCCTATGTCCAGTCCGACGGCGGCTGGTGCCTGAACAACGCCGGCATCGTCGTCGGGAACGACCGGACGACCCTGGTGGACACCGTCGCCACCGAGTCCCGCGCCCTGCGACTGCGCGAGGCCGTACGTTCCCTGACCCCGCATCCGGTGAGCACCGTGGTCAACACCCACTTCCACGGCGACCACGTCTTCGGCAACTTCGTCTTCGCGCCGGACGCCGTGGTGGTCGCGCACGAGGACTGCCGCGGCGAGATGGCGGCGGCCGGGCTGCACCTGACCAGCCTGTGGCCGGACGTGTGCTGGGGCGAACTCACCGTGACGCTGCCCACCCTCACCTTCCGCGACCGGCTCACCGTGCACACCGGTGACATCCGCGCCGAGGTCCTGCACCTCGGCCCCGCGCACACCACCAACGACGCGGTGGTGTGGCTGCCGGAGCAGCGGGTGCTGTTCACCGGCGACCTGGTGATGTCGGGCGTCACCCCGTTCTGCCCGATGGGCTCGGTCGCCGGCTCACTGGAGGCCATCGAGCGGCTGCGCGCCCTGGACCCGGTCACGCTGGTGACCGGCCACGGCCCGGTCGGCGGCCCCGAACTGCTCGACACGGCGGAGAACTACCTGAGCTGGGTGCAGCGCACCGCCCGCGCCGGCCTGGCCGCCGGCCTGACCCCGCTGGAGATCGCCGGGGAGACGGACCTGGGCGAGTTCGCCGAACTCCTCGACGCCGAGCGGCTGGTGCCCAACCTGCATCGCGCCTGCGCGGAGGAGCGGGGCCTGGCCCCGGGGGCGCCGATGGACATCGGCGCGCTGTTCAAGGAGATGATCGAGCACCACGGCGGCCTGCCGGTCTGCCGCGCCTGAGTCCGCGCTGGCGCCCCCCGCCGGGCGCGGCCGCCCAGGCACGACCGCGGGGCCTTCCCGGCATCCGGGAAGGCCCCCTTCGGTGCGCCGTGCCCGGCCGGGGCGTCAGCCGGAGGTGCCGGTGAGCGCGCCCGCCGGTCGCCACACGCTGTACGAGCGCCGGTGGTACAGCAGCGGATCGCGGGGGAAGACCGCGGACCCGTCCACCCGGCCGACGCAGATCCAGTGGTCGCCGGCCTCGACCCGCTGCACCAGCGCGCACTCGGCGTAGCCCAGCGCGAGGTCCGGCAGCACCGGCGCGCCGCCCGCCACCGCGGACGGCAGCCAGCGCCGGCCGGTGAACTTCCCCTCGGACTTGCCGGCGAAGACCTCCGAGGCCTCGTGGGCGCCCTCGGCGAGCACATGGACCACGAAGCCGCCGGAGCGCACCAGCGCCGGCAGCGTCTGCGAGCGCTTGTCCACGCAGAAGAGCAGCAGCGGCGGATCCGCGGACACCGCGGACAGCGCGTTGCAGGTGAAACCGCGCGGCTCACCGTCCTCGTCCACCGCCGTGATGATCCAGACCGGGGTCGGAAAGGAGCCGAAGAGTTCCTTGAACCTGTTCGCGTCTACTGCCATGCACGCTCACCGCCCCTGTCGGTCGGGTCTCTGCCGAGGCTGTCCGCCGTCGAGCATCGGCGGCCCGGCTGGAAGCCGGCTGGACCCGAGGTGGAGGGGCGGAAGGTCCAGAACGCTTCGAGCCGGGCTGTAGCGGCCACCGGGACGGTGTGCGCGTACCGCCTTTCCCCCGAGCGACTGAGAGGGCTCCCATGAGCATCGTTGGCGAAAGGGCGCGGCAGCGTCCCGAGCGCGCGGAACGCGGCCTCGCCTTGGCCCCGCCGGCCGCCGACCGGTCGGCCGCCGAGGTCCCGCCGGCCGTCGCTCCCGGCCAACCGGCCCCGCGGGCACCGCAGATGCGCGAGCGGGTGGCCGAACTTGCCGGCCTGCGGGAGAAGGTGTACCGCGGGCCGAGTCCGAAAGCGACCGCGGCGCAGAAGGCCAAGGGGAAGCTGACCGCCCGCGAGCGGCTGGAACTGCTCTTCGACGGCGGCACGTTCACCGAGGTCGAGGCGCTGCGCCGGCACCGCGCCAGCGGCTTCGGCATGGAGGACCGGCGGCCGCACACCGACGGGGTGGTCATCGGCTGGGGCCTGGTGCACGGCCGGACCGTCTTCGCCTACGCCCACGACTTCCGGATCTTCGGCGGCGCGCTGGGCGAGGCGCACGCCGAGAAGATCCACAAGATCATGGACATGGCCGAGGCGGCCGGCTCCCCGCTGGTCGGGCTCTGCGACGGGGCGGGCGCCCGGATCCAGGAGGGCGTCACCGCACTGGCCGGCTACGGCGGCATCTTCCGCCGCAATGTGCGCAACTCCGGGGTGATCCCGCAGATCAGCGTGATGCTCGGCCCGTGCGCGGGCGGCGCTGCCTACAGCCCCGCGCTGACCGACTTCGTGTTCATGGTCCGCGGGACCTCGCAGATGTTCATCACCGGCCCGGACGTGGTGCAGGCGGTGACCGGCGAGCAGATCACCCACAACGGCCTGGGCGGGGCCGATGTGCACGCCGAACGCTCCGGCGTGGCGTCCTTCGCCCACGACGACGAGGAGACCTGCCTGGACGAGGTGCGCTACCTGCTGACGCTGCTGCCGGACAACAACCGGCAACTGCCGCCGGCCGCCGCGACCTCCGACCCCGCGGACCGCCGCTGCGAGGACCTGCTCGACCTGGTCCCGGCCGACCCCAACCGCGGCTACGACATGCGCGCGGTCATCGCCGACATCGTCGACGACGGGGACTACCTGGAAGTCCACGAACGCTGGGCGACCAACGTGATCGTGGCGCTGGCCCGGCTGGACGGCCAGGTGGTCGGCATCGTCGCCAACCAGCCGTCGTCACTCGCCGGCGTGCTCGACATCCACGCCAGCGAGAAGGCCGCTCGCTTCGTCCAGATGTGCGACGCGTTCAACATCCCGCTGGTCACCCTGGTCGACGTGCCCGGCTTCCTGCCCGGCGTGGCTCAGGAGCACGGCGGGGTCATCCGGCACGGCGCCAAGCTGCTCTACGCCTACTGCAACGCCACCGTGCCGCGGATCCAGCTGATCCTGCGCAAGGCGTACGGCGGCGCGTACATCGTGATGGACTCCCGCTCGATCGGCACCGACCTGTCCCTGGCCTGGCCCACCAACGAGATCGCGGTGATGGGCGCCGAAGGCGCCGCCAACGTCGTCTTCCGCCGCGAGATCCTCGCCGCCGACGACCCGGAACTGGTGCGCCGGACACGCATCGAGGAGTACCGGACCGCGCTGATGCACCCGTACTACGCGGCCGAGCGCGGCCTGGTGGACGACGTCATCGACCCCGCCGACACCCGGTCCCGGCTGATCGGCGCGCTGGCGATGCTGCGCGCCAAGCACGCGCCGCTGCCCAGCCGCAAGCACGGGAACCAGCCGCAGTGAGCGGCGCCGGAAGCCCGCAGCCGGGCCCGCCCGTGGTCCGGTTCGAGCGCGGCGACCCGGACCCGGCGGAACTGGCCGCGGTCACCGCGGTGCTGC
>NZ_FMCH01000214.1 GCF_900091855.1 Streptomyces sp. DvalAA-14
GTCGCGGATCGCCTCCATCACCGAGGAGTCGGTCAGCGTGGTCACATCGCCCAGCGACCGGTTCTCCGCGATGTCCCGCAGCAGCCGCCGCATGATCTTGCCCGAACGGGTCTTGGGCAGTTCGGCGACCACCAGGATCTGCCGCGGCCGGGCGATCGGCCCGATCTCCTTGGCCACATGGGCCCGCAGTTCGCCGGCCAGCTCCTCGCCACCGGTGGTGGCGGCGGGCTGCTCGTTGTCACCGCGCAGGATCACGAAGGCGACGATCCCCTGCCCGGTGGTGGCGTCGGCCGCGCCGACCACCGCGGCCTCCGCGACCCGCGGATGGGACACCAGGGCCGACTCCACCTCGGTGGTGGAGATCCGGTGCCCGGACACGTTCATCACGTCGTCCACCCGGCCCAGCAGCCAGATGTCGCCGTCCTCGTCCTTCTTGGCACCGTCCCCGGCGAAGTACCAGCCGGGGAAGCGCGACCAGTAGGTGTCGATGTACCGCTGCTCGTCGCCCCAGATGGTGCGCAGCATGGCCGGCCACGGCTCGGTCAGCACCAGGTAGCCGCCCGACCCGTTGGGTACCGGCTTGCCGGTGTCGTCCACCACCTCGGCCGAGATCCCCGGCAGGGGCCGCAGCGCCGAGCCCGGCTTGCAGGTGCTCACCCCGGGCAGCGGGCTGATCATCTGCGCGCCGGTCTCGGTCTGCCACCAGGTGTCCACCACCGGGCAGCGGTCCCCGCCGATGGCCCGCCGATACCACATCCACGCCTCGGGGTTGATCGGCTCGCCGACCGAGCCGAGCAGGCGCAGCGAGCCCAGGTCGTAGCGCCCCGGGATCGCGTCACCCCACTTCATGAAGGTGCGGATCGCGGTCGGCGCGCAGTACAGGACCGTCACGCCGTACTTCTGCACGATCTCCCACCAGCGGCCCTGGTGCGGGGAGTCGGGTGTGCCCTCGTAGAGCACCGAGGTGACGCCGTTGGCCAGCGGGCCGTAGACGATGTACGAGTGGCCGGTCACCCAGCCGATGTCCGCCGCCGTCCAGTACACGTCCGTGTCCGGCTTGATGTCGAACACCGCCCAGTGGCTCCACGCGACCTGTGTGAGGTAGCCGCCGGTGGTGTGCAGGATGCCCTTCGGCTTCGCGGTGGTCCCGGAGGTGTACATGATGTAGAGCGGGTGCTCGCTGTCGAACGCCTCCGGTTCGTGCTCGGCCGGCTGCCCGGCCACCAGGTCGTGCCACCACACGTCCCGGCCCTCGGTCCAGCCGACGTCCTGGCCGGTCCGGCGGACGACGAGCACACTGCGCACGTCCGGGCACTGCTCCACCGCCTCGTCCACGGCCGGCTTGAGCGCGGACGGCGCGCCCTTGCGGAAGCCGCCGTCGGCGGTGATCACCACCCGCGCGTCGCAGTCCAGGATCCGCCCGCGCAGCGCGTCGGCCGAGAAGCCGCCGAAGACCACGGTGTGCGGCGCGCCGATGCGGGCACAGGCCAGCATCGCCACCACCGTCTCCGGGATCATCGGCATGTAGATCGCCACCCGGTCGCCGGCCCGCACCCCCAGCGACAGCAGCGCGTTCGCCGCCCGGCAGACCTCGTCCTTCAAGTCCGCGTACGTCAGCGCCCTGGTGTCGCCCGGCTCGCCCTCCCAGTGGAAGGCGACCCGGTCACCGCGCCCGGCGGCCACATGCCGGTCCAGGCAGTTGTAGGTGACGTTGAGCCGGCCGCCGACGAACCAGCGGGCGAACGGCGCCCGGCTCCAGTCCCGTACCCGGGTCCACGGCTCGGCCCAGTCCAGCCGGGCCGCCTGCGCCGCCCAGAACGCCTCGTTGTCGCCGGCCGCCTCCGTGTAGGCGGCCGCGGTGACATTCGCCGCGGCCGCCAGCGCGGGCGGCGGCGGGAAACGCCGGTCCTCCCGCAGCAGGTTGGACAGGGTCTCGCCGCTCATACGTGGGCGCTCTCGACCGGGCCGCCGCGCCGGCCGCGGCCTATGCCGGCCCCGCCACCGGGGAAGACCGGGGCCACCGAGCGCTGCCAGGTCGCGTTGGTGACGCCCGCGAACGAGGCGTACCAGGCGCACAGCGCGGTCACCAGGCCGATCCAGCCGCCCACCTTGGTGGTCGTGGCGGACTGGGAGAACTCGGCGATGGTCAGGACGACGAAGGTCGCCGACAAGGTGACGAAGACCGCCAGCAGCGCGCCGTTGGTGCGCACCGCCGCGATGGTCATGTAGACGGTGAAGATCGCCCAGATCAGCAGGAACAAGCCGGTGGCCTGGTGCGCCGTGGCGGGCGGCAGGTGCCCGACGACGTACTTCACATAGGCCGCGTACGACAGCCAGAAGGCGCCGTAGGAGCCGAAGGCGGTCGCCCCGAAGGTGTTGCCCTTCCTGAACTCCCACATACCGGCCAGGAGTTGGATCAGCCCGCCGTAGAACAGGGCGAGCGGCAGCACCACGGTGAGCAGGCTCGCGTCGATCAGATTGGCGTTGAAGGAGCTGAGAACGAAGGTGGTGGCGGCGAAGCCGGCCAGTCCGAGCGGACCGGGGTCGGCGATCGCGGCGGTCGCCACCGGGGTGGTGTCGGGAGTGCTCATCTGCGGTTTCCCTCCTCGTTGAGGAACGGCAGCGGGCTGCCAGGGGGCGGTACGCGCCCCGGACACACGCTAGGAAGGGCGCCGGCGCGCGGCCAGCGACCGGCCCCGCGGCGTCGCCGAACGGTCGGTCGGGGCGCCGGATGGTCCCTCCGGTACGCCCAGCGGTCACCGCCGCGCCGCACCGGGCGTCATCGCCGGCAGCGCCGCGCCGCCGGCAACAGTCCTGTCCCGCCCGTCACTTCGGCACCAGCGGGCCCGCATGATCCGGCAGCGCGGCCACCTCCTCGGGAAGGTGCATGCGCAGCATCACCCGGTCCACCGCGGCCGGCGAGATCCGGCGGCGGGTCAGCAGCGACACCGAGACCATGACGGCGAAGGCCACCGGCACCGTCCAGGCGGCCGGCTCTTCCAGCAGCGCCGCGCTCCAGCCCCGGCCCGGCCCGCGCACACTGGTGACCACGACCGCCAGCGCGGCCAGCCCGCCGCCGGCCACCAGACCGAGCAGCGCGCCCCGGTCGGTCAGGCCCCGCCACCAGATGCCCAGGACCAGCAGCGGACAGAAGGAGGAGGCGGCGACCGCGAAAGCCAGCCCGATCGCGTCGGCCACCGGCAGCCCGGCGGTCATGGTCGCCATCACCAGCGGCGGTACGCCCGCGGCCAGCGACGCCCAGCGGAAACCGCGGGTCGAACCGCGCATCAGGTCCTGGGAGACCACCCCGGCCACCGAGACGGTCAGCCCGGAGGCGGTGGAGACAAAGGCGGCGAAGGCCCCGGCGGCGACCAGTGCCCCGAGCAGCCGGCCGCCCTCGCCCGCCTGCACGATCTGCGGGAGCACCAGCACCGCGGTGTCGGTCTGCCCGGTCAGCAGAAGCTGCGGGGCGAAGATCCGGCCCAGCGCGCCGTACACGGTGGGCAGCAGATAGAAGACGCTCAGCAGCACCAGGACCAGCAGCGTGGTGCGCCGGGCGGCCTGCCCGTCGGGATTGGTGTAGAAGCGGACGACGACGTGCGGGAGCCCCATCGTGCCCAGGAAGGTGGCCAGCAGGATCGAGTACACCGCGTACAGCGGATGCGGCCGGCCGCCGGCGCCGGACAGCGGGCTGGCCCAGCGGGCTCCCGACGCCGGGACGAGGCCGTGCTGGTGCGGCACCACCGCGCCCGCCGGGAAGGTCAAGGTCGCCCGCGCCGCCGCCGTGTGCTCGCCGTCGGCGAGCCGCACCGCGGTGCCCGGCGCGCGGAAGGTCGCGCCGTCCAGGCCGCCGCGGACGATCACGGTCACCGGCGAGCGCACGTCGAAGCGGACGTCCTCGCTGATCGGCACCGCCGTGGCGTGGGAGAACCGCGGTACGTCCGGCCCGGTCAGCGACGGCGTCCCGGCCGAGCGCCAGGCCAGCACCAGGAAGACCGCGGGCACCGCGATCGCGGTCAGCTTCAGCCAGAACTGGAAGCCCTGCACCAGCGTCACGCTGCGCATCCCGCCGGCCGCCGAGACCCCGACGACCGCCACCGCCACCACCACGGCGCCGACCCAGCGCGGCGCGCCGGTCACCGTCCGGAGCGTCAGCCCCGCCCCCTGCAACTGCGGCACCAGGTACAGCCAGGCGATGACGACCACGAGCACGCTCGCCACCCGCCGCACCGCCGCCGAACCCAGCCGCTCCTCGGCGAAATCCGGCAGGGTGTACGCGCCCGATCGCCGCAGCGGCGCCGCCACCAGCAGCAACAGCACCAGGTATCCGGCGGTGTAGCCCACCGGATAGGCGAGCATGTCCACCCCGTAGGCCATCACCAGGCCCGCCACGCCGAGGAACGAGGCCGCCGACAGGTACTCCCCGCCGATCGCCGAGGCGTTCCACAGCGGCGAAATCTCCCGGGAGGCCACGTAGAAGTCCGAGGTGGTCCGCGACAGCCGCAGCCCGTACACGCCCACGCCCACGGTCGCCGCGAGCACGACGACCAGCGCGGCCAGGCCGAGTCCCGGATTCATCCGTCACCGGGCTCGGGCGCGGGGGCCGGGACGCGCGGCGGGGCCGGCGCCGGCGGACGCTCCGGGACCGGCGGACGCTCCGGGACCGGCGGACGCTCCGGGACCGGCGGACGCTCCGGGACCGGCGGACGCTTCGGGTCCACCGGCCCCGGAGGCTGGGCCGGCCCGTTCAGCAGGTCGGTGAAGTCGCGCTCGACGCGCTCCGCGTGGCGGACGTGGAACCACGCCGCGCCCACCAGCAGCGGGTAGGCCACGACGCCGAGCAGCAGCCAGGCCAGCCGCATGCCGAAGACCTCCGCGGTGCGCAGCGCCGGTATCAGGGCGAAGGCCGCGGGCAGGCCGCCGAGCACCGCGGCCAGTACCGCCAACAGGCCGAGCGAGAGCCGCAGTTGGTCCCGGACCAGCGAGCGGACGTAGACCTGGCCGAGCCGCGGC
>NZ_FMCH01000259.1 GCF_900091855.1 Streptomyces sp. DvalAA-14
CCTGCCCCGCGGGCCCCCGATCGGGGCGCCCCGGATCCCGCGGCCGGCCCAGGCCCCCGCGGGCGTCGGTCACCCCGGCCCGCGGAGCGGCCCCCGCGTCTTCGTGTCACGGGTGCGGCGCGTCCTGTCCGGCCCGGTCACCGCCCGGGATCGCCGCGTTGACGCAGTACAGCGCTGCCGCGGCGGCCTGCGGGGTGGGCCGGGGCCAGCCCCGGACGGTGATGGTCACACTCTCGCCGGGCAGCAGGGTAGTCAGGCCGCGGTCGGCGGTGGCCGCGGGGTCGAGCCGGTCGGCCTGGAGGAGCAGGTCGCGCAGCAGGGTGCGGGCGGTGACGGTGACCTCGGCGGTGTCGCCGGCGGCGGTCACCGCGAGGTCCCAGCGGGGCCGCGGGTAGGCGAAGTCCTTGTCGCGCACCGCGAACCACAGGGCGCGCCGGCCGTCGGCCTCGAAGGTGAGCAGTTCCCGGTCGCTGCCGGTCGCCGGGCGCAGTTCCGGCGGTACGGGCAGGGTGGCGACGGTGCGGGCGGCCGCGGCGAACGGCAGCCGGGCCTCGGCGAGCACCGTGCCGTCCACCGCGATCCTGCGCAGCACCGCGGTGCCCGACCAGTCCCGGGCACTGTGGTTGACCAGCGCCCCGGCCAGGCCGCCCGGACGCGGCTGCAGGGTCACCAGCCGGTCGGCGTAGAGCCGCTTCAGCTCGTGGTAGAGCGGCTTTTCCCGCTCGTCGCCGTCGATGGCGGCCCAGGAGGTCACCGGCCAGCAGTCGTTGAGCTGCCAGACGATGGTGCCGGCGCAGTCGGGCCAGTGCGAGCGCCAGTGCTCGATGCCGGTGGCGACGGCGCGCGCCTGGTTGACCTGGGTGAGGTAGTGCCAGGTGTCGAAGTCGGCCGGCGCCGGGAAGTGCCGGGCCAGGCCGCGGGCGAGCTTGCCGTTGCCGTCGCCGGCCTTCTGGTGGTGCAGCATGCCGGGTGAGTCCGGGGTCAGCGGTCGGTCGCTGATCGCGCGGCGCGCGGTGGCGAAGGCGGGCGGGGCCTGCCAGCCGAACTCGGCGACGAAGCGCGGCACGCTGTCGCGGTAGTCGGTGTAGTCGGTGCGGTTCCACACGTCCCAGGAGTGGGCGGTGCCGTGGCCGGGGTCGTTGGGGTGGTGGTTCCAGGAGCCGGACCAGGGGCTGCCGGCCCAGTACGGCCGGGTGGGGTCGGTCTCGGCGACGATCCGCGGCAGCAGGCCGAGGTAGTAGCCCTCGCCCCAGGAGTCGCCGGCCAGGTCCGGCTCCCACTCCCAGTCGCGAAAGCCCCACAGATTCTCGTTGTTGCCGTTCCACAGGACGAGGCTGGGGTGCGGGGCGAGCCGGGTGATGTTCTCCCGGGCCTCGGCCTCGATCTCGCCGCGCAGCGGCTGCTCCTCGGGGTAGGCCGCGCAGGCGAACAGGAAGTCCTGCCAGACCAGCAGGCCGAGTTCGTCGCAGGCGTCGTAGAAGTCGTCGCTCTCGTAGAGGCCGCCGCCCCAGACCCGGACCAGGTCCACGCCGGCCGCGGCGGCCTGGGTGAGGCGGCGCCGGTAGCGGGCCGCGTCGATCCGGGTGGGCAGGGCGTCGTCGGGGATCCAGTTGACGCCGCGGGCGAAGACGGGGGTGCCGTTGACGACCAGGGTGAAGGCGCTGCCGCGCTCGTCGGGGGCGGTGTCCAGGGTGACGGTGCGGAAGCCGATCCGGCGCTGCCAGTGGTCCAGTCGGGCGGCGCCGGCCCCTGCGGCGGCGCTGTCCAGCAAGGTGACCTCGCAGTCGTACAGCAGCTGTTCGCCGTAGCCGCGCGGCCACCACAGGTCCGGGTCGGGTACGTCGGCGCTGACGCTGAGCCGGTCGGCGCCGGCCGGCACCGCGGTCTCGACAAGGACGGCCCCCACCCGCAGCCGCACGGTCAGTTCGCGGTCGGCGCCGGTGGCGGTGCGCTCCAGTTCCAGCCGGATCTCGACCCGGCCGGCGCGGCCGGCCACCGTGACCAGCGGGGTGACCCGGGCCAGCCGGGCGGTGGACCAGTGCTCGAGCCGGACCGGCTTCCAGATGCCGGCGGTCACCAGGGTCGGTCCCCAGTCCCAGCCGAAGGAGCAGGCCATCTTGCGGATGTACTGGAACGGTTCGGGGTAGGCGTTCGGCCGGTCGCCGACCAGCGCGCGGACCCGATCGGCCTCGGTGTAGGCCGAGGTGAAGGCGACCGTCAGCGCGGTCGGTTCGGTGGCCTCGGCGGCATCGGTGGCGTCGGCGCCGAGCCGGTCGGTGACGTCGAAGCGGTGGGCGCGGTGCATGTTGCGGGTGGTGCCGAGCAGGGCCGCGCCCAGGCGGATCTCGGCGACGGTGTCGAGTCCGTCGAAGACCAGGTCGGTCCGCTCGTGCGCGGTCTCGCGGGGCGGGAGCACCGTCTGGTAGGTCCAGTCGGCGCGGCCGACCCAGGCCGCCCCGGTCTCGTTGCGGTCCAGGAACGGGTCGGCGAGCAGGCCGGCGGCCATCAGGT
>NZ_FMCH01000595.1 GCF_900091855.1 Streptomyces sp. DvalAA-14
GTAGGGGCGCGGGGAACTGCGGGGGACGTCCCCGCCGGCGGGTGGTCCGGCGGCAGCCGTGAGGGGCTGGGCGGTGCGGGCGGGTACGCGGCCGCCCGCCTGGCGGCCCCGCTCGGGGCCCCGTAGGGGCGCGGGAACTGCGCGGGACGTCCCCGCCGGCGGGTGGTCCGGCGGCAGCCGTGAGGGGGCCGGGCGGTGCGGGCCGGGGGCGAGGGGGCCGCGGCGTCGGGGTCAGAGGCCCTGCCAGGCCGGCTTCGCCGCGAAGGTGGCGCGGAAGTACGGCGCCAGCTTCAGCTTCGAGGCCGCGGCCTCGTCCACCACGACGGTGGCATGCGGGTGCAGCTGCAGCGCCGAGCCCGGCACGATCGCGGCGACCGGTCCCTCGACGGTCTGGGCGACCGCCTCGGCCTTGCCCTCGCCGGTGGCGAGCAGGACCAGGTGCCGGGCCTCCAGGATGGTGCCGATGCCCTGGGTGATGACGTGGTGCGGCACCTGCTCGATGTCCCCGCCGAAGAAGCGCGCGTTGTCCACCCGGGTCTGCTCGGTGAGCGTCTTGATCCGGGTCCGCGAGGCCAGCGACGAGCAGGGCTCGTTGAACCCTATGTGTCCGTCGGTGCCGATCCCGAGCAGCTGGAGGTCCACGCCGCCGGCCGCGGCGAGCGCCGCGTCGTAGGCCGCGCAGGCCGCCAGGATGTCCTCGGCGGAGCCGTCGGGACCCATGAAGGAGTCGGGCGACAGCCCGAGCGGCTCGACGACCTCGCGCAGCACCACCGAGCGGTAGGACTCGGGGTGCCCGGCCGGCAGGCCCACGTACTCGTCCAGCTGGCAGATCCGGGCCCGCGAGGCGTCCACGGCGCCGGTGCGGACCCGGCCGGCCAGTGCCTGGTAGACGGGCAGCGGGCTGGAGCCGGTGGCCACGCCCAGCAGGGCGTCGGGCTTGCGGCTCAGCAGGGCGGCGACGGCCCCCGCGATGAGTTCGCCGCCTGCCGCGGCGTCCGGGACGATGACAACTTCCACGCTGGGCCTGCCGTTCTGGAAGAGACGGGAAGAGAAAGGTATGGTATAGACCAATCTACCAGAGGTGGCCGCGCCGGTGGGAGGCGGTTCCGTGGGGGTGCCGGGCCCGGCCGGCCGCGTCCCCGCCGCGTATTCGGCCCCGGAACGCACTTCGGGCCGCGGTGCCGGGAGAGGACCCTCAACCTCTCCAGCACCGCAGCCCGGAGCTGCCGTCGATGCCTCGGCCGACGGGGTGTGCGGTCCCCGCGGTCGGGTGGCACCGACCAGAAGAGGCTTCGGGCGTCGTCAGGGCAGAGAACGCCGTGGCCTCGATCCGCTCTCCTGTGCGGGGAGTGCGGAGGTCTGTGGTGAGCCCATTGTGGACTAGACCATTGGCCTTGTCCATGGGTCCGCCATCGATTCGACCGGTCAATTCCCGCCGGAACCCCCCGTCAAACACACGTTCCCCCACTACTCCGGCCGCGGCCGCGCGCACCGCTGCCCGGCCGCCCAAAACGGTACGCTCGCAGGCGTGCCCTCCATGAACGACCTCGTCCGCGAGCACACAGCCCTCGACGACTCCGATCTCGAATGGCTGCATCTGCTCGTCTCGGAGTGGCAGCTGCTCTCCGATCTGTCCTTCGCCGATCTGGTGCTGTGGGTGCCGACCCGCGACGGCTCCCGCTATGTCTCGGTGGCGCAGATGCGGCCGAACACCGGACCGACCTCGTACCAGGACGACATGGTGGGCCATCTGGTCCCCCGGGGCCGCCGCCCACTGCTGGACGCGGCGCTGGACGAGGGCCGGATCGTCCGGGAGGGCGACCCGGAGTGGCGCGAGGAGGTGCCGGTCCGGGTGGAGTCCATCCCGGTGCGGCGCGACGGCCGGGTGCTCGGGGTGATCGCCCGCAACACCAACCTGCTGACCGTCCGCACCCCCAGCCGGCTCGAACTCACGTACCTGCAGAGCGCGTCGGACCTGGCGCAGATGATCGCGGCCGGCTCCTTCCCCTTCCCGTCCGAACACGTGGACATGGACGCCTCGCCGCGGGCCGGCGACGGGCTGATCCGGCTGGACGCGGAGGGCCTGGTGCAGTACGCCAGCCCCAACGCCCTGTCCGCCTACCACCGGCTGGGCCTGGCGGCCGACCTGGTGGGCCACCACCTCGGCCAGGCCACCGCCGAACTCGCCCCGGAGCGCGGCCCGGTGGACGAGGCGATGGTCAAGCTGGCGAGCGGCTGGGCGCCGCGGGAATTCGAAGTCGAGGGCGGCGACGGGGTGATCCAGCTGCGGTCCATCCCGCTGAAACCCAAAGGCATCCATATCGGTTCTCTGGTGCTGCTCCGGGATGTCACCGAACTGCGACGCCGCGAGCGCGAATTGATTACCAAGGACGCCACCATCCGGGAGATCCACCACCGGGTGAAGAACAACCTCCAGACGGTGGCGGCCCTATTGCGGCTGCAGGCCCGCCGGATGGACTCCGAGGCGGCCCGCGAGGCGCTGGACGAGGCGGTGCGCCGGGTCGGCTCGATCGCCATCGTGCACGAGACGCTGTCGCAAACCCTCGACGAACGGGTGGAGTTCGACGAGATCGCGGACCGGGTCCTGGCCATGGTGGCGGAGATCTCACCCGGCCGGGTGAACCCGCGGCGCACCGGCAAGTTCGGCATCCTCACCGCGGAGATCGCCACCCCGCTGGCCATGGTGCTCACCGAACTCCTGCAGAACGCGCTGGAACACGGCTTCGGACCCGGCGAGAGCGGCACGGTGGAGGTCTCGGTGCTCCGCGGTCAGGACCTGGTCACCGTCGCTGTCCAGGACGACGGCCGGGGCCTGCCGGACGGCTTCGACGCCCAACAGGCCGGCAATCTCGGCCTGCAGATCGTCCGCACCCTGGTGGTGGGGGAGTTGGGCGGCACCTTCGACATGCTCCCCGCCCCGACGGGCGGCACCCGGGTGATCCTCGAACTCCCGCTGGAGAACTGAGCCCGGACACAAGAAGGCCCCCCGTACCGCCATTGGTACGGGGGGCACTTCACGATGCTGCGCGTGTGTTGGCAGGTGCTGCGCGCTGCGGCTCGGGGGGAAGGCTGTGAATCAGGCTGTGGCGTTGCGGGCCCGGTTGCGGGCGGCGCGGCGCTTCATCGCACGACGCTCGTCCTCGCTGAGGCCACCCCACACACCGGCGTCCTGACCGCTCTCCAGTGCCCACTGAAGGCACTGGTCCATGACGGGGCAGCGGCGGCAGACGGCCTTGGCTTCCTCGATCTGCAGCAGCGCAGGACCGGTGTTGCCGATGGGGAAGAAGAGCTCGGGGTCTTCCTCGCGGCAAACGGCGCGGTGACGCCAGTCCATGGCTGCTCCAACTCCTTGTGTGACAAGCACGTTGCTTGTGAATGTGAACGCTTTCACGAATCCCCGCACAGCGAACGGGACGCCATCCAGCCGTTGCTGGAGCTGTCCCGCTGGAGTGAGGAGGAGATTCGGGCTCTCAAGGGGGCCTGTTGTTCGGCCGTCCCGATCGCCACCTAGAGACTCGCAAACCTCGGCTGGAGATACAACCCCTTCAGGAAAGTTTTTTTTGATTCCTCGGTGTCGCATCGGTCACAGCCGTACTTCCATGGGGTGCAGGGCAGTCTAAACGTTCGAGTAAAAGGACTTTAGGCTCTTCCACTTACACAATCACACGCAGTGCACGGCGTACGCCTCTGAAGGTCGCGCTCGTACGCAGTCCCAGGTGGTCACCGTCCACCTGGAAGGGCAATGGCGCCTGCGATTGCAAGGTGAAGTCGGTGAGATCGTGCAGCGTCAGGGCGTACTTTCCACGCGGTCCCCGCTCCGGCGTGGAGCGGAGCAACTGCGTCGCGTAACGCGCGCCTGACATCGTGGACATCTTGGTGATGCCCAGCAGGTCGAGTGCGGTGTCGAAGGACGCCTTGGGGGAGGCGTACACCGGGCGGTTGCCCAGATACGTCCACGGCGAGGTGTTGCAGACTATCGCCGTGATGAGTTCGGGCACCGGCTCCTCGTCCGGGCGCAGCACCGTGATGGAGCCGTGCCGGCGGTGCGGGTCGGCGAGGAACTGCCGGGCCACCTGCCGGAAGTAGAGCGCCGGGGTGGAGCGCGCACCCAACTCCCGCTGCTGCTCGACCCGTCCGATCACCCCGGCGTCGAAGCCCAGACCCGCACAGAAGGTGAACCAGCGGGCCGGCACGCCCTCGTCCTCGGTGCCGGGGGTGCCGCTGACCAGCCCCAGGCCCACCGTCTTCGAGGTACCGGCCCGCAGCGCGTCCAGCAGCGCGCCGGTGGCCTCCACCGCGTCGTTGGGCAGCCCGAGGGCGCGGGCGAAGACATTGGTGGAACCGCCGGGCACCACGGCGAGCTTCGGCAGCCGCTCCGGATCCGGGCCGTGGTGCAGCAGACCGTTGACGATCTCGTTGACGGTGCCGTCACCACCGAGTGAGACGACCAGCTCGGTCTCGCCGCCCTCGGCCGCCCGCCGGGCCAGGTCGCGGGCGTGGCCGCGGTACTCCGTCGTCGCCACCTCGAGCTTCAGGTCGCTGGCCAGCGCGGTACCGATCACATCGCGGACCCGCGCGCTGGTGGTGGTGGCGGCGGGATTGACCACGAGGAGAGCGCGCATGGTCAACAGCGTACCCAGGCTTTTTCGTCCCGGGCTACGCTGACCGGTGTGAGCCAGACCCCCAAGCGCCGCCCCTCGTCCAGCGCGCCCGCGGCCTCCGGCACGGCCG
>NZ_FMCH01000105.1 GCF_900091855.1 Streptomyces sp. DvalAA-14
GGGCGCCGGCCGCCGACAGCAGCCGGCGCAGCCGCGCGGCGGCCACCATGTCCGCCACCACGTCGGCCACCGCCTCGGTCAGTGCGTCGGCCGGCGCGTGGGCGGTCTCCACTCCTGCGTCGTCGCTCATGTCGCTTCCCTGTCGGTTCCTCACAGCGCCTTCGACGCCGAGAAGGTCACATCGGCGGGACGGTCGTCCTCCTCCAGCTCCAGGATCTCGGCCAGCCGGCGCAGGCCCCGGTGGGTCGCCATCCGTACCGAGCCGGCCCGTTTGCCCAGGACCCGGGCGGCGCTGGTGGAGTCCAGGCCCATCACCACCCGCAGCAGCACCGCTTCGGCCTGCTCGCGCGGCAGGGCCGCTATCGCGGCGAGCGCGCGGTCGGTGGCCACCGCGTCCAGCGCCTCCCCGGCGGTGTCCGCCCGGTCCGGCAGCTGGACGAGTTCGTCCACCCCGGCCCCGGTGACCGGCCGGCGGCTGCGCGCGCGGATGTGGTCGAGCGCGCGATTGCGGGCGATGCGGGCCGCCCAGCCGCGCACCGAGGCGCCGTCGCCGCGAAAGTTGGGCAGGTCGCGGGCGATCTGCAGCCAGGCCTCGGACGCGACGTCCTCCGCGTCCGCCGGTCCCACCAGGCTGCGGACGTACTGCAGCAACTGCGGCTGCACAGCGCGGTACACGACTCTGAAGGCGGTCTCGTCACCGCCTTGCGCCGCGCTCACCGCGGTATCCAGATCCACGTCCGGCCCCACCCCCTCGAACACCGTCCCCATCCTGCCTCATGAGGGCCGGTGACACTTTTGGAGCCGGTGACGCCGTACAAATGGCGGCCGGGGACGCTCCTGTGGGGGGAGGCGGACCCCGGCCGTCGTCATATGCCGTCTGCCTGCCGGTGCTGTGCCCCGGCCCGCGGGCCGTCAACCCACCGCCGCGCCAATTCCCGTACGGGTGAAGTTTGCGGCCCCGTCGGCCGGACCGCCGCCGGCCGCCCGTACAGTTGAGCGCACCCCGCCGTACCCCTGGCGCTCCAGCACGACCCGCAGCACCCCCCACATTCACGTGCGCGCCGTACGCGTCCCCGTACGGTCGCCCGACATCACCCAGGAGCCCGCCGCTGTCCAGCGACACGCCCCCCGAAGGGCTGGTCCTGCTCAACCACGCCCCCACCGTGGTCGCGGAAGCCGCCCTGCGGTCCTGCTGCGGCTCCCGCCGCTGGGTCCGCCGAATGACCGCGCACCGGCCCTACCCGACCCTGGAGACGCTGCTGGCCGCGGCGGACGAGGCCGCGTACGACCTGACCCCCGCCGATCTGGCCGAGGCGCTGGCCGCCGAGGTCACCACCGCGCTGGCCGACCGCGGCAATCTGGTCGCGCACACCGCGCTGCGCGCCGCGCACGCCGCCTACGAGGCGAAGTTCCAGCACGCCTTCGTGATCGACCTGTCCGCGGCCGAACCCGCCGAGGCACTGGACCTGACCCTGGTCAGCCTGCGCCAGCGGCTGGGCCACGAGAAGGACGAGGAGACGGTGGTCGCCGCCGAGCAGCTGCGGCGGATCTGCCGGGCCCGGCTGCGCCGGCTCGCCGCCGCCGCGGACCTGACCGCCGAAGGGCACCGGGACCTGCGCTTCCCGCCCGATCCGGCCCCCGGTTCACTCGACAGTGCGGGATCGCTCACACCTGCCCCACCCCGCGGTACGGAGCCGACAGGGCGTCGCTACGATGGCCGGGGCCGGTGGACCGTACCCGGCCGGGCGTGACCGACACCGAAGCCGGCAGCCCTCGTACCGCTCCCGGAGGGTTTTTCCGTGCCGGCTGGAACGCTGTACCGCGGCCGGGAAGGCATGTGGTCGTGGGTGGCTCATCGAGTCACCGGTGTCCTCATCTTCTTCTTCCTGTTCGTCCATGTCCTCGACACCGCCCTGGTTCGGGTGTCCCCCGAGGACTACGACAAGGTCGTCTCGACCTATAAGACCCCCATCGTCAGCCTGCTGGAGTACGGCCTCGTCGCCGCGATCCTCTTCCACGCGCTGAACGGCCTGCGCATCATCGCGGTCGACTACTGGACCCAGGGCCCGCGCTACCAGAAGCAGATGTTCTGGACCGTGATGGGCCTGTGGATCCTGCTGATGATCGGCGCGATCTACCCGGTCCTCGGCCACGCCGCACGAGTCCTGTTCGGGAGCTGAACGACACATGGCCACTGACGTCACCCCCACGGAAGCCGTGGAGCTGACCGGCTCCAGCGCCTCGTACGGTCCGGACAACCCGGCACCGGTCATCGAGGCGCCCCGCGCCCGCACCTCGCGCACGCCCAGTTCGCAGAGGTCCTCCCGAACCAACTTCGAGCTGTACGGCTGGCTGTTCATGCGGCTGTCCGGTGTCGTGCTGGTCGTCCTGGTCCTCGGCCACCTGCTGATCCAGCTGGTGCTCGACGGCGGTGTCAGCCGGATCGGCTTCGCCTTCGTGGCCGGCCGCTGGGCGTCGCCGTTCTGGCAGTACTGGGACCTGACCATGCTGTGGCTGGCCATGCTGCACGGCGGCAACGGCCTGCGCACCGTGATCAACGACTATGCCGAGCAGGCGAACACCCGCATCTGGCTCAAGACACTGCTGTTCACAGCGGTGGCGTTCACCATCGTGCTCGGATCGCTGGTGATCTTCACCTTCGACCCGAACATCCGCTAAGCGCTGAGCCAGGGCTGGAACAGGGAAGCGACCCCATGCAGATCCACAAGTACGACACCGTCATCGTCGGCGCGGGCGGCGCCGGTATGCGCGCCGCCATCGAGGCCACCAAGCGCAGCCGCACCGCCGTCCTGACCAAGCTCTACCCGACCCGCTCCCACACCGGCGCGGCCCAGGGCGGCATGGCCGCGGCCCTGGCCAACGTCGAGGAGGACAACTGGGAGTGGCACACCTTCGACACGATCAAGGGCGGCGACTACCTGGTCGACCAAGACGCCGCCGAGATCCTGGCGAAGGAGGCCATCGACGCGGTCCTGGACCTGGAGCGGATGGGCCTGCCGTTCAACCGCACCCCTGAGGGCCGGATCGACCAGCGCCGGTTCGGCGGCCACACCCGCAACCACGGCGAGGCCGCCGTGCGCCGCTCCTGCTACGCCGCAGACCGTACCGGTCACATGATCCTCCAGACGCTGTATCAGAACTGCGTCAAGGAGGGCGTGGAGTTCTTCAACGAGTTCTACGTCCTGGACCAGCTGCTCACCGAGGTCGACGGCGTCCGCCGGTCGTCCGGCGTGGTCGCGTACGAGCTGGCCACCGGCGAGATCCACGTCTTCCAGGCGAAGGCCGTGATCTACGCCTCCGGCGGCACCGGCAAGTTCTTCAAGGTGACCTCGAACGCACACACCCTGACCGGTGACGGCCAGGCCGCGGTCTACCGGCGCGGGCTGCCGCTGGAGGACATGGAGTTCTTCCAGTTCCACCCGACGGGCATCTGGCGGATGGGCATCCTGCTCACCGAGGGTGCCCGCGGCGAGGGCGGCATCCTGCGCAACAAGGACGGCGAGCGCTTCATGGAGAAGTACGCGCCGGTCATGAAGGACCTCGCCTCGCGCGACGTGGTGTCCCGGGCCATCTACACCGAGATCCGCGAGGGCCGCGGCTGCGGTCCCGACGGCGACCACGTGTACCTGGACCTGACCCACCTGCCGCCGGAGCAGCTGGACGCGAAGCTCCCGGACATCACCGAGTTCGCCCGGACGTACCTGGGCATCGAGCCGTACACCGACCCGATCCCGATCCAGCCGACCGCGCACTACGCGATGGGCGGCATCCCGACCAACGTCCAGGGCGAGGTGCTCGCGGACAACACCACGGTGGTGCCCGGCCTGTACGCGGCCGGCGAGGTCGCCTGCGTGTCCGTGCACGGCGCGAACCGGCTCGGCACCAACTCGCTGCTGGACATCAATGTCTTCGGCCGCCGCTCGGGCATCGCCGCCGCCGAGTACGCGCACGCCAACGACTACGTGGACCTGCCGGAGGACCCGGCCGCCATGGTGGTGGAGCAGGTCGAGCGGCTGCGGGCCGGCACCGGCAGCGAGCGGGTCTCGCAGATCCGCAGCGAGCTGCAGGAGTGCATGGACGCCAATGTGATGGTGTTCCGCACCGAACAGACCATCAAGACCGCGGTCGAGAAGATCGGCGAGCTGCGGGACCGCTACCTGCGGGTGTCCATCCAGGACAAGGGCAAGCGGTTCAACACCGATCTGCTGGAGGCCGTCGAGCTGGGCAACCTGCTCGACCTGGCCGAGGTGATGGCGGTCTCGGCGCTGGCCCGCAAGGAGTCGCGCGGCGGTCACTACCGCGAGGACTTCCCGAACCGGGACGACGTGAACTTCATGCGGCACACGATGGCCTACCGCGAGGTGGAGGCGGGCGGCGCCGAGTCGATCCGCCTCGACTACAAGCCGGTCGTGGTGACCCGCTACCAGCCGATGGAGCGTAAGTACTGATGAGCACCCCGACGATCCACCAGAACTCGGCGGCGCTGGACGCCGCGGATTCCGCCGAGTCGCATCTGATCACGGTCACGCTGCGGATCCGCCGGTTCAATCCGGAGGTCTCCGCCGAGGTGGAGTGGATCGACTACCGGATCCCGATCGACCCCAAGGAGCGCGTCCTGGACGCCCTCCACAAGGTCAAGTGGGAGATCGACGGCACGCTGACCTTCCGCCGCTCGTGCGCGCACGGCGTGTGCGGGTCGGACGCGATGCGGATCAACGGCAAGAACCGACTGGCCTGCAAGACCCTGATCAAGGACCTCAACCCGGACAAGCCGATCACCATCGAGCCGATCAAGGGCCTGACCGTCCTGAAGGACCTCGTGGTCGACATGGACCCGTTCTTCCAGGCCTACCGCGATGTGATGCCCTTCCTGATCACCAAGGGCAACGAGCCGACCCGGGAGCGCCTGCAGTCCGCCGAGGACCGCGAGCGGTTCGACGACACCACGAAGTGCATCCTGTGCGCGGCCTGCACCTCGGCCTGCCCGGTCTTCTGGAACGACGGCCAGTACTTCGGCCCGGCGGCGATCGTCAACGCCCACCGCTTCATCTTCGACTCCCGTGACGAGGGCGGCGAGCAGCGCCTGGAGATCCTGGGCGACAAGGACGGTGTGTGGCGCTGCCGCACCACGTTCAACTGCACGGACGCCTGCCCGCGCGGCATCGAGGTGACGAAGGCGATCGCCGAGGTGAAGCGGGCACTGATCACGCGCCGCTTCTGACCGGCGGGTTCCGACCCCCGGGTCTGCCCGTCTCTTCCTTCGACCGCTTGCCGTGCCGGGCCCCGCCTCCGCCGAGGAGGCGGGGCCCGGTCCGCGTTTCGGCCCCGACCGGCCGAAGGTGAGGCCAAAGGCTCAGACGCCCTGGTTCATGGGGCTTTGACGAACGAGCCGCGGTGGACGGACAGGACGCCGGTGTCGAGGGCAATCGCGAAGTTGAGCATGCGCGTCAGGCCGTCGGTCAGAAGCGCGGGGAGAGCGGCTTGGCCGCCGCCGGCGGCGATGCGGGCTCCGAAGTCCTCGAACCACTGACGGACCCACGCGGTCTCGTCGACCCATTCGACGAGTTCGAAGCCGCTGGACCGGATCGTGCCGCGCAGCTCGCCGGCTGTGACCAGGAAGCTGTCGGTGCCGTCCAGTGACCAGGGCAGCGGTGGGGTCGGCTGCCGCCCGTCGCTGCGGCAGACCTCGAAGGTCGCGAAGTGCGCACCGGGCAGCAGGCGCCGGCCGATCTCGGCGAAGAAGGTCTTCTTGTCTTCCACGTTCATCTGGACGTGCAGGGTGTAGGCCGCGTCGAACGCGGCGCCGTCGAAGGCCGCTATGTCGCCGCAGCGGAAACTGACCTGTTCGGTGAGGCCCGCGATGCGTGTCAGCTCCCGGGCCGCGTCGACATAGGCGGGTGTGAGGTCGACGCCGACGACGGCGCAGCCGCTGCCGCGGGCGACCTGCCGTGCCGGTCCGCCGAGTCCGGAGCCGACGTCCAGCACGGTCATCCCCGGTGCCAGGTGCAGGCTGGGCAGCAGTCGTTCGACGGCTTCGGATCCGCCGGCGTGGAACTGGTCGAACTGGTCCCGCTGCTCCTGCGTCAGCGCCGCCAGGTCGTCGCCGGCGAGTCGCTCCATCGATGCGACCAGATCAGTTTCGGCGTAGGTCATGACATTGCTCCTGATCGCGGCGGGGGATGGGCAGCGCGTGACCGCAGCAGGTCGGTGAGCAGCGACGGTGCGCCGGCGATCCGCAGGCCGAGGTCCGCGGCCTGTTCCGGGGTCAGCCGGCCGGACAGGACCGCGCCGACGAGCGTCGCTTCCCCGGACAGCGTGATGTCCGCATCCGGGGCTGCGCCACGGCGGATCTCGAACGTGCCGTGCCGCAGGATCGCGTGGACGGTTTCGCCGCCGGTCTCGATCCCCACCACGACCTCGGTCTGCGGGGCGACATGGGGCGGCAGTTCGAACCCGGCGAACAGCGCGGACCACTGCGGCCGGACCGCGTCGTCGTCCGCGGCGCCGGTGTGCATGCGCTCCAGTCCCCAACGGGCCAGGGCCTGCAGGACGTCCTGCAGCTCCCGGCCCCGGGGGGTGAGCCGGTAGAGGCCGGTCCCCACCGGTGGCGGAGCGTCGTACCGCTCGAGCAGGCCCTCGGCCTCCATCATCTTCAGCCGGTCGGCGAGCAGGTTGCTGGCTATGCCCGGCAGCCCCCGCTTCAGGTCGCTGTACCGGCTGGGCCCCAGTGCCAGCAGCTCACGGACGATGAGCAGCACCCAGCGGTCCCCGACGACGTCCAGCGCGCGGGCCACCGAGCAGTACTGCTGGTAGCTCTTCATATGACCACCCTAGCCAGGGTGGTTGATAAAATAAAGTGATCGGTTGACAATCCAAAGCGTGGGCGCGATGGCCCTGTCCGGGGCGGGCCGGTCCCACCCTTCCCGGGGCGCTGCGTCAGGCGGCAGGGGTCTCAAGCCACCGGCAGAGGCACCGGCACCGGCACCGGTGACATGGCGGTGGGCAGCGTGACCCGTACCGTCAGACCCGCGCCGGGGGCGGTGCTGAGGGCGACCGTGCCGTGGTGCGCGTGGACCAGGGCCTGGACGATGGACATGCCGAGACCCGCGCCGCCGGTCTCGCGGGCCCGTTCGGGATCGGCCCGGAAGAAGCGGTCGAAGGCGCGGGCCGCGTCCTGCTCGCTGAGGCCGGGCCCGCAGTCGCTGATCCGCAGCCGGAGTTCGCCGTCGCCGCAGCTGTCGACCTCGACGGTGACCGGTGAGTCCGCCGGGGTGTGGACACGTACGTTGGCCAGCAGATTGCCGACGACCTGCCGCAGCCCGGCCTCGTCGCCGAGCGCGTACAGCGGCGGTCCGCCGAGACAGTCCGGCCCGCCCGGCCCGCCCGGCCCGTCCGGCCCGTCCGGCCCGTCCGGCAGCAGCAGCGTCACCGGCCGCTCGGGCTGCTGCGCGGCCAGGTCGGCCGCGGCGTCGCGGACCAGACAGCTGAGGTCCACCGGGCCGAAGGTGAGTGCCGGGCGGTCGTCGAGGCGGGCCAGGGCGAGCAGTTCGTCGACCAGGCGGCTCATCCGCAGCGCCTCCGCCGAGACCCGGGTCAGCGCCCGGTCCTTCTCCTCGGCGTCCAGCATGCCCTTCTCGTAGAGCTGGAGGTAGCCGCGGACCGAGGCGAGCGGGGTGCGCAGTTCGTGCGAGGCGTCGGCGAGGAACTGGCGCTGCTGGCTGGTGGCGCGTTCGCTTTCGGTCAGCGCCGCCTCGATCTGCTGGAGCATCGCGTTGAGCGCGGAGCTGAGCTGTTCGACCTCGCTGGAGCCGTGCCGGGCGGTGCCGATCCGGCGGGACAGGTCGCCCTCGGCGATCGCGGAGGCGGTTTCCACCATGTCCTCCAGCGGGCTGAGCCGGCGCCGGGCGGCGGTCAGCGAGCCGGTGGCGAGCAGGCCGAGCAGCACCGCGCCGATCCCCGCCTCCACGATGAGCAGCTTGCCGATGGCCCGTTTGACCCCGCTCATCCGGATGCCCTTGACCACGATGGTGCCGTCCGGCAGCCGCACCGCCACCACCCGGTACTCCTTGTCGCCGGACTCCACGGTGGCCGCGTCGCCGCTGCGGGCGAGCCGGGCCGGGTCGGGCACCGCCGCGGCCAGTTGGTCCCGCTCGCCGCTGACCGGCGTGATGTCGGTGCCGCACACCAGGGCCGGCTTGCCGTGCTGGTCCACCACGATGAGCAGGTCCTGGGCGAAGGCCTCCGCGATCGCCGAGCCGGCCCGGCCGCTCTGCAGCAGGCCGGCCAGCGCGCACAGCTGCCCCAGGCCGCCCTTGGTGAGCGAGGCCTGCTGCAGCGAGGACTGCGAGGACTTGAGCGAGTCGTCGATCTGCCCGACCAGCACCATGTACGTGGCGGTGATGCTGGCGGCTGCCGCAAGCAGCAGGCCGACGGCCAGGAACAGCACGTTGGCGATGGTGAAGCGGCCGCGCAGGGACTGCGGGCGGGGCCAGAAACCGCAGGTCTTCACCGCTCGACCGGCCTTCCGGGGCCGGCCGGCGAGCCGCTCGCCGGGTCGGGGCCGGGCGCCGGGTCGGGGCCGGGCGCCGGATCCGGGTCCGGGTCCGGGTCTGGTTCCGGCATCACGTCCGGCGCCCTCTCGGCCTGCGGCTGCCGCGGAGGCGGCGCCGGCGCCCGCAGCCCGTAGCCGATCCCCCGCCGGGTCTCGATCAGCGGCGGCCCCAGCCGGTCCAGCTTGCGCCGCAGATAGGAGATGTACGTCTCCACCACCGTCGAGGACACCGCCGTCTCGTACTGCCAGACGTGCTGGAGCAGCTGCTCCTTCGTCAGGATGCGGCCGGCGTTGCGCAGCAGGTGCCGCAGCAGGTTGTACTCGGTCGGCGTCAGTTCCACCGGCCGCCCGGCCCGCCGGACGGTGTAGGTCGCCTCGTCCATCTCCAGGTCGCCGTGCCGCAGCGTCCGGTCCGCGACCCGGTCCGCCCGGCGCCGGGTGCGGCGCAGCACGGCGTGCACCCGGGCCACCACTTCGTCCACCCCGAACGGCTTGGTGATGTAGTCGTCACCGCCCAGCGCCAGCCCGGCCACCACATCGCGCGGCGCGTCCCGGGCGGTGACGAAGATGATGCCCAGGTCGTCCTCGGCGTCGCCGCCCGCCTCGGCGGCCCGCTGCTCGCGCAGCGCGCGGCAGACCTCCCAGCCGTTGCCGTCGGGCAGCATCACGTCCAGCAGCACCAGGTCGGGCCGGTGCTCCCGGGCCGCCGCCACCGCCGCGCGTCCGGTCGCCGCGCTGTGCACGGTGAACCCGTTGTATTTCAAGGTGATGCGCAGAACGTCGGCGATGCCCGGTTCGTCTTCGACGATGAGCACGGTGGCTTCCATGCCCACCAGTATCCGTAACCCGCCGGCCACCCGGGCCCGGCCCGAACCTTGGAGTTCCTTGAGAGAACCCGGATCGGCTTGGTGACAGGAGGGTCGGCCACGGACGCTGAACTCGTCCCCCCGCATCGGTCGGGGACATCGGTCGAGAGCGTACGGACGAACAGGGGTGTGAGGCGTGGCCGCAGTGGCGCGATGGTGCTTCCGGCACAAGTGGACGGTGATCCTGCTCTGGCTGGTGGCACTGCTGGTCGTCGGCGGAGCCGGCAGGACGCTCGGGGACAGCTACTCCAACGCGTTCTCCCTCAAGGGCACCGAGTCCTCCAAGGTGCTCGACCTGCTGGGCAAGGTGCTGCCCCAGCAGTCCGGCGAGGCCGACACCGTGGTGTGGCACGTCGACTCCGGTTCGGTGCGTGACGCGTCGGTGCGGGAGCGGATCGACCCGGTGCTGGCGAAGATCGCCGGGCAGAAGGACGTCGGTACGGTCGGCAGTCCGTACGACAAGGCCGGCGCCGCGCAGATCAGCAAGGACGGGCGCACCGCGTACGCCACCGTCACCTACACCAAGCTCGGCAACGACATGAACCTCGATCAGGCGCAGGCGCTGATCGACACCGCCCACACCGCCAAGGCCCAGGGCCTGCACGTGGAAGTCGGCGGCAACCGGCCGGCGCAGGCCGAGCAGCCGCTGCCGGGCCTGGCCGAGGGTGTCGGTATCGCCGCGGCCGGCGTGGTGCTGTTCCTGGCGCTGGGCTCGCTGTTCGGGATGCTGATGCCGCTGGTGACCGCCCTGTTCGGTATCGGCATCTCCTCGTCGGCGATCATTCTGCTCAGCCACGGCATGGACGTGGCGGACTTCGCCCCGCAGCTGGCGACACTGGTCGGGCTCGGGGTGGGCATCGACTACGCCCTGTTCATCGTGACCCGGCACCGCAAGGGAATTCTGCGCGGCCGCAGTCCGGAGGAGGCGGCGGTCACCGCGCTGAACACCTCGGGGCGGGCGGTGCTGTTCGCCGGCGGCACGGTGTGCATCGCGCTGCTGGGCATGTTCACGCTGCGGCTCACCTTCCTCAACGGGGTGGCGGTGGCCGCCGCGTTGACCGTGGTGATCACGGTCGCCGCGGCCGTCACCCTGCTGCCGGCGCTGCTCGGCGTGATCGGCATCCGGGTGCTGAGCCGCCGCCAGCGGCGCAATCTCGCGGCGAACGGGCCGGAGCAGCTGACCGCGACGGGCGCGGCGGCCCGCTGGTCGTCCTTCCTGCAGCGCCACCCGCGCTCGCTGGCGCTGGTGGCGGTGGCGGTGATGGCCACCTTGGCGATCCCGGCGCTCTCGCTGCGGCTGGGCTCCTCCGACCAGGGGAACAACCCGACCACCACCACGACCCGCAAGGCCTACGACATGCTGGCCGACGGTTTCGGGCCCGGCTTCAACGGCCCGCTGACCATCCTGGCCGAGGTGCCGACCGCAGCGGACCGGACCGCGCTGGACGGGCTGGTGACGAAGCTGAAGACCACCGACGGCATCGCCTACGCCGCCGCGGTGCCGATGAAGCCGGGCGCCACGGTGGCACTGATCCAGGCGGTGCCGACCACCTCGCCGCAGGACAAGGCCACGTCCGACCTGATCGACCGGCTGCGCCACGACGTGGTGCCGGCCGCCGAACGCGGCACCACCATGCGTGCCTACGTGGGCGGGCAGACCGCGATCTTCAAGGACTTCTCCACCGTCCTGTTCGGGAAGTTGCCGCTGTTCATCGGGGTGATCATCGCGCTGGGCTTCGTGCTGCTGCTGTTCGCCTTCCGCAGCCTGGTGGTGCCGCTCACCGCGGCGGTGATGAACCTGGTGGCCGCGGCGGCGTCCTTCGGTGTCCTGGTGGCCTGCTTCCAGTGGGGCTGGGGCGGTTCGATCGCCGGCCGGGCCGGACCGGTGGACGCCTTCCTGCCGGTGATCATGCTGTCCCTGCTGTTCGGGCTGTCGATGGACTACCAGGTCTTCCTGGTCAGCCGGATGCACGAGGAGTGGGTGCACAGCCGGGACAACGCGCGGGCGGTCCGGGTCGGGCTGGCAGAGACCAGCCGGGTGATCAACTCGGCCGCGGTCATCATGATCTGCGTGTTCGCCGCCTTCGTGCTCAGCGGGCAGCGGGTGCTGGCGATGTTCGGTGTCGGGCTGGCCGGGGCGGTGGCGCTGGACGCGTTCATCCTGCGGACGGTGCTGGTGCCGTCGCTGATGCATATGTTCGGCGCCTCCAACTGGTGGCTGCCGGGCTGGCTGGACCGCCGGCTGCCGCATCTGGCGGTGGAGGCGGCCGACGACGCCGACTCCGAGGCCGAAGCGCCTGCGGCCGCCCGGCCGGCGGCGGACGGCGATCCGGTGCCGAGCGGTCCGGGCCTGCGCGGCCGGTGACCGGCGCCGCGGGCGGCTGAGCCCGCGACGGCGGACCCCGTCCGACCGTCCTTCGCCCCCTGACCGGGCCCGGCTCCCACCCCCGTGGGGAGCCGGGCCCTTCGCTGTGCCCGGGACGCCCCGCAGGCCCCGCGGGCCGGGGGCGGCGCGCCACCACGACCGCCGCTGCCCCGCTACGGCGATGCGCCGCGCCTGACCGACTCCGCGGCGACGGGGCCGGAGCCGGTAATTCCGCCGGGATTCCCGGCAATTATGGGAATTCCGGGGGTCCGCCGCCGTGATGGCGCCCGCACCGGGACGCAATGCGGGATTCCGCCGTGGCGAGGCATGGGGGACGTCATCGATCGGCCGGGGATCACGCTCACCCGCGACGGCCGCCCCCGGCAAGGCACCGCGGTCGAATCCGCGTCGCGTCCCCGCCGAATCCGCCCCGAATAGCCGGTGTTCGCCGGGTGCCGGTCCGGTACGCCGCCGTGCGGACGATGCACCGGAACCGTTTTCGGGGGAATCCTCCGCCGGCCCGGACTTCGGGGGTCGCCCGCTTCCGCGCCGGGCTCGACGGATCCGGATCGCACCGGATCCGGACGCGTGATCGGCCGACGCCTTCGGACTGATGTCCGACCGCTTCGGCATTACCTCATGGCCTTCACCTTTCCCCGGGAATGCGTCCGCCACCCCACCCCGCTCGTCGTACGGATCACCGGCAGCTTCCGCTACCGCGCTTTCCGACTCCTGGTCCGTGACGCCAACGCTTTCATCCAGGACTTCCTGCCGCCAACGATAGGCGCGTCATCCCTTCGCCGGCCGGAAACACCGGAAAACAGCGGTGGCGAAACCGCTCCGGACACGGTCCCGGGCACGGCGGCCGGCAATCCCGTGCGGAGCACTCGTCACCTCGAACTCCCCTGTCCCATCAGCCCCAGATTCAGTCGTGGCCCTATGTTGCACCGCATGAACTCTATGTGAAGACGACCGGTTCCACCAGGGAACCAGGCGTTGCCCCGTCCTGGCGACCGCCGGGGCGGACGGTCCGCCCCGGGCCCCGGCGGAGACCGCTTCCGGCAGCCCAGTGCACCCGGCGAAGGCAGCCGGCCGGCCGTAACCGGCAGCTCTACCGGAGCACTCACGGGTTAAAGAGATGCCGTTGACAGCCCGGCAGCGCGAAGACAGACTCTCCTCTGGTCGAAAAACGGCCGACCGGTTCTGTACTTTCGTCATTGCACGCACAGTTCGCAACACGCCGAAAGGCGCGCAGGTCGTGTTCCCTGCTGCAACCCCTGGCCGGAACAGGGGGGAACCACTTTGCGGGCAGGGGCACAGGTGCGCCTCAAACTGCCAGCGATCAATGGGGGTTGTCACGTGTACGACGTTATCTGTGTGGGATTCGGGCCCGCGAATATTGCCGTCGCCATAGCCTTTGAAGAGCTGTGGCCGAACGCCCGGGTCAAGTTCTTAGAGAAGGCGCCGGGGCCGTTCTGGCAGCGCACGATGCTGCTCGACGGATCCGACATCCAGAACAACCCGGTCCGGGATCTGGTGACACCGCGGAATCCACGAAGCCGCTACACATTCATCAATTACCTGCACGAGCAGGGCCGACTCTTCAAACACCTGAATCTGCCGAGCCATTTCCCGCTCCGCAAGGAGTACGCCCGCTACATCCAGTGGGTCGCCGAGAACGTGTCGGTGGACGTCGACTACGACCAGGAAGTGACCGGCATCGCGCTGGTCGACAGTCCCGACAGCGCCGAGGGCGTCGGCGTCGAGCGGTCGGTCGAGGTCACCACCGCGGCCGGCGAGATCTACCGCGGCCGCTCCATCGTGGTGGCGCCGGGACGCACCCCGCACATCCCGCCGGTCTTCGCGCGGACGGCGTCCCCGCGGGTGTTCCACACCTCGCGGTACCTGCCCGGCATCGCCGACCTGGATGCCGGCTACACCGGCACCCTCGCCGTCGTCGGCGCCAGCCAGAGCGCGGTCGAGGTGGTGCTGGACCTGGTCGGCCGCTTCCCGGCGGCCCGGATCGTGAACGTGATGACGGGCTACGGCTACCGGCTCAAGGACACCAGCCCGTTCTCCGAGGAGGTCTACTTCCCGGAGTTCGTCGACTACTACTACCACGCGTCGGAGGAGGGCAAGCAGCGGCTGCGCACCCAGCTGCGCCCGACCAACTACTCCGCCGCCGACGCCGACGTCATCGACGCGCTCTACCTGCGGATGTACGAGGACGAGCTGGACGGCCGCCCGCGCGTCTCGCTGCGCACCAACCGCCTGATCACCGGGGCCGAGGCCGGCGCCGAGGGCGTCACCCTCGACCTGACCGAGCACATCACCGGCGAGCGCGAGCAGGTGACCGTGGACCGCGCCATCCTGGCCACCGGCTATCTCGACCTGGGGATCACCGGCCGCACCGAGCAGCTGCCGCCGCTGCTGTCGGATCTCGCCGAGGCGCTCGGCGTCACGGCGGACCGGCCGCTGTCGGTCGGCTACGACTACGGCGTGGTGCCCGATCCGGAGCTGCAGGGCGTGCCGCCGATTTTCGTCAACGGGCTGTGCGAGTCGACGCACGGGCTCGGCGACGCGGGCTCGTTCAGCCTGCTGGCGCTGCGCTCGAAGGCGATCGTGGAGAGCCTGCACGAGCGTCTGGCCAAGACCGGGGACGACGCCGCCGACCTGGTCGGTGCCGTGCCGCAGCCCGGCTTCGGAATCTGAGGGGACCGCCATGCAGACCCTGGGCACCATCGCACCCGAACCCGAATCCGCGGCCGTGTCCGAACCCGGGACCGTCGCCGCGCCCGCATCGGCATCGGCATCGGCAACAGCGCACGCATCGGCTGCCGGCCCCGCCGGCCCCGCCGACCTGGCCGACTTATCCATCCCTGGCCCCAACGGGCGCCTGCTGCTGGCCAGTCAGGCCGACACCGAGTCCAACGCCCGCACCTACCCGCGCCGTTTGCCGGTGGCGATCGCCGAGGCCGCCGGTTCGTACATCACCGACGTCGACGGCCGCCGCTACATCGACTTCCTCACCGGCGCGGGCGTACTGGCGCTGGGCCACAACCACCCCGACCTGATCGCCGCGGTCAATGAGCAACTGCCGCGGCTGACCCACGGGCTGGACTTCCCGACGCCGGTCCGGGAGGAGTTCAAGCGCCGCCAGCTGGCGATGCTGCCGGAGCACCTGCGCGACGACGTGAAGATCCACTTCTGCGGGCCGACCGGCTCCGACGGGGTGGAGGCGGCGATCAAGCTCTGCAAGAAGGCGACCGGCCGCGGCACCGTCGTAGCCTTCCAGGGCGCCTACCACGGCTCGACCCAGGGCGCGATGTCCCTGACGTCGGAGCACCAGCCGAAGACCGGCCTGCACAATCTGCTGCCGGGCATCCACTTCGCCCCCTACTCCTACTGCCACCGCTGCCCGCTCAACCTGTCCCCGGCGAGCTGCTCGACCAACTGCGCCGAGGTGCTGGTCAACACGCTGACCGACACGCACGGCGGGGTGCAGCTGCCGGCCGCGGTGATCCTGGAACTGGTCCAGGGCGAGGGCGGGGCCATCCCGGCGCGGGCCGACTTCGTCCGCCGGATCGCCGAGGTGACCCGCCGGTTGGAGATCCCGCTGATCGTGGACGAGGTGCAGACCGGCTGCGGACGCACCGGCACCTGGTTCGCCTTCGAGCAGTACGGCATCACGCCCGACGTGGTCGTGGCGTCCAAGGGCCTGTCCGGGCTGGGCCTGCCGGTGTCGGTGATCATGTACCGCAAGCACCTGGACACCTGGGCGCCGGGCAGCCACATCGGCACCTTCCGCGGCAACAACCTCGCCTTCGCGAGCGCCAACGCGTACCTGGACGTGGTGGAGCGGGACGGCGTCCTGGCGAATGTGCGCAGCCAGGGTGCGTACCTGCTCGACGAACTGACCGCGATCCAGCACAAGAGCCCGCTGGTGGACGACGTCCGCGGCCTCGGCCTGCTGATCGGCGTCGAGATGGCCGGCCACGGCACGGCCACCGCCACCGAGGTGGCCGCCCGGGTCCAGCGCGCCGCGCTCAAGGCCGGCCTGATCCTGGAACTCGGCGGCCGCGAGGACTGCGTGGTACGGCTGCTGCCGCCGCTGAACGTCTCGCGGCGGACGGTGGACGACGCGCTGGCCGTCATCCGGGACGCGATCGCCGCGGTGGAAGCGGAGCTGACCGGGGCGGTGGCGCTGTGACCACGACGACGCAGCCGGCCGGGGCGAACCCCGGCGCCCTGCCGCGAGTCGGCATCGTCAATCTGATGCCGCACGCCGAGCAGTACGAGAAGTGGCTGACACCCCAGCTGTCCGCGGCCTGGCCCTTCGAGCTGCAGTGGCTGCGGATCTCCACCCGCCGCTACCACCTGGACGACCCGGAGCACATCGCCCGGCACTACCGCACCTACAAGGAGGCGACCGCCCAGGCACCGCTGGACGGCCTCATCGTGAGCGGCGCGGCCGTGGAGCACCTGCCCTACGAGGAGGTCCGCTTCCTGGCGGAACTCGACGACATGGTGCAGGCGACCGCGGGGCAGGGCGCCCCGATCCTGGGCCTGTGCTGGGGGGCGCTCGGGGTGGGCCACCTGTTGTTCGGGCTGCCGACGCGGATTTACACCACCAAGGTGTCCGGGATGTACCCGACCGAGCGCCTGGTGGACGACGGCCCGATCGCCGGGGCGCTGGACGACCGCTTCTGGTCGACGCACAGCCGCTTCGCGGGCTTCGACGACGAGGCGCTGGACGCCTCGGGGACGGTCCGGGCAGTGGCCCGCGCGGCCGGCGCCGGCACGGTGATCGCCGAGTCGCGCGATCACCAGGTGGTCATGCACATCGGCCACCCCGAGTACACCGGCCACCGGCTGGTCGACGAGTACCGCCGCGACAGCGCGCAGGGCGTCGACGGGGTGCCGGCGCCGGCCAATGTGGACCTCGACCACCCGGTCAACATGTGGCGCAGCCACAGTCTGGCGTTCTTCGCGAGCTGGATCCGGCTGGTGCACGACCGGGTGCCGGCCCGATGACCGGGCCCGGAGCCCCTCAGCTGTCGGCGTTCCGCAGCGCCGAATCCGTACGGGCCCGGCAGGCCGAACCACCGCTGCCGGTGCCCCTGCCCCTGCCCCCGCCTCTGCCCCTACCGGACGGTCTGTCGGCGCGGCGCGTGGTGTGGAAGTTCGGCGGCTCCTCGGTCGGCGACGTGCACCGGCTGCGGGCCGTCGCCCAGCGGCTGGTGGCGGCGCACCGGCAGGGTCTCCAGGTGGTGGCGGTGCTGTCGGCGATGTCCGACAGCACCGACGACCTGCTCGGCCTGGCCTACGGGCTGTCGCCGCGGCCCCAGTCGCGGGAACTGGACGCGCTGCTGTCGGTCGGTGAGTCCATGTCCTGCGCGCTGGCCGCCATCGCGGTGCACGAACTCGGTGAGCACGCGATCTCGCTGAGCGGCACCCAGGCGGGCTTCATGACGGACGAGGCGCACGGCAACGCGCGGCTGCACGAGGTCCGGCCGTGGCGGGTGGTCGAGGCCCTCGAAGCGGGCTCGATCGTGCTGGTCACCGGATACCAGGGGATCACCGCGGCCGGGGACGTCACCACGCTCGGCCGGGGCGGTTCCGACGCGTCGGCGATCGCGCTGGCCGCCGCGCTGGGACTGACCGAGTGCGACATCCACACCGATGTGACCGGGGTGTTCACCGCCGATCCCCGGCTGGTGCCCGCCGCCCGGCGGATGGAGCGGCTCAGCCACGAGGAGATGCTCCAGCTCGCCGAGGCGGGCGCCCAGGTCATGCAGCCCCGGGCGGTCGAACTGGCCGCCGCCTACGACATCGACATCCATGTCCGATCGTCGTTCACCACCGAGCCGGGCACCTGGATCAAGAAGGAGAGTCCGTTGTTCGAGAACACCCGGATCGCCGGGGTGGCCCATCGGCGGCACGACCCGCTCTACACCGTGAGCGGCCTGTCGCCGGCCACCGTGTCGGCGGCGCTGGCGGAGCGCGGCATGCCGGTGGGGTCGATGATCCGCGACCTGCACGATCCGCAGCATGTCCGGTTCACCTCGCCGGGCACCGAGGCGCAGGGCGTGATCGCGGCGCTCGGCGATGTCGGCGCGGCTGTCGAGGTGCACGGGGAGGAGCTGGGCAGCGTCAGCGTGGTGAGCACGGTGGTCAGCAACCGGGCCGAGATCACCTCCCGGATCCTCGACGCGCTGGAGGGCAGCGGCATCAGCCCGCTGCTGGTGACCAGCACGCCGAGCCGGGTCTCGTGCCACATCACCTCCGATGCGGTCGAACAGGCCACGCGGGCGCTGCACGAGGCGTTCGACCTCCAGGTGGAGGCCCCCGAACTGGCGGCCGCGGTTCCGGGTACAGCGAGCTGAGAGCGGACAGGACGTGACGACGGTTCAGACGGGCCAGGACGCCGAGCGGGGCGGCGTCCTGGCCAACAGGGATTTCACCAAGTTGTGGGGCGGCGAGACGGTCTCGCTGGTGGGTTCGCAGGTGACCGACATGGCCCTGCCGCTCACCGCGATCTTGACCCTGCACGCGACGGCCTTCGGGATCGGGCTGCTGAACGTGGCGCGGTACGCCCCGTTCGTGCTCGTCTCGCTGTTCGCCGGCGTGTGGTTCGACCGGCGCCGGCGGCGGCCCACGCTCATCGTCAGCAATCTCGGCCGGGCGGTCCTCATCGGTCTGATCCCGCTGGCGCACGCGTTCGACCTGCTGTCGATGACGCTGCTGTACGCGGTCGGTTTCACCGCCGGCCTGCTCACCGTGCTGTTCGACATCGGGATCCTGTCGTATGTGCCGGGACTGGTGGACAAGCGCTATCTCGCCGAGGCCAACAGCAAGATCACCGTCAGCTACTCGGTGGCCGGCATCGCCGGTCCCGGGCTGGCCGGTTTCCTGGTCGGGGCACTGTCCGCGCCGGTCGCGCTGACGGTGGACGCGGTGTCGTACCTGGTGTCGGCGGCCGCGCTGTCGCGCATCCGCCGGACCGAGCCGGCCCCGGAGCTGCCCGATGTGCAGCCGTCGGTGTTCAGCTCGATCGCCGAGGGACTGCGGACCGTGATCGGCAGCCGTATCCTGCGGCATCTGGCCACCCAGTCCGCCACGTTCAACCTGTTCGAGAACGTGATGACCACCATCTTCCTGGTCTACGCGGTCCGGGTGCTCGGCCTCAGTCCGACCCAGCTCGGCTTCGTGGTCGGCGCGGGTTCGGTGGGCGCGCTGCTGGGGGCGATGCTCGCCTCGCGGATCGGCGACCGGCTCGGCTTCGGCCAGACGCTGCGGCTGTCGACGCTCATCGCGTGCGTGTCGCCGCTGGCGCTGCTGGCGCCGCAGGGCTCGGGTGCGGTGTCCCTGCTGGTGATCGGCGCCGCGCTGGCGGTGCACGGATTCCACCTGGCGATCTTCAACATCAACGCACTGACGCTGCGTCAGACGGTCACGCCGACCCGGCTGCTGGGCCGGATGAACGCCAGTTACCGGCTGGTGCTGTTCGGGACGGTGCCGATCGGCGCGCTGCTGGGCGGCTCGCTGGCCGCGGCGTTCGGGCTGCGGGCGGCGCTGGTCGTCGGCGTGATCGGGATCGCCGCCCCGGTGGCCTGGCTGACGTTCTCCCCGGTCTTCCGGCTGCGCGAGATGCCGGACGGCCCGATCGAGCCCGACCTGGAGGCCAACCCGGCGGCCAACCCGGAGGCCGAAGGACCGGACCCGGAAGCCGGCCTCGAACCGGCACTGTCCGCAGCGATCTCCCCCGCACCCGAACCGGCACGCGGACCCGAACCCGATCCCCAGACGAATGTGTCTGCGAACGATAGGAACGCATAAGCATGTTGTCGAACTCTCAACGGGCGTTGCTGGCCGCCCAACTCCGCCGGCGGGCCGCGAACACTCCGACGGCCGGCATCCCCCGGCGCCCGGCGGGGCTCCAGGAGCTGCCGCTGTCCTTCGGCCAGGAACAGCTGTGGTTCATCGACCAGTTGGCCCCCGGCCTGTCGACCTACAACATCGCCGGCGCCGTACGGATGGCCGGCCCGCTGGACCGCGCCGCGCTCAGTGCCGCGTTAGACGCGCTGGTGGTGCGGCACGAGGCGCTGCGGACACGGCTGGTGACCATCGACAGCCGGCCGAGCCAGGTGGTCGACGCGCCCGCCCCGGTGCAGGTGGCCACCGCGGACCTGCGGGAGGTGCCGGCCGAGTCGCTCGAGGAGCGCTGGCGCGCGGCGGCCGTCGAGGAGGGCACCCGCCCGTTCGTACTGGACCGCGGCCCGCTGCTGCGGGTGCTGCTGCTGCGGCTGGCCGACGAGGCGCATGTGCTGGTGGTCACCGTGCACCACACCGTCTTCGACGGCTGGTCCTTCCCGGTGCTGCTGGCCGAACTCGCGGAGCTGTACGAGGCCGCCGCGGTCGGCCGGGAGTCGACACTGCCCGAACTTCCCGTGCAGTTCGCCGACTTCGCCCTGTGGGAGCGCGGCAGGCTGCAAGGTGAGACCTTGGACGAGCTGGTCGCCTACTGGCGGGAGACGCTGGCCGGCGCGTCGGTGCTCCAACTGCCCACCGACCGGCCCCGCCCGCTCGTGCAGACCTACGACGGAGCCACCGAGGCGGACGACTTCGGCGACACCCTGCTGACGGCGCTCACCGCGCTCGGCCGCGCCGAGGGCGCGACGCTGTTCATGACGCTGATAGCCGCCTTCCATGTGCTGCTGCACCGCTACAGCGGCCAGGACGACATCGTCGTCGGCACGGTCAGCGCCAATCGGGGACGGCCCGAACTGGAAACGCTGATCGGCTACTTGATCAACACCCTGCCGATCCGGGTGGATCTGTCCGGCGACCCGGCCTTCCCCGAGGTGCTGGAGCGGGTACGGACCGCCACCGTCGGCGCGTACGCCCACCAGGAGCTGCCGTTCGCCAAGATCGTCGAGGCGGCACGGGCGCCCCGCGACCCGAGCCGCTCACCGCTGTTCCAGGTCGGCTTCATGCTCGCCGACAACCAGCAGCGCGATCTGACGTCCGCCGAACTCATCTGGGCCTCGGAGGAGTTGCCGACCGAGGCGGCCAAATTCGACCTGCTGGTCTCGGCCGTCGAGACGGCCGGCCGGCTGAACGTCGGCATCACGTACGCGAAGGCGCTGTTCGACGCCGCGACCGTCCGCCGGCTGCTCGGCCACTTCCGGGTGCTGCTCGACGGCATCGTGGCCGACCCGGGCACTCCCCTGTCCCGGCTGCCGATCCTGACCGAGGCGGAGCTGCGGCAGGAGATCGTCGAGTGGAACGACACCCGGGTGGAGTTCCCGGCCGGGAATCTGCACCAGAAGTTCGAGGAGCGGGCCGCCGCCCACCCGGACGCGATCGCGGTGGAGCTGGACGGCGCCACCGTGACCTACGCCGAACTCAACGCGCAGGCCAACCGGATCGCCCGGCGGCTGCGCGAACTCGGGGTCGGCCCCGAGGTGCTGGTCGGGGTCAGCACCCAGCGCACGCCCCGCCGGCTGGCCGGCCTGCTGGGCATCTTGAAGGCCGGCGGCGGCTATGTGCCGCTGGACCCGGACTACCCGGCCGACCGGCTGTCCTTCATGGTCGAGGACGCGCAGGTGCCGGTGGTCGTCACCGACGACGCCAGCGAGGCGGCGGTGCCGGCCGGTTCGGTGGCCGTGCTGTCCCTGGACCGGGACTGGGCCGAGCTGTCCGGGCTGGACGGCTCGGACCTCGACGCCGCGGCCGGCCCCGCGAACGTCGCCTACGTCATCTACACCTCCGGCTCGACCGGCCGGCCGAAGGGTGTGGTGGTCGAGCACCGCCAGGCCGTCAACTTCGCCACCGCCGAGATCGAGCACTGGCCGCTGGGCCCGGGCGACCGGGTACTGCAGTTCGCCTCGCTGAACTTCGACGTGTCGGTGCTCGACATCTTCGGCGCACTGCTGTCCGGCGCGACCCTGGTGCTCGGCACGCCCGAGACGCTGCTGTCGCCGCCGCGGCTCGCCGAACTGATCCGCGGCGAGGCCATCACCTTCATGTGCCTGCCGCCGGCGGTGCTCAACCTGCTCGCCGACGAGCAGTTCCCCAGCCTGCGGGTGGTCATCGCCGGCGGCGAGGCGTTCTCCTCCGAACTGGTCCGCAGCTGGGCCCGGCCCGGCATGCGCTTCATCAACGGCTACGGGCCCACCGAGACCACCGTCGGTTCCACGATGGCCGAATGCCACGACAACGGCATCGACCCGCCGCCGATCGGCCTGCCGCTGACCAACTACACCGCGTACGTGCTGGACAAGCACCTCAACCCGGTGCCGGTCGGGGTGGCCGGCGAGCTGCACATCGGCGGCGCGGGAGTCACCCGCGGCTACCTCAACCGGCCCGAACTGACCGCCGAGCGCTTCGTGACCGACCCGTTCGGCGAGCTGCCGGACGCCAGGATGTACAAGACCGGCGACCTGGCACGGCGGCTGCCCGACGGCAATCTGCAGTTCCTGGGCCGCTTCGACGACCAGGTGAAGATCCGCGGCCTGCGGGTCGAACTGGGCGAGATCGAGGCGGTGCTGGCCTCCCACCCGTCGGTGGCGCAGGCGGCCATCCTGGTCGTGGAGGACCGCGCGGGCCAGAAGAACCTGGTCGGCTACGCCAGGACCGCGCCGGACGCCCCCGCCGTCACGCAGGCCGAGCTGCGGGTGCACCTGGCCGAACTGCTGCCCGCCTTCATGGTCCCCACCCACCTGGTGATCCTGGACACCTTCCCGCTCAACGCCAACGGCAAGGTCGACCGCTCGGCGCTGCCGTCGCCCGACAGCGCCGATCCCGGGGCCGACTACGTCGCGCCGCGCACGCTGGTGGAGACCGTGCTGGTCGACATGTACGCCAGCGTGCTGAATCTGGAGCGGGTCGGCATCGAGAACAACTTCTTCGACCTCGGCGGCAACTCCCTGCAGGCCATGCAGCTGATCACCCGGCTGCGCAAGGATCTGGCCGTCGACACCGACGTCACCGCGATCTTCCTGGCACCCACCCCGGCCCAGCTCACCTCGGCGCTGACCAAGAAGCACGGACTGGAGGACACCAGCCTCCACGAGGTCGACCTCGACGAGCTGGCGCAGCTGTCCGAGGAGGAGGCCGCCGAGCTGCTGGCGTCGGTGGAGACCACCGGGCAGGCGCCGGCCGGCGCGGCCGGCGCCTCCGGGCCGCTGGTGGCGCTGACCGAAGGCCCCGGCGCGGAGCCGCTGTACGTCGTGCACGCGGTCGGCGGCACCGTCTTCCCCTATATCGGCCTCGCCCAGGAACTGGCCGACCGCTACCGGGTGTTCGGTGTCGAGGCGGCCGGGGTGCGCCCCGGCGGTGTGCCCGCCGCCGACCTGGACACCATGGTGACGGAATACGCCGGCGCCATCCGCGCCGCGCAGCCCGCCGGACCGTACCGGCTGGCCGGCTGGTCGATGGGCGGCCTGGTGGCGCTGGAGATCGCCCGGCGGTTCGAGGCGGAAGGCGAGGAGGTGGCGCTGGTCGGGCTGCTCGACACCCCGATCGAGCCGCCGGACGTGTCCGGCGCCTCGGAGCGGGATTTCGCGGCGCAGTTCGTGCTCGACGCGGCGCGGGCGCTCGGCCCGGACGCGGGCGATCCGCCGGACCGGGAGACCGCCACGGTGGCCGAGCAGTTGCGGTGGCTGGGCGACAAACTCACGGCCGGCTCCGGCGACCCGGACGAGGTGCGCCGGGACATCGAGGCCCGCTTCGAGGTGTTCACCGCGCACCTGGCGCTGATCGGCGGCCACCGGCCGGTGGCCCCGAAGGCGGCGGCCGTGGTGGTCGGCGCGGACGGTTCACCGGACCTGTCCGAGCGGTGGCAGGCCGTGCTGGGCGCCGGTACGCGCACGCTGCGGGTGCCGGGTGACCACTACTCGTTCCTGCGGGCGCCGGGCGTGCGCGCCGTCGCGGCGGCGATCCGGTAGCGGATGTCCCTGACGGCGGCGGTCCCGAGCGGGTGGGGGCCGCCGCCGTGCCCGGTTCGGGGCGGGGCGGATCAGCTCCGCGGCCGGGCGGCCGCCGACTCCGGGGCCGGCTGGGCGGGCGGGGCGGACTGGTCCGGCGTGTCCGCCGCTCCGGCCTCGTCCCGCGCGCGCCGCA
>NZ_FMCH01000216.1 GCF_900091855.1 Streptomyces sp. DvalAA-14
TCCGGCCGGCGGGGGACGGCCGCCACCCGACCGTGGCGGGTGAGGCGATGATCAAGCGGATCGCCGTCGCCGCGGTGGCGCTGTCCACCCCCTACTGGCTGCCGAAGGCCGTGGTCGGACTGCGGGTGAAGGTGTTCGCCCGGGTCAACGGCCCCGAAGGCGTCGTGGTGCCCGACGAGCGGATCGACGCCGACCGGTTCGCCGAGTTGTACGCCCACCCCGCGGCCGACGGCCGCAGCCGCGGCGCGGGCCTGTCCGACCTGTTCTGGTACTGGCTGGCGCCCGGCCCCGAGGTCCATCAGGAGCACCTGGAACCGGGCCCGCGCTACGACGCGGTGGCCCGTACCACCAGCGCGATCCTGGCCGGGACCAGCGCCGAGCTGTCGGCCGCCGCCACCCGGTGCGCCGCCGCCGTGCTGGACGAACTCGCGCCCGGCCGGGCGACACTGGTCCGGCTGCGCGACCTGATGATGCCGGTGTGGGCGGAGTTCTTCTACGGCCTGGTGTTCCGCGAGCCCTGCCCGCCGCAGGTCCGCCGGCTCATCGTGGACAACGCCGAGGACGTCGTCAACTCGCTGAAGAACACCCGGCTGCGGCACATGGACCGGCGGGCCCGGCTCACCCGGTATCTGGTGCGCCGGCTGGCCGCGGGCGAGGTGCCGCACGAACTGCCGGCCGAGCTGACCACCCTGCGCGACCGCGCCCACTACCTGCAGGGCGCCTTCTTCAACACCGCCGTGGTGCAGATGTCGGAAGCGATGGCGCACCTGCTGCTGGTGCTGGCGCAGCAGCCGGGCATCCAGCGGCGGCTGGCCGAACACCCGGCCGACGAGCACGAGTTGGGCAACGTGATGAACGAGACGCTGCGCCGTTATCCGCTGTTCGGCATCGCCCACCGCATCACCACCGCGGACATCGACCTGGGCGGCGGCGTCGCCTATCCGGCCGGCACGGTGCTGTGCTTCGACTACCCCGCCTACCACGCGACCGGCTACCCCGACCCGGAGCGCTTCGACCCCGGACGCTGGGACCACCTGTCGGCCAAGGACGCCCACCACATCCCGTTCGGGGTCGCCGCGAACCGGCCGTGCCCGGCGTGGCGGCTGGCCCCGCTGGTGATGCGCGCGGTCACCCGTGAGGTGCTGGACCGCTTCACCCTGCACTCGTCGGTGTCCCACACCCGGGCCATCCCGCACCGCGCGCCCTGTCTGCTGGTGGCCCGCGACCGCCCGCTGCCGCGGCACCGGGTCGGGGCGCTGCTGGCCTTCCTGCGGCTGCGCGACCGCTGGGAGGACGTGGGCCGCAGCCTGCTGCAGTTCGGCTTCGGCACCTGGATGGTGCTGGACGCCCGGCGGCGCCGGCCGGCCGGGCGGTACTTCGAGCGGTACGACACGCAGGGACGGCCGCTGGACGGGGCC
>NZ_FMCH01000217.1 GCF_900091855.1 Streptomyces sp. DvalAA-14
GCGCTGCACGCCCAGCAGGCGTGGCAGACCACGAAGGGGGCCGGTGTCACCGTCGCCGTCCTGGACACCGGAGTGGACGCCACCCACCCCGACCTGACCGGCCAGGTCCTGCCCGGCAAGGACGAGATCGGCTTCGGCGCCCAGCGCGGTGACCGCTCCTGGGCCCGGCACGGCACCGGCATGGCCGCCATCATCGCCGGACACGGGCACGGCGCCGACGACGACTCCGGGGTGCTCGGCATCGCCCCGCAGGCCCGGATCCTGCCGGTGCGGGTGATCCTGGAGGACAAGGACCCGCAGCGGCAAAAGGCCCGGCAGACCCGCGGCGACGCGCTGCCCGACGGCATCCGCTGGGCCGCCGACCACGGCGCCGACGTCATCAACCTCTCGCTCGGCGACGACAGCGCCACCGCCGCGCCGGTCGCCGACGAGGACGACGCCATCCAGTACGCGCTGGACAAGGGCGTGGTGGTGGTCGCCTCCGCGGGCAACGGCGGTCAGGACGCGGACCGCTCCTCCTACCCCGCCGCGTACCCCGGGGTGATCGCGGTCGCCGCCGTGGACCAGGACGGCAAGCACGCGGCCTTCTCCACCCGCCGCTGGTACGCCTCGGTGTCCGCGCCGGGCGTGGACGTGGTGATCGCCGACCCGGACCGCACCTACTACAACGGCTGGGGGACCAGCGCGGCCTCCGCGTATGTCTCCGGCACCGCCGCCCTGATCCGGTCGGCGAACCCCCGCCTCAGTCCCGCCCAGGTCAAGCAGGTGCTGCAGACCACCACCCGGCACAAGCCCAAGGGCGGGCGCAGCGACTCCCTGGGCACCGGCATGATCGACCCGGCGATGGCGGTGGCCGCCGCGAAGCGGATGAAACCCGCCCCGGTCGTCGCGGCACCCGCCTCCTACCCGCAGCGCTATTTCGCCCCCGGGCCGACAGCCGCCCCCGCGCCCGCCGATCCCGACCAGGTGCTGGGCGACGGAGTGGCCGCCGGGTGCGCCGCGGCGGGCGGCGCGCTCGTGGTGCTGGCCGCCGTGCTGTGGTTCCGGCCGGGGCGCCGCCGCACCCCGTGACGAACCGCAGGCCGCGCCGCGGTTAGGGTTCCCGGGTGGCGCTCAAGACATCCCCGATCCCGGTTTCGCCGACGACGACGGCTCGGCCGCCCCCGCGCTGGCCGCCGCCCTCGCCGACTACGCGCGGGACCGGACCACGCCGCGGGCCGGCGCCGCCGAGCGGGCCGTGGTCGCCGCGCTGCACGGCGCCCGGCTGCTCGTCCCCGTCGTGGCCCTGCTCGGCGAGGCGGAGACCGGGCCGGACGGGCTGCGCCGGGAGAAGACCAGCGACATGGCGGTGCCGACCATTCAGGCACCGGACGGGCGCCGCGCCCTGCCCGCCTTCACCTCCACCGCGAGCCTGGCCCGCTGGCGGCCCGACGCGCGCCC
>NZ_FMCH01000580.1 GCF_900091855.1 Streptomyces sp. DvalAA-14
GCGCACACCGCCCGGCTGCCGACCCACCCGTGGTAGCCGTTGTCGCAGTCCGTCGCGGTCGGCAGCCGCCCCGACCCGGAGATCGGCAGGAAGCCCACCTCGCCGGCGCCCCCGGAGATGCCGCGCCGCAGCCGCCCGTCGAGCACCACGCCGGCCCCGACACCGCCGCCGATCCACAGCAGCACGAAGGTGTCGGACTCGCCGGCCGGCCGGTTGCGCTGCTCCGCCACCGCCGCCAGGTTGACCTCGTTCTCCAGCAGTACCGGCACGCCGAGGCGTTTGCGCACCTCGTCCACCAGGTCGCCGTGCCAGGCGGGCAGCGCGCCGGAGGAGCTGAGCCGCCCGGTCACCGGGGCGACGAGGCCGGGCGCGCCGAAGGCGACCGTGTGCAGCCCGGCGGTGGCGCCCGCCGCGCGGGCGGTGTCCGTCAGCAGCGCGATGCCGTCCTCGACGATCCGCTCCGGCGGCGCGTCCGGGGCCACCGGCATGACGGCGTGGGCGACGGTGCGCCCGAGCAGGTCGGCGATCTCCACCCCGATGCTCTCGATCCGCACATCGAGCCCGGCGACGTAGGCCCGGTGGGCGACGATCCCGTAGACCCGTGCGTTGGGTCCGCGCCGGGCCTCCCCCGCCTCGCCGACCACCTCGATCAGCCCGGCTTCCTGCAGCCGCTCCACCAGGTCGGCGACGGAGGGCCGGGACATCCCGGTGAGTTCCTTCAACTGCCCGGCGGTGAGGGGCCCTTCTTCCTGGAGCAGACGCAGCGCGAGCCGGTCGTTGATGGCGCGGGCGGTACGGGGCGACGCGTTGCGCCCGGGGAGCGCGCGGGTCACGGTCATGCGGGCGATCCTTCCAGACCGGAAAACTCCTTATCCTTCAGGGAGCCTTCCTGATAGTTTACGGCCCATGCAGAGCGTTGACGCCGCCGGGCGCGCCCCCGCTTCGGCCCGCCGGGCCCATGTGACCATCGCCGTCGCGTTCGCCGTGCACGGCGCGGTGAACGGCACCTTCGCCACCCGCATCCCCTGGATCAAGGACCATCTGCACCTGAGCGCCGGCCAGTTGGGCCTGGCCCTGGTCTGCCCGGCGCTCGGCTCGTCCCTGCTGATGCCGCTGGCCGGCCGGCTGATGCACCGGTACGGCTCGCGGGCCGCCCTGCGGCTGCTGCTGGGGCTGTTCTGCCTGCTGCTGCCGCTGCCGGCGCTCGCCCCCGGCCTGCTGTGGCTCTGCCTGGCGCTGCTGGTGTTCGGCGCCAGCGCCGGGATGACCGACGTGGTGATGAACGCGCTGGGCGTCGCCGTCGAAGAGCGCAAGGGCAAGTCGATCATGTCGGGACTGCACGGCATGTGGAGCCTGGGCACGCTGGTCGGCGCCGGTATCGGCGTCCCGGTCACCCATCTGGACATCGACGCCCGGATCCACCTGGGGGCGATGGCCGCGCTGCTGCTGACGGTGGCCCTGCTGATCTGCGCCACCGCGCCCGACCTGCGGCCGGGGGCGGACGAGAAGGCCCCGCCGCGGTTCGCGCTGCCGCCGCGCGCCGCGCTGGTGATCGGCGCCATCGGCTTTTGCGGCACCTTCGCCGAGGGCGGCAGCTCGGACTGGTGCGCGGTGTACCTGCGGGACATCACCCATGCCTCGCCGGCGATCGCGGCGCTGGCGTACACCGGCTTCTCGGCCGCGATGGTGACCACCCGGCTGCTGGGCGACTTCGCGGTCCGGCGGCTGGGCGCGGTGACCACGCTGCGGACCGGCGGGGTGGTCGCCACCGTCGGCGGCGCCCTGGTGGTGGCCTCGCACTCGCCGGTCACCGCCATCGGCGGCTTCGCGCTGCTCGGTGTCGGGGTGTCCACGGTGGTGCCGTTGTGCTTCGCGGCGGCCGGGCGGCGCGGGCCGGTGCCGAGCCAGGCGATCGCCGGGGTGGCCACCGTGACGTACACCTCGGGACTGATCGCGCCGGCCGCGATCGGGGGGATCGCCGGGGTGAGTTCGCTGACCGCGTCCTTCGCCGTTGTCACCGTGCTGGCGCTGGGGCTGGTGATCGGCGCGGGGGTGCTGCGGGCGCCGGCCAGGGCGGTGGTGGGCTCGCCGGCCGCCTCGGTGCCGGCTTCGGCGCCGGTGGACTGAGCGCCATCGGACCGGGGCCGCGGACTGACCCCGACGGGACCTGCCGTCGGGGACTCGGCGCCCGGCCGGACGCCGGGCCACGGAGGAGAAGGGGCCCGGCGGGCACGCACGGGGGAATCGAGCCCGCCGGACCGTGCGCACAACGGTAGCGGTCCGCCACGCTCTGTTGGAGCCGACGACAGCGGATTGGTGCCGCGCGAATACGCCATGGCACAGGCGCGCCGCCCACCAACCGCGCGGGGAACGGCAGTTGGCGAAAACCGGTCGCCGCCGGGCTGATATCAGCCGGGGGTCAGATCCTGCAGACCCACGACCCGCAGCAGGCGTAGCCGCTCGTACGACTCGGTGCCCGGCCGGGCGCTGTGGATGATCAGCCGCTGGTCGTGGCCGGCGCTCAGCAGCACCTCGCAGTCCAGGACCAGTTCACCGACCACCGGGTGCAGCAGGGTTTTCACGTCCGAGCGGCGCACCGCCACCCGGTGCTCCTCCCACAGCCGGGTGAACAGCGCGCTGTCGGACCGCAGTTCGGCCACCAGGGCGGCCGGCCGCGGGTCGTCGGGCCGGGCGGCGAGCACCGCCCGCAGACCGGCCACGTGGTTGCGGGCCAGCCGTTCGTGGTCTCCGGGCGGGAAGAGCGTCAGGGCCTCCGGGTCGGTGAACATCCGCCGGATCATGTTGCGCGCCCGCGGCGGCCGGGCCGAGATGTCGCCGAACAGGGCCGCCGCCATGGTGTTCTGCGCCAGGACGTCGCCGAAGTCGGTGACCACCTGGGCCGGGGTGTCGTGCAGCCGGTCCAGCACCAGCAGCAGCCCGGGCCGGATGTGGCCGCCGGCGCCGGTCTCCCGCGGCGGCTCCTCGCCCGACAGGTGGAACAGGTGGTCGCGCTCGTCGGCGCTCAGCCGCAGCGCCCGGGCGATCGCGGACAGCATCTGCCGCGACGGACGGGACCCGCGGCCCTGCTCCAGCCGCGTGTAGTAGTCCACCGACATGCCGGCCAGCTGGGCGACCTCCTCGCGGCGCAGCCCGGGGGTGCGGCGCCTGGCGCCCTCGGCCAGCCCCACGTCGGCGGGGGTCAGGCGGATACGGCAGCGGCGCAGGAAGTCGGCGAGTTCCGGTCGGTTCACATGCTCAAGGATGCGGCCGCGGGGTGTGCGGCGGCCAGCGGCTATCCGGGGAGCGCCACTCCCTGGATAAGGAGGTCTCTGCCGGTCCGCCGTTCGACGCCGCACGCTTGCAGCCGGCGGACGTCGTCCGCGGAGAGACCGAGGAGTGCAGCGATGAGAATTCTGGTCACCGGGTCGACCGGTGAGGTGGGCCGCCGGTTCGTCCCCCGGCTGCTGGCGCGGGCGGCGGGCGCCGGCACGGTACGGATCCTGGTGCGCGACCGGACCCGGGCCGAGGCGCTGACCCGGCTGGGCGCCGAGACGCTCGCCGGCGATCTGCGGGAGCTGGCCGACCTGCGCGCGGCCGTGGACGGGGTCGACGCGGTGGTGAACGTGGCGGCGTCCTTCCGAGGAGTGCCGGACGAGGATGCCTGGGCGGTCAACCGCGATGCCGCGCTCGCCCTCGGCCTGGCCGCCCAGGAGGCCGGGGTCACCCGTTTCGTGCAGGTCAGCACGAATCTGGTGTACGGCGCCGGGCACGGACGGCCGGCCGTGGAGGACGACCAGCCGCATCCCGGCTCCCCACTGGAGGGCGCCTACCCGCAGTCCAAGCGGGCCGCCGAGGCGGGTCTGCTGGCGCTGCACCGCGACAGCGGCCTCGATGTCCGGATCGGCCGGCTCGCGTACGTCTACGGTGAGGGCGACCCGCACCTGACGGCGGTCCTGCACCGGGCGGCGCACTGGCCGGCCCACCAGCGGATGATGATGGTCCACCACGCGGACACCGCCCAGGGTCTGCTGCGGCTGCTGTACGCGCCGGGGATCGCCGGCCGCGCCTACAACATCGCCGACGACGCCCCGATGACCGCGGTCGAACTGCACCAGCTGAACGGGGTGCCGGTTCCCGAGGGCATGGCGGACCGCCCGCTGCCCGATCCCTGGCACGGCATCGTCTCCACCGTCCGCATCCGTGACGAGCTGGGCTATCGCCCGCTGTATCCGTCGGCCTGGGCGGCGCGGGACGCCGGAGTGCTGTAGAGCCGGGCGCGGTGGCCCGGAGCGCGGCCGGGGGGCCGGGGCGCCGGAGCCCTGGCGTCCGTGCCGGGCCTGGCTTCACCCTTTCCGGCGACAGGGCGGCGCGCGGGCCGGCCGGCCGGGCGGCGGCTGGGAGGCTTGGCCCATGACGACGGCACGGCGCCCGGATCCCGCGGACGTGGGGCAGGTGCTCTCCCGGATGCGCGCGCTGAACTCGGTGCTCCCGCACGGCGACGGGGTAGCGGTCTTCAACCGGGTGTACCTGTCGGTCACCGAGGAGCTGCGGGCGCGGCTGGCCGCCCGGGCCTTCGCCGACGTGTACGCGGCCGGTGAGCTGGCGGTGCGGTTCGCCGGCCGCTATCTGGCCGCGGTCGAGGACGACCTGGCGGGCCGCCGTCCGCCCGCCTGCTGGCGCCCGCTGCTGCGGCTGCGCGCCCACCGGGGCATCCGTCCAATCCAGTTCGCCCTGGCCGGCATCAACGCGCATGTGGGACACGACCTGGCGCTGGCCGTGGTGGACACCTGCCGGGCCACCGACCGTGAACTGCGCACCCTGGAGGGCGACTTCGACCGGGTGGGCGAGGTGCTGACCGGGATCGAGGAGCGGGTCCGGGAGGAGCTGATGCCCGGTCCCGACGTGCTGGACCGGGCCGACCCGCTGACCCATGTGGTGGGCGCCTGGAGCCTGGAGCGGGCCCGGGACGCGGCCTGGGCGGCGGCCCGGCTGCTGTGGGCGCTGCGGGAGGCGGACGACGCCTACCGGGAGTGCGTGCTCCGGCTGGACGCGGGCGTCGGCCTGGTGGGGCGGTTCCTGCTCACCCCGCTGGGCGACTGACGCCCACCCGGCGGCCGTTCCATGGGCGCCGCCCGGGGGCGTCGGGCGGCAGGCGGTCAGTCCTCGGCCAGCAGGACCGGCGCTATCGCGTCGTAGACGTCGCCGGGCCCGGGGTTGCCCGGATCGGTCGCCCCGCCGAGGTGGTGCAGGACGCCCCACACCGCGTTCAGCGCGGTCTGCACCGCGCCCTCGGCCCACCCGGCGGTCCAGGACACGTCGTCGCCGGCCAGGAACAGGCCCCGCTTGTCGGCCGGCAGCTCGTCCTGCATGAAGTGGGTGAACAGCCGCCGCTGGTAGCGGTAGTGGCCGGGCAGATTGGCCTTGAACGCGCCCATGAAGTAGGGCTCGTTCTCCCAGGAGACGGTGACCGGGTTGCCGATGATGTGCTTTCTGATGTCCACGCCCGGATAGATCCCGCCGAGCGAGGTGAGCATCACTTCCATCCGCTCGTGCGCGCTCAGCGGCAGCCACTTCAGGCTGTCGTCGCACCAGGTGTAGGACAGGCAGATCGCGGCCGGCCGGTCCGGGCCGTCCTCCAGCAGGTAGGTGCCGCGGGTCATCCGGTCGGTGAGTGTCATCGACATCACGTCCCGGCCGGTGCGCGGGTCGACGTCCCGCCAGAACGGCCGGTCCACCGGTACGAACAGCTTGCTGGACTCCATGTAGTGGGTGCGCTCGACGGCCGTCCAGTGGTCGATCGGGAGCAGCGACTCGTCGCAGGCGATCTTGGACAGCAGCATCCAGCTCTGCGCGGTGAAGACCGCGGCGCGGTAGCCGCGGATGTCGCCGGTGGCGTCGGTGACGGTGATCCGGTTGCCGGCGGTGCGGTGCAGCGCGGTGACCGCCGGACGCGGCCGCCCGCCGTGCAGGGAGCGCAGCGAGGTGCCGCGCGGCCAGTGCAGCGGCTTGTCCGGGGCCCGTTCCCACAGCCGCTGGGGCAGCTGCTGGCTGCCGCCGACGATGCCGCGGTGGTCGTCGTCGGCGCCGGTGTAGACCACGCGCAGGATCTCCAGGATGGAGTTGGGGAAGTCGGTGTCCCAGCCGCCGGTGCCGAAGCCGACCTGGCCGAAGATCTCGCGGTGCCGGAAGGACGCGAAGGCCGGGGAGTCGCACAGGAAGCCGTAAAAGGTCTGGTTGTCGAGCCGTGCCACCAGCGCCGACCACAGCGCGCGGATCCGGGGCACGTCCCGGGTGCGCAGGGCGTGCTGCATCGCGGCGAAGTCGGCGCCGTCCTCCAGGCAGGTGTTCCAGGCGCGCATCACCTGGTGGAAGACCTCGGGCAGGTCGTCGACCGAGGTCGCGTAGTGCGTCTGGCCCTTGAGGTCCACCACGGTCGACGGGGTGCCGGGCGCCAGCGGGTTGGGGAACGGCCTGGTCTCCAGGCCCACCAGGTCGACGTAGTGCTGGAAGGCGGTCGAGGACGGCGGGAAGCGCATCGCGCCCATCTCGGCGGTCAGCCCGGGATCGCAGCCGTCGAAGCCGACGGTCCGCAGCCGGCCGCCGATCCGGTCGGCCTCGTACACCACCGGCCGGAGCCCCATCTTCAGCAGCTCGTACGCGGTGACCATTCCGGACAGGCCGCCGCCGATCACCGCGATCTCGGTGCCGTGCTCGGTCGCCGGTACGGCGCCCAGGCCCGCCGGGTGTGCCAGGTGGTCGTCGTAGGCGAAGGGGAAGTCGGGGCCGAACATGGTGATGGGCGGCTGCGCCTGCGCCTCGATGTGCTGCTCGTCGTGGACGGCGGTGGGCACGGACGTCATGGGGCGGTTCTCCTGGCGGACGGCGGTGCGGTGGGGGCGGCCAGGCAGCCGTACAGCTCCGGGCGGCGGTCGGTCAGGTACGGGGTCTCGGCGCGGGCGGCGCGGTTGGCCGCCGGATCGGCGTCGGCGACCAGCAGATCGGCGCCGGCCCCGCCCCGGGCGCGCACCACGCCGTCGGGTCCGGCCAGGCAGCTCAGCCCGGCGAAGTCGTAGCCGCCCTCGGGGCCGCAGCGGTTGGCGTAGGCGATGTGCAGCCCGTTCTCGAACGCCCTGGCCGGCACGAGGGTGTGCGCGACGAATTCGTACGGCCGCATCAGCGCGGTGGGCACCGCCAGCAGTTCGGTGCCGGCCAGCGCGTGCGCCCGGACGGCCTCGGGGAACTCCACGTCGTAGCAGATCAGCAGGCCGACCCGGATGCCGTCCAGCTCGGCCTGGACGACGGGGTCGGCGCCCGGGGTGAAGGCGTCGCGCTCGAAGGTGCCGAACAGGTGCGCCTTGCGGTAGGCCGCGAGCGGTGTGCCGTCCGGTCCGATGAACCGGGCGGTGTTGAACACGTCCTCGCCGTCCCGCTCCGGGCTTCCGTAGACGATGCCGATCCGGTGCCGGGCGGCGATCCGTGCGACCTGCTGTTCGGCGGGCCCGCCGGCGGCCTCCGCCAGCCGCGCCCAGTGTCCGCCGGGCGCGTAGCCGGTCAGGAACAGCTCGCTGGTGACCAGCAGCCGCGCCCCCTGCCCGGCGGCCCGCCCGGCGGCTTCGGCGAGGACGGCCAGGCTCTCCGCGACGCTGCCGGGGGTGCCGCCCGGGCCTTGCAGCAGCGCGGTGCGCAGCGGCGCCATGGAGCCTCTTTCGCCTGGTCAGCCGGGTTGTGTGGGGACCCCCCGACGCTACGTCCGGTGGCCGGGCGGCGGCAAGGCGCGATCATTGCGGCCCGGCAGGCGATTCGTTGCGTGCTCCGGTCCACAGCGGCGATTCGTTGCGCGGCACCGCCCCGAGCCGGTCCGGCGGTGCGCGTCGGGCCCGGGCGGGGTGCTCGCGGGGCGGCTCCGGCCGGCCCGCTGCCGCGGGCCGGCCGGAGCCGTTTCGGGTGCCGGGCCGGAGGCCGCCCGTCCTCAGCGGAAGCGCGGGTCGTCGCGGCCCTCGTCGCC
>NZ_FMCH01000498.1 GCF_900091855.1 Streptomyces sp. DvalAA-14
CGGCGTCGGCCAGCGCGCCCGGCGCGCCCACGCGCCTGAGCGCCCCGACGAGCCCGGTGACCAGCGCGCCGGCCTTGATCCTCGTCACGGTCGCGTCCTCCGCTCGTCGTGCCGGCCGGCCGGGAACCGGGCGGATGTCAGCCGGTTGGCGCAATCCGCCCGCGCCCGCTGCCGCCCGGCTCCGCCGCCCGACCTCTGCTGTCCGCTTTGGTGGGAATTGCGTATTTGATCCGGTCCGACGGTAGCAGCCGTTCCGCCCACCGCCCCGGCGCCGCGAGCGCGCGCCGTACCCTGGGAGGCGTGCTCCTGCTTGCCTTCGACACCGCCACGCCCGCCGTCACCGCCGCCCTGCACGACGGGGAGCGGGTGCTCGCCGAGTCCACGGTGGTCGACGCCCGCCGGCACGGCGAACTGCTGATGCCCGCCGTGGACCGGGTGCTGACCGCCGCCGGCGCGACGATGCCCGAGGTCACCGGCGTCGTGGTCGGCGTCGGACCGGGCCCGTACACCGGGCTGCGGGTCGGCCTGGTGACCGCGGCGGCCTTCGGCGACGCCCTCGACGTACCGGTGTACGGGCTGTGCACCTTGGACGGGCTGGCCTGGGCGGCCGGCGAGGCCGGTCTCGACGGGCCGTTCGTGGTCGCCACCGACGCCCGGCGCAAAGAGGTCTACTGGGCCCGCTACGACGGGCCCCGGCTCCGGATCACCGAACCCGCCGTGAACCGCCCGGCGGACATCGCCGAGCAGGTCGGCGACCTGCCCGCGGTCGGGGCCGGCGCGCACCTGTACCCCGAGGTGTTCGCCGACCACCGGCCCGATCCGGCGCATCAGTCGGCCGGCGCGCTGGCGGCGCTCGCCGCGCACCGCCTGGCGGCCGGGGAGTCCTTCCCGCCCGCACTGCCGCTCTACCTGCGACGGCCCGACGCGCAGGTCCCCGCCGGCTACAAGGCGGTACTTCCGAAGTGACCGGGGCCGCCGCCGCCACCGGCGCCGCCACCGGCCGGGGCGTCCTCCTGCGGGACATGCGCTGGTGGGACCTGGACGCCGTCACCGCGCTCGAACACGACCTGTTCCCCGAGGACGCCTGGTCGCGGGGCATGTTCTGGTCCGAACTGGCCGACGCCGGCCACCCGGCGGCCAGTCGGCGCTATGTCGTCGCCGAGACACCGGACGGGCGGCTCGTCGGCTACGCCGGGCTCGCCGCGGTGGCCGGCACCGGCGACGTGCAGACCATCGCCGCCGCCCGCGACCACTGGGGCACCGGCCTCGGCGCCCGGCTGCTGACCGAGCTGCTGCGGACCGCCACCGCCGCCGAGTGCCACGAGGTGCTGCTGGAGGTCCGCGTCGACAACCCCCGCGCGCAGCGCCTCTACCGGCGCTTCGGCTTCGAACCCATCGGCCTGCGCAAGGGCTACTACCAGCCGGGCAACGTGGACGCGCTCGTGATGCGGCTGGCCGACCCCGGTGTCCCGTCCGGCACCGACCCCGACCCCGCTCTCACCGCCGGCGACGAGCCGGGCGTACAGGAAACAGAGATCCATGGCTGACGAACCCCTTGTCCTGGGCATCGAGACCTCGTGCGACGAGACCGGTGTCGGGATCGTGCGCGGGCACACCCTGCTGGCCGACGCGATCGCCTCCAGCGTCGACGAGCACGCCCGCTACGGCGGCGTGGTGCCCGAGGTGGCCAGCCGCGCCCACCTGGAGGCGATGATCCCCACCGTCCAACGGGCCCTGCGGCAGGCCGGCGTCAGCGCCCGGGACCTCGACGGCATCGCGGTCACCGCCGGACCGGGGCTGGCCGGCGCGCTGCTGGTCGGGGTCTCGGCGGCCAAGGCGTACGCGTACGCGCTCGGCAAGCCGCTCTACGGCGTCAACCACCTCGCCTCGCACATCTGCGTCGACCAGCTGGAGCACGGCCCGCTGCCCGAGCCGACGATGGCGCTGCTGGTCTCCGGCGGGCACTCCTCGCTGCTGCTCGCCCCCGACATCACCGGCGATGTACGGCCGCTGGGCGCGACCATCGACGACGCGGCCGGCGAGGCGTTCGACAAGGTGGCCCGGGTGCTCGGCCTCGGCTTCCCCGGCGGCCCGGCCATCGACCGCTACGCCCGCGAGGGCGACGCCGCGGCCATCGCCTTCCCGCGCGGCCTGACCGGCGGCCGGGACCCGCGGTACGACTTCTCCTTCTCCGGGCTGAAGACCGCGGTCGCCCGCTGGGTCGAGGCCCGGCGCCGGGACGGCCAGGAGGTGCCGGTCGCCGATGTCGCCGCGTCCTTCCAGGAGGCCGTGGTGGACGTGCTGACCCGCAAGGCGATCAGGGCCTGCAAGGACAACGGCGTCGACCATCTGATGATCGGCGGGGGAGTGGCCGCCAACTCCCGGCTGCGCTCGCTCGCCCTGGAGCGCTGCGCGGACGCCGGCATCCGGCTGCGGGTGCCCCGCCCGGGCCTGTGCACGGACAACGGCGCCATGGTCGCCGCCCTGGGCGCCGAGATGGTCGCGCGCGGGCGCCCGGCCTCCACCCTCGACCTGCCGGCCGACTCCTCGCTGCCGGTCACCGAGGTGTCGGTGCCGGGGTTCACGCATGGGGACGGGTCCGGTCCGGTGCGCGCCGCACTGGAGGTGCAGGCCCACCTCCACCCGCAGGCCGACTCCCCCGCGGACGCCCACGCCCCGGCCCGCTCCCATGACCCGGCCCGCTCCCATGACCCGGCCCACTCCCACGACCACGACCACGTGCACGAGTTGAGCAAGGACAACCTCTACGGATGACCGTCACCCTGATGTGGGAGGCCGCCGCCGCCGAGGGTTGCGGCTCCCAACTCCTCGACTGGGCACGGCGGCAGCAACTCACCGCCGCGCCCCGGCGGCTGGAGTTCCTCGTCGCGCCCGGCGACCGGGTGCTGGTGATCAGCTGGTGGGAGGAGCCCTACGACGCCGAGCTGCCCGAACTGCCGGACCCGCCGGAAGAGTTGGTGCGCCGTCAAGTGCACCGCTGGCGCTTCGTGTCGGTCTCGGTGGAGAGCTGACGCACTCGTGACGCACCGTCAACTTGCCTGCGTCCGATGAGCATCGCGGGCGCTCCCGCGACCCGGGTCAGGAAGACCGTCGCCGCGTTCGGACCCTGCGGCTTGACCCGGCGCCTGACCTCCTCCGGTTCCACCGCCGAACCACGCTTCTTGACCGTCAGCGTGCCCACCTCCCGCTCCCGCAGCAGCGCCTTGAGCCGCTTGAGGTTGAACGGCAGCACGTCACCGATCTCGTAGGCAGTGGCGTACGGCGTCGGCCGCCAGGCGTCCGCGGTCACATACGCGATGGTGGCGTCGATGAGCCCGCCCGCCACCTCCTCGGCGACGGCGGCGACCAGATGCGCCCGGATCACCGCGCCGTCCGGCTCGTACAGGAAGCGGCCCACCGGCCGCACCGCCGGGTCGGGCGGCAGCGACGCGGCCCGCAGCGCCGCCCCCGAGGGCAGCAGGGTGGCGCGTACCGAGCCGGGGGCGGTGCCGAACCACAGCGCCGCCTCCTTCACGTCGCCGCGGTCCGAGACCCACTCCGCCTCGGCGTCGGCGGGCACCGCCTCGTGCGGGATGCCGGGCGCGACCTTCACCGCGGCGAACGGGACCGTACGGGCCGCCGCCAGCGCCCAGGACAGCGGCGGGGAGTACGCCTCCGGGTCGAAGGTCCGCCCGCGCCCGGTGCGCCGTGCCGGGTCGACGAACACCGCGTCGTAGCCGGCCGTGGCGACCTCGGCGACATCCGCGCAGCGCACCTCGATACGGTCCGCGAGCCCCAGCGCCTCGGCGTTGGCCCGGGCCACCGCGCAGGTCAGCGGGTCGCGGTCGACCGCCAGCACCTCGATGCCGGCCCGGGCCAGCGCGATCGCGTCCCCGCCGATGCCACCGCACAGATCGGCCAGCCGGCGCACGCCCAGCGCCCGGAAGCGCTCGGCCCGGTGCTCGGCGACCGTCGTCCGGGTGGACTGCTCGACGCCGTCCGGCGTGAAGTACATCCGGTGCGCGTCCCGCGGCCCGAACTTGGCCACCGCCCGCTGCCGCAGCCGCGCCTGCCCGAGCGCCGCCGAGACCAGCCCGGCGTCGTACGTCCTGCGCAGCCGAGTCGCCACCGCCAGATCGGCGGCCGGATCGTGGTCGCGCAGGCCGGCCAGCAGCGCCCGGCCGTCCTCGGTCAGCAGGTCGCGCAAGCTGTCGGGATCCACCGGACCATTGTCGGGCACCGCGCGGCCGGCGCCGCGCCGCCCCCGGCGGGGCGGCACCGGACCCGTCCGGACTGCGCGCCGGGGGCGCGCATGCACCCGTCCGGAGCACGCCACTGGCACTCCGCTTGACCGAGTGCTAAGAGCGTCCTAGTCTCAGTTCTGGCACTCGGCACCGCTGAGTGCCAGAACTCAGCGACGGGCAGGTCCGGCACCCGCGACGACGGGCCTACCAGGTCGCCGACCCAGACAGACACTCCCGTGAGCCCTTTGAAGGGGGAGGTCGGATCGTGACGACCGCCAGCACCAAGGTTGCCATCAAGCCGCTCGAGGACCGCATTGTGGTCCAGCCGCTCGATGCAGAGCAGACCACGGCCTCGGGCCTGGTCATTCCGGACACGGCGAAGGAGAAGCCCCAGGAGGGCGTCGTCCTGGCCGTCGGCCCGGGCCGCTTCGAGGACGGCAACCGGCTGCCGCTCGACGTCTCCGTGGGGGACGTCGTGCTCTACAGCAAGTACGGCGGCACCGAGGTGAAGTACAACGGCGAGGAGTACCTCGTCCTCTCGGCGCGCGACGTCCTCGCGATCGTCGAGAAGTAAGTCTTCCGGCTTCACCGCACAGCCGTGATCCCGCCCCGGGTTCTCCGTGTCCATCAGGCCGGGGGCCCCGGGGCGGTTTCGTTGACCGTCCTGCCGATGACAGACGACGACACCTGACTGACGAGTAGACGAGGTAGTTCCCAGGCATGGCCAAGATTCTTAAGTTCGACGAGGACGCCCGTCGCGCGCTCGAGCGCGGCGTCAACAAGCTCGCCGACACCGTGAAGGTGACCATCGGTCCCAAGGGCCGCAATGTCGTCATCGACAAGAAGTTCGGCGCCCCGACCATCACCAACGACGGCGTGACCATCGCCCGTGAGGTGGAGCTCGACGACCCGTACGAGAACCTGGGCGCCCAGCTCGTCAAGGAGGTGGCGACCAAGACCAACGACATCGCGGGTGACGGCACCACCACCGCGACCGTGCTGGCCCAGGCGCTGGTCCGCGAGGGCCTGCGCAACGTCGCGGCCGGCGCCTCCCCCGCCGCCCTGAAGAAGGGCATCGACGCGGCCGTCAAGGCCGTCTCGGACGAGCTGCTCTCCTCCGCCCGCGCGATCGAGGGCAAGGAGGACATCGCCGCCGTCGCCGCGCTGTCCGCGCAGGACAAGCAGGTCGGCGAGCTGATCGCCGAGGCGATGGACAAGGTCGGCAAGGACGGTGTCATCACCGTCGAGGAGTCCAACACCTTCGGCCTGGAGCTGGAGTTCACCGAGGGCATGGCCTTCGACAAGGGCTACCTCTCCCCGTACTTCGTCACCGACCAGGAGCGGATGGAGGCCGTCCTCGACGACCCGTACATCCTCATCCACCAGGGCAAGATCGCCTCCATCCAGGAGCTGCTGCCGCTGCTGGAGAAGGTCATCCAGGCCGGCGCGTCCAAGCCGCTGCTGATCATCGCGGAGGACGTCGAGGGCGAGGCCCTGTCCACCCTGGTCGTCAACAAGATCCGCGGCACCTTCAACGCGGTCGCCGTCAAGGCGCCCGGCTTCGGTGACCGCCGCAAGGCCATGCTCGGCGACATCGCGGCCCTGACCGGCGCGACCGTCATCGCCGAGGAGGTCGGCCTCAAGCTGGAGAACGCGGGCCTGGACCTGCTGGGCAGCGCCCGCCGCGTCACCGTCACCAAGGACGAGACCACGGTCGTCGACGGTGCCGGCGACAAGGCCGAGATCGAGGGCCGGATCAACCAGATCAAGGCCGAGATCACCTCGACCGACTCCGACTGGGACCGCGAGAAGCTCCAGGAGCGCCTGGCCAAGCTGGCCGGCGGTGTCTGCGTGATCAAGGTCGGCGCGGCCACCGAGGTGGAGCTCAAGGAGAAGAAGCACCGCCTGGAGGACGCGATCTCCGCGACCCGCGCGGCCGTCGAGGAGGGCATCGTCTCCGGCGGTGGCTCCGCCCTGGTCCACGCGGTCAAGGTGCTCGAGGACAACCTGGGCAAGACCGGCGACGAGGCCACCGGTGTCGCGGTCGTCCGCCGCGCCGCCGTCGAGCCGCTGCGCTGGATCGCCGAGAACGCCGGCCTCGAGGGCTACGTGATCACCGCCAAGGTCGCCGACCTCGAAAAGGGCCACGGCTTCAACGCGGCCACCGGCGAGTACGTCGACCTGATCAAGGCCGGCGTCATCGACCCGGTCAAGGTCACCCGCTCCGCGCTGGAGAACGCGGCCTCCATCGCCTCCCTCCTGCTCACGACCGAGACCCTGGTCGTCGAGAAGAAGGAAGAGGAGCCGGCCGAGTCCGGTCACGGCGGCCACAGCCACTCCCACTGACACCGGACGCACCCGGCACCAGCGCCACGTCCGAGCCGCGGCCCGGTCCGCCCTTCACCGAAGGGCGGGCCGGGCCGCGGCCGTTCCGGCGCGCGGCGGCGGCCGCCGCGATCAGAGCTTCGGGTCGTACGCGCGCGTCGTGCGCCCCGAGGCGGCGGCGAACAGCGACGGCGGGACGTGCCGGGCCAGCGCGACGGCGAGTTTGTAGCGCGGGTCGGGCACGCTGACGATCCGGCCGCGCGCCAGGTCGCGCAGGGCGCTGGCGACCACCTTGTTCGGGTTGAGCCACGCCCAGGCGGGCGTTCTGGACGGGTCCATGCCCGCGCGCCGGTGGAACTCGGTCCGCACCAGGCCCGGGCACAGGGCGAGGAAGCGGACACCGGAGCCGTCGAGTTCCCGGGCGATGCCCTCGGTGAAGCGGACCACCCACGCCTTGCTGGCGCCATAGGTGCCGCGGGGCATGAAGGCCGCGACCGAGGCGACGTTGATGACGAAGCCGTGGTGCCGCTCGCGCATCGCGGGCACGGCCGCCGAGGTGAGCCGCAGCACCGCCTCGCAATGGACCTTCAGCATGCGCAACTCGTCGCTGACGGCGGCGTCCAGGAAGACTCCGCGGTGCCCGAACCCCGCGTTGTTGACCAGCACATGCACCGGGCGCCCCGGTTCGCGCAGGCGCGCCTCGACGGCGGCGATCCCGTCCTCCTCGGCGAGATCCGCCGGCAGCACCTCGCTCGTCGTGTCGTACCGGGCACTCAACTCCGTGGCGGTCCGCCGCAGTCGCCCCTCGTCGCGGCCGACCAGCACCAGGCGGTGACCCCCGGCCGCGAGCCGCCGGGCGAAGGCCGCGCCGATACCGGAACTCGCCCCGGTGATCAGTGAAGTGGTCATACGGGCAGGGTAGACCGGCCGCGCCGAGCGGCATCGTCCGTGGCGTGCGGCACGCTCCGGGCGACGCGCGGCACAGCACTCACCCCTGGAGGAGGTACGGCGTGGTGACGCCGAGCGGCGCGAAGCCCAGGCGCCGCAGGATCGGACGGCTGTCGTCGGAGGCGTCCACCTGGAGATAGCGGATGTTCCTGGCCGCGGCGATACGGGCCCGGTGGGCGATCAGCGCCCGGTAGATCCCGCGTCCGCGCCAGGCCGGCACCGTGCCGCCACCCCACAGACTCGCGAAATCCGTCCCCGGGTGGAACTCCATCCGCGCCGAGCTGACCGGCCGCTCGCCGGCCATGGCGACCACCGCGGTGAGGGCGTCGGGGCGGTGCGTGAGCTGGTCGAGCAGGCGGGCGTTCAGCCGGCTGTCGTCGCCGCCGAACGCGCCCGCGTGGACCTCCGCCATCAGCGCCAGTCCGGCCGCGTCGGTCACCGGCTCCAGCCGTACGCCGGCCGGCGGCTGTACGTCGAGCGGCAGCGCGGCCACCTCGGCGACCATCAGCGTCTCGGCCGGCTCCGGGGTGAAGCCGGCCGCGAGCAGCCGCGCGCCGAGATCGGCCGGTCGGTCGTGCGCGTACAGCTTCCACTCGAACTCCCGCCCGACCCCCTCCGGCCCGGCCAGCCACCGGACCTGCTCGGCGATCGCGGCATCGGCGGTGTCCTCGTCCAGCGCGGACCACAGCACCCCGGTCCAGCCGTCCGCGCTCTCCCCCGTCTCGCCGCACCACCCCGCCGACCCGCTCCACCCGCGAGCCGGGCTCCGCGGGCGCCTCCCGCCGCATCTGCTCATCAAACAGCGCACGTACCGCTCCGGTATCCACCCGCGCATTCCAGCACGCCGCGCCGCCCCCGTTCCAACCACTTTCCCCCCGCCAACGCGGGTCCGGCGAAGCGGGGGGTGCCCCACCAGGGGCGCGAGGAACTGCGCGCCCAGCCGGCGTCGGGCTGCAGTCGAGGGGCGGCCGTAACCGCCCCCACTTGTGGGCGCCGCCCGCGGGCCTCGCCCCGTCAGGGGCGCTGGGGGTACCCGCGGACGGAGTCTGGGGGCGGAACGCGCCCGGCCCGCGCCGGGCTGGAGTCCGGAGGCGGCCGTAACCGCCCCTCACCTGTCGGCGCCGCCCGCCGGCCTCGCCCCGTCAGGGGCGCGAGGAACTGCGCGGCCAGCCTGATCGGGCTGGAGTCCGGGGCGGCCGCAACCGCCCCTCACCTGTCGGCGCGAGGGCGCCGGGTTCGCCCCGTCA
>NZ_FMCH01000317.1 GCF_900091855.1 Streptomyces sp. DvalAA-14
GCCCCGTCGGCGGGGCCGCCGCCGTCGTGGCGGGTGCGTCAGCTCTTCTTGATGTCGTAGGCGTAGAACTGCGAGTTGAGGCCGTTGAGCGGGTAGCCCGACAGCTTCGAGTTCGCCACCACGATCTGCGGGTAGAGGTACAGCCAGTCGCTGGCCGCGTCGTCGGCGATCTGGGTGTTGACCTTCTTCAGCAGCGCCGTCTGCTCGGCGGTGGTGTCCGACTGCTCGGCCTGGTTCACCCACGTGGTGACCTGCTTGTTGTTGTAGCCCCAGTAGAAGTCGGGGTTGCCGTACCAGACGATGTCCCGGTCGTTGACGTGCTCCTGGAGCGTCGCGGTGAAATCGTGGTTCTGGTAGACCTTGGTGTACCACTGGTCCGGCGTGATGATGTTGATCTTGACCTTGATGCCCACCTTGGCCAGTTCGGACTTGATGAAGGCGGCCGCGGTGGGGTGCGGGTCGTAGTTGGGCGTGTCGAGGGTGAAGCTGAAGCCGCCGGCGTAGCCGGCCTGGGCCAGTTCCTGCTTGGCGAGCGTGACGTTGTACGGGTTGACCTGGGTCAGGTTCTCGTACCACGGGTCGGTCGGCGGCGTCATCGAGCCGATCAGGGTGCCGTAGTCGCCCCAGACCGACTGCAGCAGCTTCTTGTTGTCGATCGCCGAGGTGACGGCCTTGCGGACCAGCGTGTTGTTGAACGGCTTGACCCGGTCGTTGAAGGCCAGCAGCAGCTTGGTGGTCGAGTGGCCGTTGTTGACCTTGTAGTTCGCGTTGTTCTTGAACTGGTCGAGCGCGTCCGGGCTCTGCTCGCTGGTCACCACGTCCACCGCGTTGGTGAGCAGCGCGTTGTTGAGGGCGGTGGCGTCCTTGAAGTACTTGAAGACGACGCCCGCGTTGGTGGCGGGGGTGCCCCAGTAGCCGGGGAAGCGCACCAGGCTCAGCGCCGAACCGTGCGTCCACTTGCCCAGCTTGTAGGGGCCGGTGCCGTCCTCGGACGTCTTGAGGTTCTTGGCCTGGGCGTCGATGATCCACACGTAGCTGAGGTTGTAGACGAAGGAGATCGACTTGCTCGACAGCGTGACCTTGACGGTGTCGGTGCTGGGGGTGTCGATGCTCTTGATCATGTCGAAGCTGGACTTGCGGGCGGCCTGGGAGGCCGGGCCGGTCACCTTCTCGATGCTGTACTTCACATCCGCGGCGGTGAGCGTCCTGCCGGAGTGGAACTTCACCCCGGGGCGCAGCGTGAAGGTGTAGGTGAGGCCGTCCGGGCTGACCGTGTAGCCGGTGGCGAGCTGGTTTTGGATCTTGCCGTCGTCGGTGAGCTTGAACAGGCCCTCGTAGACGTTGCCGTTCAGCGCCTCGGTGACGCCCTGGCCGCCGCCCGCGGTGTTGTCCAGGTTCTGCGGCTCGTAGGACGAGCCGATCGAGACGGTCGCGTTCTTGTTGTACGAACCCGCGGCGGCCGAGCCGGACGTGCCGGAGCCGCCCGAGCCGGCGCCGCAGGCGGTGAGGGCGAGGGACAGGGCCACTGCCAGAGCGGCGCCGAGGACCGGCGCGGTCTTGGTGTTCACTTCGTTCTCCTGATCGCAGGCCGGACGGCCCTGGCGGGCGGGGTCCGGCCGGTGGGTCTGTCGTGGGACTCAGTACGCGGTGAAGCCGTCGCGGAAGACCGGGAGCTTCTCGCCCGCCTCGACGGGCAGGTGGAAGCGGTTCTGCCGCGGCGGCATCGGACAGTTGTACTGAGCGGAGAATCCGCACGGCGGTACGAAGGCGCGGTTGAAGTCGAGCACGACCCGCTCGCTGTCCGGCGTGTGCTGGACGAACAGGAAGCGGCCGCCGCCGTAGGTGCCGGCGCCGTTCGTCGGGTCGCCGAAGACCAGGAGCAGCGTTCCGTCGTCGTCGAAGGCGTGGAGGGTGTAGTCCGTCCCGTCCAGGGCGAGGTGGATGTCGCCGGGGACGGGCAGCCGGCGGGAGTCCCCGTGGTCGCGGATGTGCTCGAAGGCGATACGGCGGCCGTCCGGGGCCGGGGAGTACGTGGCCTCGATCACCCAGTCCGGGTGGAACGGAAAGGTGTCGATCCGTTCGAAGTGCTCGATCGCGGGGGAGTGGGCGTCCCAGAAGCGCAGTGCGTACTCGGGCTCGCCGGTGAGGATGTCGGTCCGGCGCACCCCGGTGACGGTGCGGCCCGCGGGCAGCCCGGCCCCGGCGTCCGCCACCGAGGGCTGCCGCCCCTCCGGCAGCCACCGGGTCTCGATGAGCGCCAGGTCTCCGGTGGGCGCGGTCACGGCGGCCAGCCGGGAGGCACACCACGCAGCCCACCCGGCGTGTGCGCCGTCGATGGTCTGCGCGCTGGCGCGGGGAAGTACGGGCATGCGTGACTCGCTTGGTCGTGGTCTTCGCGGGCGGGGCACCTTCCGGTAACCCGTCCGAACGGGGGCTGTCGCCCGATCATATGTATGAAGAATGTTTTTTCGTCGGCTCTGCCCAATAAGTGAGACGGAGATCTCGTATAAGGAGTTCTTTGGGAGTGGTGACTACTCCTGGTAGCGTTCGCTCGCCATCTGATTGGCAGTCACACGGACCGAATTCCCGATAACCGGCCCGGGACGCTTTCTCTCCTTCAACAGAAGCGGTTCCGCGGCCCTCGTGCCTCTCGCGTCACCGCGGTCGGGGCCCGGGTACGCACCCCGCGTACCCGGGCCCCGCCCCGCGCGTCCCCCGGACCGCGGCGGTCAGCTCACCGGCTCAGCAGCTTCGCCGTCAGCGTTGCCGCGTTGTACGAGCCCCAGCCGGTGGTGAAGTCCCAGCCGGCGGCCGCGGAGTAGGCGCCGTTGCTGCCGCTGGTGATGTCGTGGAAACCGGTGCCGCTCGCGGAGTACAGCGCGGGGTCGGCGAACCCGAGCCGGGCCTTGCCGGCCGCCGCGGCCTGCTGGTTGTACAGCGCCGCGAAGCCGGCCCACTCGGGCGCCGCCGCGCTGGTCCCGCCGACCTGGCCCCAGCGGCCCTGCGAGTAGATGGACACCCCGGGTGACGGGTTGGCCAGCGCCGCGACATCGGGGACCTGCCGCTTGCCGCCGCCCTGGCTCTTCTGGACGGCCGTCTGCCAGCTGGGGATGGCGAACACGCCGGACTTGCCGCCACCGCCGCCGGACCAGGCGGTCTCCCGGCTCCAGGCGTTGCCGGAGGTGACGGTCAGCGTGGTGCCGCCGACGCCGGTGACGTACGGGTCGCTGGCCGGGTAGTCGACCGAGGTGCCGCCGGTGCCCGCGTCGTCGGAGCCGCTGTCGCCCGAGGCCGCGAAGAAGCCCAGCCCCTCGGCCGCGCCCTGCTTGAAGACGGCGTCGACCGCGTTGATGTTCGCCGTGGTGCGCTGCGTCTCGGCGGCGCCCCAGCTGATGGAGGTCACCGGGATGCCGCTGTCCACGATGGCCTGGTAGGTGTCGACCTCGCCCGCGTCGGAGTTGGGACCCTCGAAGACGGTGACCTTCGCGGCCGGGGCGATCGCGTTGAGCACCTCGATGTCGAGTTCCACCTCGACCTGGCCGTCGCCGAGCGCGCCGGAGCCGCCGTCCACCTTGTGCACGGTGGGGGCCGACGAGCTGAGCGCGTAGTGGCTGTCGTACGCGGTGATGTTGGACTGCTGGAAACCGTCGAACTCCAGCAGCGCGATCTGCTGGCCGCTGCCGGTGGAGCTGCCCGAGACGTTGTAGCCGCCCTTGATCTGGGCCGGGGTGTAGCCGCCGCCGGGACCGTTGTGCGGGGTGACGGAGGCGGGCGCCTGGTGGTGCAGCCGCGCCTGGTTGTTGAGGCCCGACACATCGCTGACCAGGGAGGCCACTGAGCCGGGCAGCGAGGGCGCGGCGTCGTTGGCGTAGAAGGAGCGTCCGGAGGCGGCGTCCTTCCAGGCCGAGAGGCTGGTGCCGAACGCCTTCTCCACCTGGGCGGCGGTGCCGGTGGCGTCGATCACCAGGTTGCCGGAGTGCACGGTGCCGACGGTCAGCCCCTGCGAGCGCAGGTAGTCGGTGACCTTCTTGGCGTCGGCGTCGCTGCGGCCGAAGCGCGCGGCGAACTGACCCTTCGTCAGGTAGTGGCCGTAGCCGGCCGACGCGGGGTTGCTGACCTGCGCGACAAACGCGTCCAGGGCCTGGTCGTCGCGGGACGTCAGGCTGACCGCCACGGATATGCGGTCGGTGGAGGCGACGGCGCCGGTGCGTACGGCGTGCGCGTTCAGCCCGGTCAGCACGTCGCCGGACAGCGCGGTGCGGGCGGTGGCCGGGTGCGCGGTGGCGGCGTACGCGGCGGGGACGGCGGCGAGCAGCAGGGCCGGGGTGGCGGCAGCGGCGAGCAGCCTCAGACGTAGGGTCACGAAGGTCCTCCATGCGGGGTCTGGGCCCCTGGTTCGGGGCCGGTCCCACGCTAGGGACCGGTGTGACGCCGCGTAAGCGTGGTAACCCTTGCTGCTGTTGTTAAGGGTGCGTTTCCTGAGACACCCGGGGCATGGAAGCCATCGCATACGCCAGCGCGGTGCGCGACCGCACCCCGAACCGCCGGTAGAGCCGCGACAGGGTGCCCTCGACCGTCTTGACGCTGATGAACAGCTGCGCCGCCACCTCCCGGTTGGTCGCCCCGCCGCGGACGAGTTCGGCGATCCTGGCCTCGGCCGGGGTCAGCACGGCGACTCCCCGCGGCGCCCACCGGCCCGTCCACCCGGGCGAGTTCGGCCGCGGCCCGCTCGGCGAGCGGCAACGCGCCGGCCAGCCGGGCCAGTCGCAGCGCCTCGCCGAGCACCGTCCGTGCGGCCGTCCGGTGCCGGGCCCGGCGCTCGACCGCGCCGAGCGCGGTCAGTGTCCGGACCAGGTCCACCGGCAGATCCAGCGGACGCAGCCGCTCGGCCGAGGCCCGCAGCAGCGCCGCGCCCTCCGCGACCCGGCCGCCGGCCGCCTCCCGCAGCCCCTGGGCGCGCTCCAGCGAGGCGAGGACGCTGCCGGGCATCCGGCCGGCCTGCCGGTAGGCGTCCCGCAGCACCTCGTCCGCCGCCCCGGTCTCGCCCAGCGCCACCAGCGCCTCGGCCAGGTCGGCGGACCAGCCCAGCAGCGGGGGATCGGCCGCGCCCATCGAGGCCCCGATCCGGGCCACCCGGCGCAGCGACTCCACCGCCTCCGCCACGTGCGTCCGCTCGCCGGTGAACAGCGCCGCCTGGCCGAGCGCCGCCAGCGCCCGCAGCAGGAAGAGCTGGTCGCCGTCCTGTTCGGAGGCCTCCACGGCCCGGACGGCCAGCCGCCGCGCCTCCGCCGCCGTACCGCCGAAGGTCTGGGCCAGTGCGGCCGCGTACAGCGCCGGCGCGGACGTCAGACCGGCCCGCGCGGCGACCTGGCCGCAGCGCTCGGCGGTGCGCACGGCCTCGCCGCAGGCCCCGGCGCGCACATGGGCGCGGGTGAGCGCCACCCATGAGGCGATGGTGGACTCCACCGCGTCCGACTCCCGTGTTTCCGCCAGGAGTTCGACCAGTTCGCGACGGGCGTCGACCACCCGGTCGCAGTCCAGGGCCAGCACCGCGCGCATCCGGATCAGGCCCCGGCTCTGCGGGCCGCTGCCCGCCAGGCGCACCGCCTGGGCCAACGCGGCCTCGGCGGCGCCGGTTTCGCCGGCCAGCGACCGCACCCGGGCCAGCGTGGACAGCGCGGCGATCCGCGTGCCGCTGTCCCCGGCCCGGGCCGCGCGGTCGGCGGCGTACCCCGCGTACCGGGCCGCCTCGTCCAGCGCGCCCGTCAACAGGCCGCGGATGGCCGCCCAGTGGTACAGCGCGGCTTCCAACTCGGGGGCGCCGGCGGCCTCCCGCAACCCGTCCTCGATGAGTCCGGCGTGGTCGCGCAGGGCCTGCCCGGCGCTGCGCAGCAGCACGAGCCGGGCGCGGACCCGGCAGCGGGCGCGGTCCGATCCGGCGAGCACCGCGCGCGCGGCCCGCTCGGACTCCGCCCACCGCCCCGCGTCGCACGCGAAGTCGGCCGCGTCCAGCAGGCGTTGATCGCGATCGGCCGGTTCGGTCGCGGGCGTTCTGCGGACGGCGAGTGCGGCGAGTTCGGCGGCCGCCTCCGGTTCGCCGCGCTTGCGGGCGGCATGCGCCGCGTCGATCAGGGCGGCCGAGGTGGCCGCGTCCTCCTCCGGCCGGGCCAGCGCCAGGTGCCGGGCGGCTTCGACGGGCTCGGTCACCGCGGCGGCCACCGCTCGTGC
>NZ_FMCH01000530.1 GCF_900091855.1 Streptomyces sp. DvalAA-14
GCGGCCGGGTGGCCGGTCTGCTGCCCCGGGCGTACCGGTCAGTCCCATGACCCCCGCGCCGGTGGCAGCTCCGCTATCTCCGCCAGATCCGCCCCGCTCAGCGCCAGCGCCGCCGCGCCCGCGTTCTCCGCGCTCCAGCGGGAGGACTTCGTGCCCGGCACCGGCACCACCCCGGGTGCCTGCGCCAGTGTCCAGGCCAGAGCCACCTGCGCGGCGGTGGCTCCGTACCGCTCGGCGACCCGGCGCAGCCCCACCACGATCGGCTGGTTCGCGGCCATCATCTCCGCGGTGAAGCGCGGGTGCCGGGCGCGCAGGTCGTCGGGCTCGAAGCCGCCGCCGGGGGTGAGCGTGCCGCTGAGGAAGCCGTTGCCCAGCGGCATGGCGGCCAGGAAGCCGATCCCGCGGGCGGTGCACCACGGCAGCAACTCGTCCAGCGCCTCGGTGGCCCACACCGACAGCTCCGCCTGCACGCTGCTGACCGGGAACACCTGCTGGACCCGGCCCAGATGGCGAATCGTCTCGTCGTGCAGCGCCGCGCCGGTACGGCGGTCACCGCGCGCCCCCATCGCGCACAGCCCGAGGGCCCGCACCTTGCCGGCCGCGACCAGTTCGGCCATCGCGCCCCAGGTCTCCTCCACCGGCACCTCGGGGTCCACCCGGTGCAGCTGGTAGAGGTCGATGGTGTCGGTCTGCAGCCGCCGCAGCGACGCGTCGCAGGCCCGTCGCACGTAGCCGGGGCGGCCGTTGGCCACGATGTGCTGGTCGCCGACCAGCAGCCCGCACTTGGTGGCCACGAACGCCTCGGCCCGCCGCTCCTTCAACACCCGCCCCAGCAACAGCTCGTTGGTGAAGGGCCCGTACATGTCGGCCGTGTCCAGCAATGTCGTCCCGTGGTCGAGTGCGGTGTGCACCGCGCGCAGTGACTCCTCGCCGCCCTGCCGTGACGTGCTGTACGCCCAACTCATCGGCATGCACCCGAGGCCGACCGCGCCCACCGCGAGTGCTGCCGCCCCGACCGTCCTGCGCTCCACCCGTGTGACCTCCTTGCGCCGCCCACACTGTGCCATAGCCTCCTGACCATGACCGATTCAACCCAAGGCCAAAGCATCCCCGGCGCCACCGGTGACGGGGACCACCGTCCCCAGGTGTGGCTCTCCGTCCCGCCCGCGGAGGTCGGCGGGCTGCCGGACACCTTCCGCTACGTGTACTGGGACGGCGTCGACCAGGACTTTCCCGCCGACCCCGCCGAGGCGGTCTTCTACGTTGTCCCCTACATGAAGGGCCCGGAGGCCGGCGCCCGGCCGCTGTCCCGGATGCGCAACGTCCGGGTCGTCCAGACCCTCAGCGCCGGCGTCGACTCCATCGCCCCGCACCTGGACCGGCTCCCGCCGGGCGTGCGCCTGTGCAACGCCCGGGGCGTGCACGAGGCGAGCACCGCGGAACTCGCCGTCGCGCTGATCCTCGCCTCGCTGCGCGGTATCCCCCGCTTCGTGCGCGGCCAGGACAACGAGAAGTGGTACGCCGGCTTCTATCCGGCGCTGGCCGACCGCACGGTGCTGATCGTCGGCTACGGCTCCATCGGGGCGGCCGTCGAGGACCGGCTGGCGGGCTTCGCCTGCGAGACGATACGGGTCGCCCGGACCGCCAGGACCGGACCGCGCGGGCCGGTGCACGCGCTGGGCGAACTGCCCGGACTGCTGCCCGGGGCCGATGTGGTGGTGCTGACCACGCCGCTCACCGAGCAGACCCGGGGACTGGTGGACGGACCGTTCCTGGCGGCGATGAAGGACGGCGCCCTGCTGGTGAACATGTCCCGCGGCCCGGTGGTGGACACCAAGGCGCTGCTCGCCGAGACCGAGACCGGCCGGCTGACGGCGGCACTGGATGTCACCGACCCGGAGCCGCTGCCGGCCGGGCACCCGCTGTGGCACGCGCCCGGTGTGCTGATCAGCCCGCACGTCGGCGGCAGCACCTCGGCCTTCCGGCCCCGGGCGCACCGGCTGATCCGCGGGCAGCTCGAACGTTTCGCCCGCGGGGAGCCGCTGGAGAACGTCGTCGCGACCACCTGAGCGGAGCCGGGCGGCGGACCGGGAGGCGGCCGGGAAGCCGCCGGCGCGGCACTCGGTGACTGCACGCCGTGTCCACCAACTCTCGTACGATTACACACAGTAGAGGAGACCTATCGCTGAGTGACAATTCTGGTGTATCGTCCGTTTCCGGGGGCACGCGGCGACGTGAGGATGCGATCGCGGCGCTGTGGACGACGAGCAAGTAAGGGGGGCGACGGGCGATGGACCGCGCACACCTGACCACCCCGCGGCCGGCCGGGCCGCACCGGACGCATCGACCGTATCGATCGCATCGACCGCACCAAGGGCAGCGACGGCAGTGGAGCACGCGGTGAGCGCGGCCGGCAGCGTCACCGGGAGCGGCGCCGCCAGCGTCACCGCGAGCGCGGCCGGCGGCGCCGCCGGAAGTGCTGCCGCAAGTGCCGCCGGCAGCGTCACCGGAAGCGCCGTCGCGAAGGCGGCGATCGCCGCGCCTTCCGCCCGGGGCGGGCGCGGCGGACCGCTTCCCCAACTCCTCGTCGCCCTGCTCTGCGCCGGCTACACCACCGGGGCCGCCCTCGGCTGGGGTTCCACCGAAGTCGCCCTGATCATGGGCGACTTCGGGCTGTCCGCCGCCTCGGCCACCGCCACCGTCTCGGCGCTGCTGTACGCCCGCCGGGTGGCCGGCCAGCACCGCCCGGCCTGGCTGCTGTTTGCCTTCTCCTCCGCGATGCTCGCCCTCGGCAACGCGATCTGGGGGTGGTACGAGGTCGTGCTGCGCGAGCCCGTGCCGCAGACCTCGGCCGCCGACTTCTGCTTCCTGATGTTCGCCCCGCCCGCCATCATCGGCCTGCTGGTGCTCGCCAAGCGCCCGGTGACCCGGGCCGGCTGGGTCTGCCTGGCGCTGGACACCTGGCTGATCGGCGGCTCGCTGCTGACCTTGTCGTGGATCCTGGCGCTCGCCCACGCCGCCCGCTGGGACGGCCCGAGCACCGCCCGTACCGCGCTGTCGCTGGCCTATCCGCTGCTGGACATCGTGCTGGTCAGCATGGTGCTCGCGCTGCACTTCCGCCGCTCGGCGGTCAATCGCGCCGCGGTCAACACCGCGCTGGCCGCGCTCGCGCTGACCGTGCTGTGCGACGCGCTGTTCACCTCCCCGCTGCTGCGGGCGCACTACCGCTCCGGGCAGATCCTCGACGCCGGCTGGTTCGCCGGCGCGATGCTGATGGCGCACGCGCCCTGGGTCGGCGCCCGGACGCAGCCGCAGCGGAAGCCCGGCGCCGCCACCCGCACCTCGGCCGGCTCGCTCACCGCCCTCACTCCGTACCTGGCGGCCGCGATCTGCACCCTCGGCATCCTCTACAACGTCATCACCGGCCAGAAGTGCGACCGGGTGGTGCTGTTCACCGGGGCCACCGTGGTGCTGGCCCTGGTGATCCGGCAGGGCATCATGCTGCTCGACAACATCTCCCTCACCCAGGAACTCGCCCAGAAGGAGAACCACTTCCGCTCCCTGGTGCAGGGGTCGAGCGATGTCATCATGATCGCCGCGCCCACCGGAGTGCTGCGCTACGTCAGTCCCGCCGCGCAGGGCGTCTACGGCCGCGATCCGGAAGAGCTGGTCGGCACCGAACTGGCCGCGCACATCCACCCCGACGACCTGGGGCGGGTCCTGCACGAAGTGCGCCGCTTCCTGGCCGCCCCGGCCAGCGAGGAGCCCGCCACCCGGATCGAGTGCCGCATCCGCTCCGGGCGCGGCCGGGGCCCGCGCGACCGGCGGGACGGCCGGGACGGAAGGGACGACTGGCTGCACGTCGAATCCAGCGTCAACCGCTACCAGGGCGGACTGATCTTCAACAGCCGGGACGTCACCGAGCGGGTCCGCCTGCAGGCCCAGTTGCAGCACAACGCCTCCCACGACCCGCTCACCGACCTGCCCAACCGGGCGCTGTTCACCGAACGCGTCGGCCGGGCGCTCGCCGGGCGCCGGGCCGGCGACGGCCGGCCCGCGGTGCTCTACGTGGACCTCGACGGCTTCAAGGCGGTCAACGACACGGCGGGCCACCAGGCCGGCGACGACCTGCTGATCCAGGCCGCCCGCCGGCTCCAGGACGCCCTGCGGGTCGGCGACAGCGCGGCCCGCCTCGGCGGGGACGAGTTCGCCGCCCTGATCACCGGGCCCGACGGCGCGGATCCGGGGGTGCGCGAACGCCAGATCCGGGAGATCGCCGACCGGCTGCGGACCGTGCTGTCCGCCCCCTACCGGCTGGACGGCGGTGAGGTCCGGGTCGGCGCCAGCATCGGCATCGCCTTCGCGGAGGCCGGCGCCACCCCGACCGAGGTGATGCGCAACGCGGACCTGGCGATGTACCGCGCCAAGCAGGCCGGAAAAGGACAGGTGGAGCTGTACGCCCCGCAGATGCAGTCCGATGTGCTGCGCCGTACCGAGCTGGCCGGACACCTGCACCGGGCGCTGCACGAGGGCGAGTTCACCGTGCTGCACCAGCCGGTGGTGGAGCTGTCCGGCGGCCGGATCTCCGGCGTCGAGGCGCAGGCCCGCTGGCGGTCCGCGCAGGGCATCCTCTTCACCCCGGCCGAATTCCTGCGGGCCGCCGAGGACCCCGACCGGAGCTTAGATGTCGGCCGGTGGCTGCTGGAGCAGGCAGTCGAGCAGGCCGCGCTCCGCTACGGCGCCGGCCACCGGGTCCCGGTGACCGTACGGCTGCCCGCGCGCCGGCTGCCGGACAGCAAGGTCGAGCATCTGCTGGACCGCCACCAGCTGCCCCCGGGCGGTCTGATCCTGGAGCTGACCGGCGGCGACCCGCAAGTGGCGCCGGAGGAGCTGGAGCGGCGGCTCAGCGCGCTGCGCCGGCTCGGCGTGCGCATCGCGCTCGGCGGCTTCGGCAACGGGTTCGGCACGCTGGTCGCGCTGCGCACCCTGCCGGTGGACGTGGTCAAGCTCGACCGCGTCTTCACCGACGGCCTGGTCGAGTCCGGCCGGCTGCACAAGATCACCGGTGGTCTGCTGCGGATCGCCGCCGACCTGGGCATCCGTACCGTCGCCGAGGGCGTGGACCGCCCCGAGCAGGTGCAGACGCTGCGCGAGATGGGCTGTCTGCAGGGCCTCGGCATGGCCTTCTCCGGCCCGCTGGACGAACACCGGCTGCGTGGCTCGCTGACCCGCGGCGGCTACCCCGTACCGAGGGAGACCCCGCGTGAACAGCTCAGCGCACGCCCCCTGCCGGTGCCCGCCCGGCGGTCAAATGCTGAGACGCCCGTCCCACCGGCTTGACACCCGGCAGGGGACGGGAGGAGGGTCATCGCCATGCGCAACCGAATTCTCGTACTTGGAAAGCGCGTCGGCTGAACGGGGCGGCACCGCCTCGCACCCCACCGACGCGCTCCCCTCGCTTGCCTCCCGGCACGAGGGGTTTTTTGTTGCCCGCAGCACCCCCAGCACCCTCCAGCACCCCGCGGCACCGTGCCGCATCCCCAGCCCCACCCCGCACCACCCCGCACCACCTTCGCAGCACCCTCTCAGCACCCTCATCTTCGAGAGAAGAGAACGCAGATGACCGAGCAGGCCACCGGGTCCCACCATCCGCAGCCGCGGACCCGCAGCGCGGCGCCCGCCGCCCCCGCCGAGCGGATGACGGGCGCGCAGTCCCTCATCCGCTCTCTCGAGGCCGTCGGCGCCGACACGGTATTCGGCATCCCCGGTGGCGCGATCCTGCCGGCCTACGACCCGCTGATGGACTCGGTGAAGGTCCGGCACATCCTGGTCCGCCACGAGCAGGGCGCCGGCCACGCCGCCACCGGCTACGCCCAGGCCACCGGCCGGGTCGGGGTCTGCATGGCCACCTCGGGCCCGGGCGCCACCAACCTGGTGACGCCGATCGCCGACGCGCACATGGACTCGGTGCCGATCGTCGCCATCACCGGGCAGGTCGCCTCCAAGGCCATCGGCACCGACGCCTTCCAGGAGGCGGACATCTGCGGCATCACCATGCCGATCACCAAGCACAACTTCCTGGTCACCGAGGCCGACGACATCCCGCGCACCATCGCCGAGGCGTTCCACATCGCCGCCACCGGCCGGCCCGGCCCGGTGCTGGTCGACATCGCCAAGGACGCGCTGCAGAACCAGACCACCTTCTCCTGGCCGCCGCAGCAGGACCTGCCGGGCTACCGCCCGGTGACCAAGCCGCACGCCAAGCAGATCCGCGAGGCGGCCCGGCTGCTCAACGAGGCCAGGCGCCCGGTCCTCTACGTCGGCGGCGGGGTGCTCAAGGCCCGCGCCACCGCCGAGCTGCGCATCCTCGCCGAGCTGACCGGCGCCCCGGTCACCACCACCTTGATGGCACTGGGTGCCTTCCCCGACAGCCACCCGCAGCACGTCGGCATGCCGGGCATGCACGGCGATGTCGCCGCGGTGACCGCGCTGCAGAAGGCCGATCTGATCATCGCCCTGGGCGCCCGCTTCGACGACCGGGTCACCGGGCGGCTGGACACCTTCGCGCCGCACGCCAAGATCGTGCACGCCGACATCGACCCGGCCGAGATCTCCAAGAACCGCACCGCCGACGTGCCGATCGTGGGCGACGCCCGCGAGGTGCTGGCCGATCTGATCGTCGCCGTCCAGGCCGATCACGAGGCCGGCCACAAGGGCGACTACACCGGCTGGTGGGAGCACCTGAACTTCTGGCGGAACACCTACCCGCTGGGCTACGACCAGCCGGCCGACGGCAGTCTGTCGCCGCAGCAGGTCATCGAGCGGATCGGCCAGCTCGCCCCGGACAACACCCTGTTCGCCGCCGGGGTCGGCCAGCACCAGATGTGGGCCGCCCAGTTCATCAAGTACGAGAAGCCCGCCACCTGGTTCAACTCCGGCGGCGCCGGGACCATGGGCTACGCGGTGCCGGCCGCGATGGGCGCCAAGGCCGGCCGGCCCGACGCCACCGTGTGGGCGATCGACGGCGACGGCTGCTTCCAGATGACCAACCAGGAACTCACCACCTGCGCGCTGAACAACATCCCGATCAAGGTCGCCATCATCAACAACGGCGCGCTGGGCATGGTCCGCCAGTGGCAGAACCTCTTCTACGGCGAGCGGTTCTCCAACACGGTGCTGCACTCCGGCGCCGAGAGCGTCCCCGGCTCGACCCAGGGCGTCGGCTCCATCGAGAACCGCGGCACCCGGGTCCCGGACTTCGTGAAGCTCTCCGAGGCCATGGGCTGCGTCGGGCTGCGCTGCGAGTCGCCCCAGGAGCTGGACGCGGTCATCGCCAAGGCCAACGCGATCAACGACCGGCCGGTGGTGGTCGACTTCATCGTGCACGAGGACGCCATGGTCTGGCCGATGGTCGCGGCCGGCACCTCCAACGACGAGATCATGGCCGCGCGCGACGTGCGCCCGGACTTCAGCGACGGCCTGGCCGACTGAGCCCGGCACAGAAAAGGAACGACGACAATGTCCAAGCACACGCTCTCCGTCCTGGTGGAGAACAAACCGGGTGTCCTTGCCCGGATCACCGCGCTGTTCTCCCGTCGCGGCTTCAACATCGACTCCCTCGCGGTCGGCACCACCGAGCACCCCGAGATCTCCCGCATCACGATCGTCGTCAATGTCATCGACGAGCTGCCGCTGGAGCAGGTCACCAAGCAGCTCAACAAGCTCGTCAATGTGCTGAAGATCGTCGAACTCGACGCGGGGGCGGCCGTCGCCCGTGAACTCGTTCTGGTGAAGGTGCGGGCCGACAACGAGACGCGTTCGCAGATCGTGGAGATCGTCCAGCTCTTCCGCGCCAAGACGGTGGACGTCTCCCCGGAGGCCGTCACCGTCGAGGCGACCGGCGGCGCGGACAAGCTGGAGGCCATGCTCAAGATGCTGGAGCCCTTCGGTATCAAGGAGCTGGTGCAGTCCGGCACCATCGCGATCGGCCGCGGCGCCCGCTCCATCACCGATCGCTCGCTGCGCGCGCTCGACCGCTCCGCGTAGACCGCGCCGCCGGTGCGCGCCCGCCCGGGCCGCACCGGCGATCCGGATGGCGAGACCCCCGTCCCACCGCGTGCCCGCCCGTCGTACGGTGGGCCGTAAACCCGATCCAAGGAGAGACCCGAAGTGGCCGAGCTGTTTTATGACGACGACGCCGACCTGTCCATCATCCAGGGCCGCAAGGTCGCGGTCATCGGCTACGGCAGCCAGGGCCACGCCCACGCGCTGTCGCTGCGCGACTCGGGCGTCGATGTGCGCGTCGGCCTGCACGAGGGCTCGAAGTCGAAGGCCGTGGCCGAGGAGCAGGGCCTGCGGGTGCTGCCGGTCGCCGAGGCGGCCGCCGAGGCCGATGTGATCATGATCCTGGTGCCCGACCCGATCCAGGCCCGCGTCTACGAGGAGTCCATCAAGGACAACCTCAAGGACGGCGACGCCATCTTCTTCGGCCACGGCCTGAACATCCGCTTCGGCTTCATCAAGCCTCCGGCCGGCGTGGACGTCTGCATGGTCGCCCCCAAGGGCCCTGGCCACCTGGTGCGCCGCCAGTACGAGGAGGGCCGCGGCGTCCCGTGCATCGCGGCGGTCGAGCAGGACGCGACCGGCAAGGCCTTCGACCTGACCCTGTCGTACGCCAAGGGCATCGGCGGCACCCGGGCCGGGGTCATCAAGACCACCTTCACCGAGGAGACCGAGACCGACCTGTTCGGTGAGCAGGCGGTGCTCTGCGGCGGCACGTCCGCGCTGGTCAAGGCCGGTTTCGAGACGCTGGTCGAGGCCGGTTACCAGCCGGAGATCGCGTACTTCGAGTGCCTGCACGAGCTGAAGCTCATCGTGGACCTGATGTACGAGGGCGGTCTGGAGAAGATGCGCTGGTCGGTCTCCGAGACCGCCGAATGGGGCGACTACGTCTCGGGCCCGCGGATCATCAACGACGGCACCAAGGCCGAGATGAAGAAGATCCTCGGCGAGATCCAGGACGGCACCTTCGCCAACGCCTGGATCGCGGAATACAACGCCGGCCTGCCCAAGTACAACGAGTACAAGAAGGCCGACGAGAACCACCTGCTGGAGACCACCGGCAAGAAGCTCCGCAAGCTGATGAGCTGGGTGGACGAAGAGGCGTAACGCCTCCGGCCCGGTCCGGGTGCGCCGCGGGGGCCTGTGGTCCCTCGTACGGGCGTCGCTTCGTACAAGTCTCCGAATGCTGTGAGCCGGTGACTTTGTACGAAGCGACGCAACCCCTCCGGGTGATCCTTCCATTTCGGCAAAGGCGTGGCTCAGGCCCGCCGATACACTGCTGAAACCAAGCGCGTCAGGCTCACAGCGTCGTGCGTCTTCCACGCGGCATGCCATTCCCGCCTCCCTGGAGCGGTCGAACGGGACCGGCCGCCCACGAAGGACAAGTGAGGACCACGTGAGCCAGAAGCCTGTCGTACTCATCGCAGAAGAGCTGTCGCCCGCCACGGTGGACGCGCTCGGCCCGGACTTCGAGATCCGGCACTGCAACGGGGCGGACCGAGCCGAACTGCTGTCCGCCATCGCCGACGTCGAGGCCATCTTGATCCGCAGCGCCACCAAGGTCGACGCGGAGGCCGTCGCCGCCGCCCGCAAGCTGCGCGTCGTGGCCCGCGCCGGGGTCGGCCTGGACAACGTGGACGTCTCCGCCGCCACCAAGGCCGGCGTGATGGTCGTCAACGCGCCCACCTCGAACATCGTCACCGCCGCCGAACTCGCCTGCGGCCTGCTGATCGCCTCCGCCCGCAACATCGCGCCCGCCAACGCGGCGCTGAAGGCGGGGGAGTGGAAGCGCAACAAGTACACCGGCGTGGAGCTGAGCGAGAAGACCCTCGGCGTGGTCGGCCTGGGCCGGATCGGCGTGCTGGTCGCCCAGCGGATGGCCGCCTTCGGGATGAGGGTCGTCGCCTACGACCCCTACGTGCAGCCGGCCCGCGCCGCCCAGATGGGCGTCAAGCTGCTCACGCTCGACGAGCTGCTGGAGACCTCCGACTTCATCACCGTCCACCTGCCCAAGACCCCGGAGACGCTCGGCCTGATCGGTGACGAGGCCCTGCACAAGGTCAAGCCGTCGGTGCGGATCGTCAACGCGGCCCGCGGCGGCATCGTGGACGAGGAGGCCCTGGCGTCCGCGCTCAAGGAGGGCCGGGTGGCCGGCGCCGGCCTGGACGTCTACGCCAAGGAGCCGTGCACCGACTCGCCGCTGTTCCAGTTCGACAACGTGGTGGCCACCCCGCACCTGGGCGCGTCCACCGACGAGGCGCAGGAGAAGGCCGGCATCGCGGTCGCCCGGTCGGTCCGGCTGGCGCTGGCCGGCGAGCTGGTGCCGGACGCGGTGAACGTGCAGGGCGGGGTGATCGCCGAGGACGTCAAGCCGGGGCTCCCGCTGGCCGAGAAGCTCGGCCGGATCTTCACCGCGCTGGCCGGCGGGGTCGCCGCCCGGCTCGATGTCGAGGTCTGCGGCGAGATCACCCAGCACGACGTCAAGATCCTCGAACTCAGCGCGCTCAAGGGCGTGTTCGAGGACGTGGTGGCCGAGACGGTGTCCTACGTCAACGCGCCGCTGTTCGCCCAGGAGCGCGGGGTCGAGGTCCGCCTGACCACCAGCAGCGAGTCCCCCAACCACCGCAACCTGGTCACCGTGCGCGGCACGCTCGCCGACGGCACCGAGGTCGCCATCGGCGGCACCCTGGCCGGTCCCAAGAACATCCAGAAGATCGTCGCGATCGGCGACCACGACGTGGACCTGGTGCTCGCCGACCACATGGCCTTCCTCAGCTACACCGACCGTCCGGGCGTGGTCGGCACCCTCGGCCGCATCCTCGGCGAGGTCGGCGTCAACATCGCCGGTATGCAGGTGGCCCGCTCCACCGCGGGCGGCGACGCGCTGGTCGCGCTCACCGTGGACTCCACCATCCCGGCGGGCGTGCTCGCCGACATCGCCAGCGAGATCGGTGCGACATCCGCCCGGGCGGTCAACCTCACGGACTGACCGATTGACCGACCGGCCGGGCGGATTCGCCGTCCGGCCGTCCAAACGCCAACGCCGCTCCTGCTCTCTCGGGGGGCGGCGTTGACGTTTGGACGACCTCGACCGCATCCCCGATCTCCCGGCGCACACCGAGCTGATCGACGGGAGCCTCGTTGTTGTGAGCCCGCGGAAGGAGCCCGGCCTGGCGGCTCTCCGTGATCGCGCGGTGCCTACAGCCGGGCCGCCTTGAGCGCCATGTGCAGCAGCAGACGGGACGCGCCGTCGTCGAGATCGAGTCCGGTCAGCTGCTCGATCCGCGACAGCCGGTAATAGAGCGTCTGCCGGTGGACGGCGAGCGCGGTCGCGGCGCGGCCGGCCTGGCCGGCGTGGTCGAGGAACACCTCGGCGGTGCGGGCGAGTTCGCGGTGGGCCGCGGTGAGCAGGGGGGCCACCGCCGGGTCCGGCGGCGCGCCGGGCGGCAGCGCGGTCAGCAGCCGGTAGGCGCCCAACTCGCCCCACCGCGCGACCGGTCCCAGCGCCGGCTCGGCCAGCGCGGCCCGCGCCGCGTCGACCGCCTCCCGCCAGGCCGCGGCCA
>NZ_FMCH01000341.1 GCF_900091855.1 Streptomyces sp. DvalAA-14
TCCGGCGGCGAGCCTGGGACGACGGGCGGTCAGCGCGGGCACACGCCCGATCGTACGGCCCCGGGTCAGCCCGCCGGACGGGTCACCGCGGTGATCGGCATCATGCCGACCGGGTCGTACCGGACCCGGGCGCCGGGGTAGGGCGCGTGCACGACCTGGCCGCCGCCCACGTACATCCCCACGTGGCTGGCGTCGCTCCGGTAGATCACCAGATCCCCGGGGCGGACCTGGTCCAGCGGTACGTGCGTGCCGGAGTCCAACTGCTCCTGGGAGGTGCGCGGCAGGGCGACCCCGGCCTGGCGGTAGGCGTAGAGCATCAGGCCCGAGCAGTCGAAGGCGTTGGGGCCGGTGGCGCCCCAGACATAGGGCGCGCCGACCGCGCCCCGCACCGCGGCCACCGCGAGGGCGGCTCGGCCGGAGGAGGCGGGCAGGTCGGTGAGCTCGGTGGGCGGCCGGCCGCGGGAGGCGCGCTGGTCCGAGCCGGGGCGGTAGTCGTCCCGGCCCGGGCCGGCGGGCGGCGTGGTGAGGATGCGCCGGGCGGCGGCGAGCGAGCGCTGCACCGCCTTCTTGCGCTGCTGCAGCAGGGCCCCGGCGCGGCGCAGTTGGCCGAGTTTGGCGGCGGCCTGGTGGCGCTGCTGCTCCAATGTCTGCTCGGCGGCCTGGAGTTGCCGCAGCTGCCCCGCCTGCTGGTCGCCGATCCGGCTGAGGGTGGCGGCGCGGTCGAGATAGTCGGCGGGGTCCTCGGACAGCAGCAGCTCCAGCGACGGGTCGAGGGCGCCGTCGCGGTACTGGGAGGCGGCCAGGGCGCCGAGTTCGTCCCGGAGCCGGTTGACCCGCTGCTGGCCCCTGGCGGCCCGGTCCTGGAGCGCGGTCAGCTCACCGCGCAGCTTCTCGGTGCGCTCCTGGGCGGCGTCGTAGCGCTGAGTGGCCTGCTCGGCCTGCTCGTAGAGCCGGTCGAGGCGGTCCGCCTGGGCGGCGTGGTCCAGGGCGCCCGGCTGGTCCGCCACCGCGAACTGCGCGGCGCCGCCGGAGAGTGCCGCGGTGGCCGCCGCCGCCGCGGAGAGCACGGTGACGCGGGTGGAACGGGCGGCCAGGCCCGGCTGCGGAAAGCGTCGATGGGAAGCCACAGCAGCAGACAGTAACCATGCGGTGGCGAAGAGTACAAAGAACCGGCGACCCGGATGTACCGCCGCCGAAGGCCGCGCCGCAGGTCACACGCCCCGGCCCGCGCCGCCGCCGGGACGTTGATCACCCGAACGCCGTACGGCCCGGGTCGTAGTGCCCAGGCCGCGCCGCCGTCAGATGCGGACGCCGAACTCGAACGGCATGTCGCTGAGCGACTCGTAGCGCACCGAGGCACCCGGCTTCGGCGCGTGCAGCACGACGCCGCCGCCCGCGTAGAGGCCGACGTGGTGGTAGTCGCCGTAGAAGATCACCAGGTCGCCGACGCCGAGCTGGGACTCGGAGTAGATCCGGGTACCGGCGTTGGCCTGCTCCTCCGAGGTCCGGGGTATCGACACGCCTGCCTGGGCGTAGGCCCAGGAGGTGAGACCCGAGCAGTCGAAGGAGCCGGGGCCGGTCGCGCCGTAGACATACGGCTTGCCGATCTCCCGCACGGCCGCGTCGTAGGCGGCCTGGGCGCGGGCGGTGGCGGCCTTGGCGTTCATGGGCACTCGGACGTCGGCCCGGCTGGCGGAGACGACGTCCTGCGCCTGCAGCGCCGCGCGCTGGGCCGCGGTCAGCGAGTTGAGCAGCTTGCGGGCCTCGCCCAGCTTCTGCGTGGTCTCGGTCTTGCGCTTGGCCAACTCCGTCTGCGTGCTCTGGAGTTCGGCCAGCTTGCTGGTGGCCTCGGCGCGCGACTGGTCCAGGCTCCGCTTGGCGTTCTGGAGCTGCTCCAGCGCGCTGGCCTGCAGCGAGCCGAGCTGGTCCAGGGTGGACGCCTGCTGGAGGTAGGTGTCGGGATTTCCCGAGAGGAAGAGCTGGATCGTCGGGTCGATGCCGCCGCTGCGGTACTGGGAGGCGGCGAGGGTGCCGATGCCGTCCCTGAGCTGGTTCAGGTGCTGCTGCTGCCGTGCCACCTGGTCCTGGAGGCCGGAGGCGTCCTTCTGGAGCTTGTGCAGCTGCTCGTTGGCGGCGTCGTACTTCTCGGTGGCCTGCTCCGCCTGCGTGTAGAGGGCGTCCACCTTGGCCTTGGCGTCCTTGATGGTGGGCTGCGGACTCGCGTTCGCGGCCTGCGACGAAAGGGCGACCGCGGCAGCGGCGGTGGCAGTCAGCACGGTCACGCGGGTGCGGGTTGCCGGCTTGGGACGACGGTGGGACGCCACGAAGGCGAGCTCCTTCTTCCTCAGCCGCCTACCGGCTTCTGCTGGCGGGCGGCCTCCGAGCGCCATCCGGGTTGGATGATCGACTGCGCGGAGGTTCGAGGCCTGACCTTAGTGACCTTCCTGTGATCGGTTCAAATCTTTGTAGGCAAAATCTCGACCGCTTCGCACATTCTTTACGTGCGTCGTACGCGCGGTAAGGTCCGGACAACGCTGAGTTGGCGATCGCACGCGATCATGTACACCATCACGTTCGCCATCACGCCCGCTGTGGCGCCCGCTGTGCCGCCCGAGCCGAGGGACCGTCAAAGGCCGGTCCGCGCCGCCGCGTTCAGACCCGCGCGAGCCGCTTCAGCAGCAGCAGGGACGCCACCGGACGCGCCCCGGCCTTGGCCACCCCGTCGGCGACCTCACGGTCCGCGGAGACCACCACGATCTGCCGGCCCGGGGGTTCGGCCCGCACCAGCCGGCGGATCAGCTCGTCGGCGGTCTCCCCGGCCTTGCTGAACAGCACCCGCACCCCGCGCGGCGGCGCGAGCAGCACCGGCATGTCCAGATCGGCGCCGTCGAAGACACAGGTGACCTCGGCGCCGGTCTGCGCGGCCAGCGCCGCCAGTCCACCGAGCAGCCGCAGCCGCTGCTTCTCCAGCGGCATCGACGGATAACCGGTCTTGGTGACGTTGTAGCCGTCCACCACCAGGTGCGCCTGCGGCAACGCCAACAGTTGGTCGAGGAGTTGCGGGTCGGTCTCGGACAGCGCGCGCTTGGCGACATCGCGGGCGCTGAGCTGTCCGGGCGCCACCGCGTCCACCGTGTCGGCGGGCCGCACCCCGATGGTGTCGCGCGGCGGCAGCGCCAGTTCGCGGCGCAGACCGGTGGCGGCGTCCAGCACGGTGTCCAGCAGCAGCCGCAGCCGTACGTCCTCCACACTGCGGCCCTCGCGCACCGCCCGGCGGCCGGCTTCCATCACCGCCTCGGACTCGGTGAGCCGGGCCCGCAGCCGCCTGGCCTCGCCGTCGGCGGCGGACCGCTCCCGGTCGGCGGCGGCACGGACGTCGTCCAGCTCCGCCTGGAGTTTGCGCTGGGCGGCCTCGGCGCGCTTGACGTCGCTGTGCGCGGCGCGCAGCTTGCGGTGCAGCGCGTCGCCCTCCTTGCGGACGGTGTCGAGTTCGGCGCGGGCCCGGGCGGCCTCGATGCGAGCCTGGGCCTGCAGCGTCTCGACCTCGTCGCGCAGCCGGGCCAGCTCGCGCAGGGTCTCCTCGTCGGCCCGTTCGGCGTCGGCGCGCTGGGCCTCCTCGCCCGCGGTGGCGACCAGCTTGGCCCAGCCGACGGGCCGCAGCAGGTAGGCGGCGGCGGCCACGTCCAGCGGGTCGGCGGCCGGCGGGGGGGTGGAGCCGTCCAGCGCCTCGGTCAGCTCCGGTTGCGACTCGCGCAGCTTGGCCGCCACCTTGTGCCGGAAGCCGGCATCCGACTCCAGGGCCGCGGCGAGCGCGGTGGCCGCGTAACGCACCCGCCGGGAGGGGGTGAAACGGGCATAAGGGCGCAGCGAAACCGGCAGATCGGCGAAGGTGAAGCCCCCGAAGGCGTCCGCGGCGATGGCGACGACCCGGTGCCGTACGCCCTCGGGCAGCGGTCGGTCCAGCGCGGGCTCGCCCGCGCCGCCGTCGCCCGCCTCGGCGTCGGGTACGCCGCCGCTACCGTCCACCAGTCACTCCCGTCCGGTTCGTCGGCGTCCTCCCGGCCCCCTTCGATCCCTCCGGCCGCCGTCTGCTGTGTCCATTGTCCCCGCTGCGAGGGTCGATCCGCTCGGTACCTCGTGATCGGCTCGGCGGGCGGTCGCCGCCGGCGTACCGGTGCGGGCCACGGGCGTGTGTCCCGGTCACCCTACGGCCTCGGCGGTCCGCCGCGCTGCGGCGAGGCGAGCCACGCCCGATAAGTCCGTTCCGTCATCATCGGTCCATGGTCATCCCGGTGCACGAGGCGTACGACAAGAACCCGGTCCGCCGCACGCCGGTCGTCACCTACACGCTGATCGGCCTGTGCACCGCGGTGTTCCTGCTGGGTCCGCTGTCCGGCTTCACCTCGGTCTACGGCGGCGCCCACCGGCTGATCTGCGAACAGGCGGTCTACTTCGACCACTGGGGGGTCGTACCCACCGAGCTCTTCCACGGCAAGCTCCCACCCGCCCGGCTGGTCCTGCCCAGCGGCTGCCCGGCCGCACACCCCTACTGGAAATCACCGTTCCTGTCCGTCCTCACCGCACTGTTCCTGCACGGCGGCTGGGTGCACCTGATCGGCAACATGCTCTTCTTGTGGGTCTTCGGCGAGAACGTCGAGAACCGCATGGGCCGGATCCGCTTCGCCCTCTTCTACCTCGCCGCCGGATACCTGGCCACCTACGGCTTCGCACTCGGCCACCCGGACGACACGCAGAGCCTGGTCGGCGCGTCGGGGGCGATCTCCGGGGCGCTGGGTGCCTACCTCTACCTCTGTCCCCGCGCGCGGGTGACGAGCGTGTTCCCCTTCCTCTTCTTCATCCCGCTGCGCTTCCCGGCCTGGGTCGTGCTCGGCTTCTGGTTCGTCCTCCAGTGGCTGGCCGCGCAGACCGCCAAGGGCGGCCCCGGCGTGGCCTATCTGGCCCACGTGGTGGGCTTCGCCTTCGGCTTCCTGTGCGCATGGGTGTGCTATCGGCCACGGCGTAAGGTGAGCCTCGTCATCAGGCCGACCCAAGGAGACCTTCCGTCGTGATCACCGCGATCGTGCTCATCAAGACGTCTGTCGACCGGATCCCGGAGATCGCGGAGTCCATCGCCGCGCTCGACAACGTCAGCGAGGTCTACTCGGTGACCGGCAATTACGACCTGGTCGCGCTGGTCCGGGTGGGTCGGCACGATGATCTGGCGGACATCATTCCGGGGCGGATCAGCAAGATTCCGGGCGTGCGGGTTACGGATACGCATGTGGCGTTCCGGACGTATTCCCAGCACGACCTGGAGGCGGCGTTCGCGATCGGCCTCGACGCGTAGCTTTTCGTGTCCTCAATCGCCGGACGGGCTGTTTTTTGGCCTCGGGTCGGCGGACCGTGTGTCCTCAATCGCCGGACGGGCTCATTTTTCGAGCCGTCCGGCGCTCGAGGACGGGCGGAGCAACCCCAGCCCGTCCGGCGCTTGAGGACGAACCCCGCGGGGCGACCAACTCCAGCCCGTCCGGCGCCTGAGGACAAACCGCGCGGGGCAAGCAACTCCAGCCCGTCCGGCGCCTGAGGACAAACCGCGCGGGGCAAGCAACTCCAGCCCGTCCGGCGCCTGAGGACAAACCGCCCCGGGCGACCAAACCCAGCCCTCCGGCGCTTGAGGACAGATCCGGGGCCCGCCGGGCGAGGGGGTGGAGGGCTAGTCGCGGGCCGGGACGCAGCGGCCGTTTTCGGTGACGTAATTCCAGCGGGCGCCCTCGCGCACGAGGGCCCTCACCGCCGCGAGAAAGCGCGCAATGTGCTCGTCCGGCGTGCCGACCCCGAAGCTGACCCGGATCGCGTTGAGGGACCGCTCCCCCGGCGCCGCGTCGGGCGCCCCGCACTCACCGGGCTCGTCGGGCGCGCTGTCGAGCAGCGTGCGCACCAGCGGGTGCGCGCAGAAGAGCCCGTCGCGGACCCCGATGCCGTATTCCGCCGAGAGCGCCGCCGCGAAGTGGGAGCTGTTCCAGCCCTGTACGACGAAGGACAGCACGCCGACCCGGGCCGAGTCCGGCCCGAACAGCGACAGCACCCGCACCTCCGGCACGGCGGCCAGCCCGTCCCGCAACTGGGCGAGCAACTGCCGCTCACGGTCGGCCAGTCGGTCGAAGCCGGCCTCGGTCAGGGCCCGGCACGCCGAGGCGATGGCGTAGGCGCCGATGACGTTGGGCGACCCGGCCTCGTGCCGGGCGGCGATCGCGGTGTGCCACTCGACGTCCAGCCGGCCGTCGGCCCGGCGGGCGACCTTGCGGGTGGCGCCGCCCCCGGCCAGGTACGGCTGGGCGTCCCGCAGCCAGTCGGGGCGCCCGGCGAGGACCCCGGAGCCGAAGGGCGCGTAGAGCTTGTGCCCGGAGAAGGCGACCCAGTCCACGTCGAGTGCGGCGATGTCCACCGCCTGGTGCGGGACGAGTTGAGCCGCGTCGAGAACGATCCGGGCGCCGTGCCGG
>NZ_FMCH01000432.1 GCF_900091855.1 Streptomyces sp. DvalAA-14
GCACGGCGGAGCCGGCGGCGTCGGCGCCTTCGCGGTCCAGGTCGCCGCCGCCCTCGGCGCTTCGGTGACGGCCACCGCGGCCGCGCGCGACGCCGACTTCGTCCGCGGCCTGGGCGCCGAGCGGGTCATCGACTACGCCGCCGAGCGCTTCGAGGAGCGGCTCGGCGGCGCGGACGGTGCGGACCTCGTCCTCGACACGGTCGGCGGGGACACCCAGACCCGCTCATGGCAGGTACTGGGGCCGGGCGGGGTGCTGGTGAGCGTGGTCGCGCCGCCCGCGGAGAGCGGCCCGGGCGGCGCCCGCGGCGTGTTCTTCGTGGTGGAACCCGACCGGGCCGGCCTGGAGGAGCTGTCGAAGCTGGTCGCGGCGGGCCGGCTGGACCCGCCGGTCGCCCAGGTCTTCCCGCTGGCCCGGACCGCCGACGCCTACCAGGAGCTGGGCCGCCCGCACCGGCGCGGGAAGGTCGTCCTCAAGGTGTCCTGACCGCGGCGCCCGCCGCCACCCGGAGAGCGGGCAAACCTGCCCCGGCCAGCGGGAATCCGGTGGCCGGGGTGGGGCGGTGGTCCGCCGGACCCGGCGGGGATGTCAGGATGGGACCCATGGACAACGTGTATTTCGACATCTCCATCGACGGTGCGCCCGCTGGGCGGATCGTCTTCCGCCTGTACGACGACGTGGTGCCCAAGACGGCCCAGAACTTCCGCGAGCTGGCCACCGGCCAGCACGGCTTCGGCTACGCCGGCTCGGCCTTCCACCGGGTCATCCCGGACTTCATGCTCCAGGGCGGCGACTTCACCAGCGGCGACGGCCGCGGCGGCAAGAGCATCTACGGCCCCAAGTTCGCCGACGAGAACTTCAAGCTCAAGCACGACCGCCCGTTCCTGCTGTCGATGGCGAACTCCGGCCCGAACTCCAACGGCTCGCAGTTCTTCGTCACCACCGTGGTGACCAACTGGCTGGACGGCAAGCACGTGGTGTTCGGCGAGGTCGTCGAGGGCTCCGAGCTGGTCAAGCAGATCGAGGGCAAGGGCACGCGCAGCGGCAACCCCACCGCCAAGGTCGTCATCACCGAGTCGGGCACCGTCGCGGCCTGACCTCCGCCCCGGGTCGATGATCCCGGAATGCCCCCGGCCGTTCTCCGTGCCGGGGGCTTCGTCATGGGCGGGCCGGCCGCGCCCGGGCGCGCGCGGGATTCGGCGCGGCGCCCCGGGGAAGGCGGGCGGCATGAACACCGCTGAACCCGTGGGCCGTTCACTACGGCGCCCCGCCCGGCCGACCGCGCTGGTGGTGGCGCTGCTGCTCGCCGTGGCCGTGATCGTCACCCTGGTCGTCACCGGTACCCACGGCGGCCACGTCGGGCCGCCGGGACCGGGCGGCGTCGGGCTCGGCGCCCCCGCCGGGCCGGGCGACGGCGACGGTGACGGCGACGCCGGGACCTTCACCGATGTCCGGGCCGGCGACGCCGACCTCGTCGTCCTCGACGGCGTCTCCGGCCGGATCCAGGTCACCGCCGACGCCGACGCGCACACCGTCACCGGCAGCTTCCACCGCGGGGACGGGGTGCCCGCGCGGATCCGTTCCGCCGTCACCGGGGCAACCGGCCGGCGGGTGCTGACCTTCGGCTGCCAGGACCCCGGCGGCGCCGTCACACCCTGCGCCGGCGACCTGGCCCTCACGGTGCCGGAGCACACCGGGCTGCGGCTGCGGCAGACCTCGGGGGAGACCGTACTGACCCGCCTCGGGGGCGACTTGACGGTCGCCACCGCCTCCGACCGGTTCACCGCGCAGGGCCTGCATCCCTCCCGGGCCGATGTGACGGTCACCTCGGGCAGCGCGGACCTGGGGTTCGCCGATCCGCCGGACGCGCTGACGGTACGGGCCACCTCGGCCGCGATGACGCTGCGGCTGCCTTCCGACGCGGCCGGCGGCTACGCGGTGACCACCGCGGCGACCTCCGCCGATGTCCAGGTCCAGGTGCCGCGCCGGGCGGACGCGGCGCACCACGTATCGCTCCAGGTGCTGTCCGGTTCGCTGGCCGTCCTGCCGGCCTGACGGGGGCCGGGCCGCCGGACACGCGCCGGTCCGCCCACCCGTGAACCCGGGGCCCGGGGCCCGGGGCCGGAAGCCTGAACCCGCGAGCCCGAACCCGGACACCGGGACCGGACCGGGAACGGCGGATTCCGGTCAGATTCGCCCCGGGCCCGGCTCCCCGCTTTCGCCGGTTCACGGGGCGGGCTAGCGTGACAAAAGGTTACGTGCCCAAGGCACCTAGTTTTTCGGGGCACCATCCGCGCGCCCCCACGCGTCCCTCCGGAAGGAGCGCCCCCATGGCCTTGACCGGACAACAGCCCGCCGTCATCCTCACCGCCCCCGCCCCCCGGGGCGGCTGCCCCTTCGATCCGCCGCCGGCCTACGAGCAGGCCCGCGAGAAGGACCCCGTCACCCGGGTGAGCCTGTGGGACGGTTCGTCCTGCTGGCTGCTCACCCGTCACCAGGACGTCCGGTCCGTCCTGCGCGACACCCGGTTCAGTGCCGAGGCCAGCCGCCCCGGCTTCCCGTTCCTCACCGCCGGCCGCAAGGCCCTCACCACCCACCACCCCAGCTTCATCCGGATGGACGACCCGGAACACGCCCAGCTGCGCCGCATGCTGACCGGCGACTTCATGGTCAAGCGGATCGAGGCGCTGCGTCCGCGGATCCAGCAACTCACCGACGGCCTGCTGGACCGGATGACCGAGGGGCGGCGCGAAGCCGACCTGGTGGCCGACTTCGCGCTGCCGCTGCCCTCCGTCGTCATCTGCCTGCTGCTCGGCGTGCCCTACGAGGACCACGCCTTCTTCCAGGACCGCAGCCGGACCCTGCTGCACCACGCCTCCAGCCCCGAGCAGATCGGGCAGGCACAGGACGACCTGCTCCGGTACCTCGCCCGGCTGGCCGACGCCAAGGCCGCGGCGCCCGACGACGGCATCCTCAGCAGGCTGGCCGGCCGCGGCGAACTGACCGCCGATCAGACCGCCGCCATGGCCCGGCTGCTGCTCGTCGCCGGCCACGAGACCACCGCGAACATGACGGCGCTGTCCGTCCTGGCCCTGCTGCGCAATCCGGACCAGCTGGCGCGCCCGCGCGACGCCGCCCGGGCCGGGGACTCCGCCGCCGTGCAGGGCGCGGTCGAGGAGCTGCTGCGCTATCTGACCATCGTGCAGGGCGGGGTCGCCCGGGTGGCCACCGAGGACGTCACCGTCGGCGGCACGCCGATCCGGGCCGGCGAAGGGGTGCTGTGCATGCTCAGCGCCGCCAACCGGGACGAGGACGCCTTCCCCGGCGGCGACGCGCTGGACGTCTCGCGCGACGCCCGCCGCCACGTCGCCTTCGGCTTCGGCGTCCACCAGTGCCTCGGCCAGCCGCTGGCCCGGGTCGAACTGCAGGTCGCGCTGTCCAGCGTGCTGCGCCGGCTGCCCGGCCTGCGGCTCGCCGTGCCCTTCGAGCAGATCCGGTTCCGCACCGACATGCTCGTCTACGGCGTGCACACGCTGCCCGTCGCCTGGTGACGGCGCCCCGACCTTCCCCCGACACCCCAGGAGGCACGATCACCATGCGGGTCCTCACCGATCAGGACAAGTGCTGCGGCTCCGGACAGTGCGTACTGGCCGCCCCCGACGTCTTCGACCAGCGGGAGGAGGACGGCATCGTCGTCCTCCTCGACCCCCGCCCGCCCGCCGGGACGCACGCCGACGTCCGCGACGCCGCCGCCTTCTGCCCGGCCGGGGCGATCACCGTCCAGGAGCCGTGAACCGCGCGCGGCCCGGGGGCGCGGATCCGGGACCGCGAGCAGTCACCGAGCGTCACGCGAGCCGTGCCAGAGCTGTGTCCGAGCGCGTAAGCCTGTTCGACGGCGGTGGGCCGAATCCGGGCACACCGCGGCACCGAGCGACGTAGGCTCGGCAGCGTGAGCAAAGGTGTTGGTGAGGGCCAGGAGTGCGCGCGCTGCGCCGAGTTGGCCGCCAGGTTCAAGGACCCGGACACCCCGAATCCGGGTGCCTTCCTCTACGGCTGGGCCACGCATCATCTCGACGACCACGGGACGGTGCCGGTGCCCCGCGAAGGCTGCGCGCAGTGCGCGAAGTACTCCCGCGGGGCCGGCGCCGTCCACGCCAAGGTCTGGCACCGCTGGGCGCGGACACACTTCATGTCCTGCGCCCTGGCGCCGGGCTGGAGCCCGCCGCCGAGCCCGTAGCCGCGCCCAGCCGCTCCCAGCACCCGGCTCAGCCGCGGGCGACGGGCTCCGGCCGCAGCAGGTCGATCAACTCCCGCGGCAGCCCGTGGGTGTCGTGCAGATAGTGATAGTCCTCCTCGTCCAGCGGCCCGGAAAAACGCGGCCGGGCCAGCAGCCGGCGGCCCCGGTCCAGCATCCCGGCGAACCGGCACTCCTCGTCGAGCAGCACCTCGCGGACCGCGGCCGGCGGACACTGCTGGCCGAAGTGGTCCAAGGTGCCGGCCACCAAGGACTCCGGCAGGTCGCCCAGGGTGCGGGCCGGATCGTCCCGCCACAGCGTGGTCAGCACCCGCCGTACCAGCCGACGCAGCACATAGCCCCGGCCGTTGCTGGCCGGCAGTACGCCGTCGCCGATCACCACCGCGGCCGAGCGCAGATGGTCGGCGACCAGCCGCGACTGCGGCCCGTCGAGCCGCCACAGCTCCGGCAGGGTCCGCATCCACGGCTCGAACAGATCGATGTCGAACACCGAGCGGCGGCCCTGAAGGACCATCACCAGCCGTTCCAGGCCCATCCCGGTGTCCACGCCGCGCTGCGGCAGCGGCCGGAGGCTGCCGTCCTCGGAGCGGTGGTAGCGCATCATCACGTGGTTCCACACCTCCACCCAGCGGTCGTCGCTGCCGGGGGTGCCGTGCGGCGGGACATCCCCGGTCCACACGAAGATCTCCGAGTCGGGGCCGCAGGGGCCGGTGGGGCCGTTGGACCACCAGTTGTCCTCGCGGGTGAACTCGACCGGTACGCCCAGCTCGTGCCATGCCGCCAGGGACTCGGTGTCCGGGCCGAGCTGATCGTCGCCGCCGAACACGGTGGCGTGCAGCCGTCCCGGCTCGATGCCGAAGCCGCCGACCAGCAGTTCGTGGCCCCAGCGCAGACTCTGCCGGGTGCCGTAGTCGCCCAGCGACCAGGAGCCCAGCATCTCGAAGACGGTCAGATGGGTGAGGTCGCCCACCTCCTCCAGGTCGGTGGTGCGCAGGCAGCGCTGGACGCCGACCAGCCGGCGGCCGAGCGGATGGGGGCGGCCCTCCAGGTAGGGCGTCAGCGGATGCATGCCGGAGGTGGTGAAGAGCACCGGGTCGCCCGGTGGGCGCACCAGCGAGGCGCCGGGCACGGGCCGGTGTCCCCGCTCGCGGAAGAAGCCGGTGAAGGTGTCGACGGCCTGCCGGGTGGTCGGCGGGGGGCCGGCCGGGCTCGGGGGCGTCGGGGGGTGGGGGTGCGGTTTCGAGGCGTTCACCACGGTGGACCTTTCGGATCAGGCACCGGAAAGGCCGTCGGCACACGCCGCCACGAAGCAAAGGGGGAAGGCGCCCGGCGAACCGTTTCCGGTCGCCGGTCTGTACGGGGGAAGGTCAGGCGGCGGCAACCGGCGAGCTGGTCGCTCGCGCGGTCGCGGGGGTGCGGCGGAAGACCTTCATGCCTTCAACGGTAACAGCGCGGCCGCCGCGCCGCCGCCGAATAACCGGCCGGTCCGGTCGCGCGGTCCCCGGCCGGATCGGCGCCGCGGGGCCGGTGCCGGTGTCAGGCAGCCCGCCCGGGTTCGATCACCGTGATGCCCGCCGGTGAGCCGCCGCTGAGCGCGGCCAGCGCGGCCGGGGCGGCATCGAGTCCGATCACCGCGCCCACCAGCAGATCCGGCCGCAGGGCGCCGGCGGCGACCTGGCGCATCAGCTCCGGGTAGGCGTGCGCGGCCATGCCGTGGCTGCCGAGCAGCTCCAGCTCCAGTGCGACCACCCGGTCCATCGGCACCGCGACGCCGCCGGCCGGCAGCAGCCCGACCTGCACATGGCGGCCGCGGGCCCGCAGCCCGGCCACCGAGGCGGCGCAGGTCACCGCGGAACCCAACGCGTCCAGCGACAGGTGCGCGCCGCCCCCGGTCGCCGCGCGGACCGCGCCGGCCGTGTCACCGCCCACCGCGGCCGGATCCACGCACACCGCCGCACCGAAGCGCCGCGCCAGCTCCAGCGCGCCCGGCGCCGTGTCGACCGCGACGACACGCGCCCCGCCGGCCACCGCCACCATCACCGCGGACAGTCCCACTCCGCCGCAGCCGTGCACGGCCACCCACTCGCCGGGCCGCACGCCGCCCTGGGCGACCACCGCCCGGTAGGCGGTGGCGAACCGGCAGCCCAGCGAGGCCGCGGTCACGTACGACATGTCGTCCGGGACGGCCACCAGATTGGTGTCGGCCCGGTGCAGCGCCACGTACTCGGCGAACGAACCCCAGTGGGTGAAGCCGGGCTGCTGCTGGCGTTCGCACACCTGCTGATCGCCGCGGGCGCAGGCCGCACACCGCCCGCACGCGCAGACGAACGGCACGGTGACCCTGGCGCCGACCCGCCAGTCGCGCACGGCGGCGTCCACTGCCACGATCTCACCGGCCAGCTCGTGCCCGGGCACGTGCGGCAGCGTGATGCCGTCGTCGTGCCCCATCCACCCGTGCCAGTCGCTCCGGCACAGCCCCGTCGCCGCCACCCGCACCACCACCCCACCCGGCGGCGCCCCCGGATCCCCCACCTCCCGCACCTCCGCCGCCTCCCCGAACCTCTCCACCACCACGGCCCGCACACCCACCACCGCCTTCCCTCGCCCCCACCACCAACCCTCAGCACCTTACGGCCCACCCCCCAGCGGCCGGTGACTCGTGCCCCGCCAGGCCGCGCCCAGCCACGCACGAACCGGTGGCCGGCGTTGGTGCCACGGTTTGCGGCGGTTGCTCGCCGGGCAGGTGGTGCCGGGCCCCGTAGGGGCGCGGGGAACTGCGCGACCAGCCACGCACGAACCGGCGGCCGGCGTCGGTGGGTGCGGGGTTGCGGCGGTTGGCCGCCGGGGTAGGTGGTGCCGGGCCCCGTAGGGGCGCGGGGAACTGCGCGATCAGCCACGCACGAACCGGTGGCCGGCGTCGGTGAGAACGCGTTGCGGTGGTGGCCGCCCGCCGGGAAGTGCGCGGCCGGCGTCGGTGAGAACGCGTTGCGGTGGTGGCCGCCCGCCGGGAAGTGCGCGGCCGGCCTCGTCGGGAACGCGTTGCGGTGGTGCCGCCCGCCGGGAAAGTGCGCGACCGGCCCCGCACGGACCGGCGGCCGGCCCCGCCGGGAACGCGTTGCGGCTGTGGCCGCCCGCCGCGGCCGATATGGGCGGATCATCCCGATACGCTCACTCCCGTGACAACGACCGAACGGCGCGGCCGCCACCGAGCGGCGAAGCGGTGGTGGGACCTCACCTTGCTGTCACCCCTGCTGCTGACCGCCCTCATCGGCGCCCTGGCGATGTCCACGCCCAAGGACTTCGCCGTCAGCCGGCTGCTGCCGGCCGCGCCCGCGCTCGCCGCGTCGATGTGGTCGGTCGCGGCGACCCTCGCACTGGGGCTGGGGACCATGGCCGTGGTGGTCGGCGTGCAGCTCGCCTACGGCGAGGACTCCATCGGCTACACCGCCGCCGCGCTCGCCGCGGTCACCGCCGCGGCGGCGTACGCCGCCCACGTGCGGCTGAAGCGCGAGGCCACCTTGCGACGGGTCCGGTCGGTCGCCGACGCCGCGCAGGAGGTGGTGCTGCGCCCGGTGCCGCGCCGGGTCGGGGCGGTCGGGATCGAGTCGCTGTATGTGGCGGCGGCCGAGGAGGCCAGGATCGGCGGGGACTTCTTCGAGGCGCTGGAGACCCCGTACGGCGTCCGGCTGGTCATCGGCGATGTCCGCGGCAAGGGCCTGTCCGCCGTGGGCGCCGCCAGCGCCCTCACCAACTGCTTTCGTGACGCCGCCTACGAGGAACCCGACCTCGTCTCGCTCGCCCGGCGCCTCGACACCAGCCTGGGCCGGCACAGCGCCTCCCGGCCCGCGCCGGACGAGGCGGAACGGTTCGCCACCGCCGTGTTCGCCCAGATCCCGGCCAACGGCGACCGCGCCGAACTGCTCAACCTCGGCCACCCGGCGCCCCTGCTGCTGCACGACGGGGAGATCCGGGAAGTCGAGCCCCGGCAGCCCTCGCCGCCGCTGAACATGGCCGTGCTGGTCGGCAGCGGCGATCCGGCCGGCACCGTCTACCACGTGGACACCGTCCTGCTGGCGCCCGGCGCGTCGCTGCTGCTCTACACCGACGGCGTGACCGAGACCCGCGACCGCGACGGCGCGTTCTTCCCGCTGCTGCGGTGGGCCCGCGACCAGGACCCGGCGACCTCCCGGAAACTGCTCGGGCTGCTGCACGAGCAGTTGCTGGATTTCAGCAGCGGAGAACTCGACGACGACATCGCCGCCCTGGTGGTACGCCGCGAGACCACCCCGGCCGCCGCGCCCGAGCCTCCGCACTGAGCGGCCCGCCCGCCGGACGGGGGTGCGGCCGGCCGGGCCGGCCGCCGTCGCCGGCCTCCGCCGCCCAGGCGCTCAGGCGCTCAGCCGCTCAGCCGACGGTCACCACCTTGTCGAACGCCACGTAGCCGCTGAAGTCCCGCCCGACCCGGCCGATCGCGGACGCGGGCGGCTCGGGGTAGGCCCAGGCCGCGTCCGGGTGCGAGCTCTCCCCGGTCTGCACGTTGTAGTACTGGGCCTCGCCCTTCCACGGGCAGGTGTAGGGGGTGTCGCTCCGGCTGAGCGCCTGGGAGGTCACCGACTCGGGCGGGAAATACCAGTTGCCCTCGATGGTGACCACATCGGCGTCGGACGCGTCCGCGATGACCGTTCCGTCAAGTACCGCTTGCATGAGCCGTTCCCTTCACTGGTCCGACGAGTCGGAAGGCTTCGGCGGTCCGGGCCCGATCGCCCGCTGTCCGCCCGCTCGACGCCTACCCGACCGGCGACCGCCGTACCGGCCGAGGCCGCAGCCGGTCATCCGTTCGGCGGATCCGCGGGCCGGGCCCGGACATGCATCCGCTCGCCCTGCGTGCCGAACAGGCTGAGGAACTCCACCGGATGCGGCCCGGGATTGCCGAAACCGTGCGGGGTGCGGGTGTCGAACTCCACCACCTCGCCGGGGGTCAGGATCAGATCGTGCTCGCCGAGGGCCAGCCGGAGCCGTCCGGACAGGATGTAGAGCCACTCGTAGCCCTCGTGGGTGGCCTGGGCCGGGCGCGCGCCGGGGTCCTTGGACGGCGGCATGATCTGCTTGTAGGCGTGCATCCCGCCCAGGTGGCGGGTCAGCGGTACGAACGTCTGCCCATGCCGGGTGAAGGGGCGCGGATGGATCCGCGGGTCGCCGGTGGGCGGCGCGCCGACCAGTTCGTCGAGCTGGACCCGGTACGCCCGGGCCAGCGGCAGCATCAGCTCCAGGGTGGGTTTGCGCAGCCCGGACTCCAGCCGGGACAAGGTGCTCAGCGAGACGCCGGTGGTCTCGCTCAGCTCGGCCAGGGTGATGCCGCGAGCCTGCCGCAGGGCGCGCAGCCGGGGACCGACCGCGGCCAGGACACCGGAGAGATCGTCGTCGTCCGCCACCTTCACTATTTGCCGACATGGCAACAGCACTTGTCAAGTCGGTGCCGCCGGTCCGATGCTGGCCAGCGAACCGCCACCGCCGTACGAGCCCGGACGGCACGCGTCAGCACCGGACCGCACCGGACAGCACCGGACAGCACCGGACAGCACCGCGGACCGGGACCCCCGGCACCGCACCGACCCCGACACCGAACCAAGGAGGCCGACGCATGGCCGAAACCGTCGCCGACCAGCGCTATTGGGACGACCGCTACCGCGAGAGCGAGCACGTCTGGAGCGGGCGGCCCAACGCCGCCCTGGTCCGCGAGGCCGCCGACCTGCCGCCGGGCCGCGCGCTCGACCTGGGCGCCGGGGAGGGCGGTGACGCGATCTGGCTGGCCGGGCGCGGCTGGCAGGTCACCGCGGCCGACATCTCCACCGTCGCCCTGGAGCGCGCCGCGGCACACGCGCGGACCGAGGGCGTCGCCGACCGGATCGACTTCCAGCGGCACACCCTGGGGGAGACCTTCCCGGCGGGCACCTTCGACCTGGTGAGCGCCTGCTACCTGCACTCGGAGGGCAACCTGCCGCGCGAGCAGATCCTGCGGACGGCCGCGGCCGCCGTCGCCCCCGGCGGCACCCTGCTGGTGGTCGGCCACGCCGGCTTCCCGCACTGGCAGGGCGACCACCACCCGCAGGTCGTCCTGCCCACGGCCCGCGAGGTGCTGGCCGCGCTCGAACTGCCGGACGACGCTTGGGAGGTGCAGCGCTGCGAGGAGCACGACACGCCGATGAACCGCCCGGACGGCGTGCCCGACACCCGCCCCGACTGCACCGTCAAGGCGCGCCGCCTGGACGCCTGAGCCGGCGGCGGGCCGTCCTCAGGGCGCGTCGAGCCCGCCGTCGGGCCGGCGAACCCCGGTCGACCACCGCTCGTGCAGGAACTTGGTGGGCGGGTACTTGGCCGCTTCCCGCTCGTCCAGGTCCACCCCCCAGCCGGGCTGCTCCGACGGCGCCAGATGCCCCTCGCGCACCACCGGCGTGCCGGGAAAGACCTCGTGCGTCGCGTCGTTGTAGGTGTGGGACTCCTGGTAGCCGAAGGCCGGGGTGGAGATGTCCACCGCGAGATTCGCCGCCACCCCCACCGGCGAGATGTCGCCGGGGGAGTGGAAGGCGGTGCGCACCCCGAGCAGTTCGCCGAGCGCCACCAGCTTGCGGGTCGGGGTCAGACCGCCGACCGCCGAGGTGTGCAGCCGCAGCAGGTCGATCCCGCCGTCCCGGATCAGCCGGACCGCGTCGGTGACCGACCCGATCTGCTCGCCCACCGCGATCGGCACCGGCGAGGCGGCCCGCACCTCCGGCAGCCGGTCGTAGAGCTCGGGCGGGATCACGTCCTCCAGGAAGGACAGCCGGTACGGTTCCAGCGCCCGCGCCAGCACCACCGCCTGTTTGGGCGTCAGCCGGCTGTGCACGTCGTGCATCAGGCTGACCTCGTCGCCCAGCCGCGCCCGGGCCGCCGCGAACAGCCGCGGGGTCGCCCGCAGGTACTGGGCGACGTCCCAGCCGTCCGGGTGCGGCGAGCGCGGATAGCCGCCGCGGGTGCCGGGGGCGCCGTACGTCCCGAGCCCGGGGCCGCCGACCTGGAGCCGGATGTGCCGGTACCCCTGCTCCAGCAGGGCTTCGGCCTGCTCCAGCGTCTCGTCCGCGCTGCCGCCGGCCGCGTGCGAGTACACCTCGACGGCGGCGCGGCTGCGGCCGCCCAGCAACTCGTACACCGGCATTCCGGCGCGCTTGCCGGCGATGTCCCACAGCGCCTGGTCCACTCCGGACAGCGCGTTGTTCAGCACCGGACCGCCCCGCCAGTACGACGAGTAGTGCACCGACCGGGTGATGTCCTCGATGTCCGCCGGGTGCCGGCCGATCACCAGCGGCCCCACGTGCTCGTCCACCGCGGCCACCACCGCCGCGTAGCGCTGGGTGAAGGTGGCGCACCCCAGTCCGTACAGGCCGGGCTCCGAGGTGTCGACCCGGACCACCACCAGAGGTGTGCCCTCCGGCGCGGTGACGATCGCCCGCACCGCGGTCACCCGCAGCCCGTCGCGCGGCGGCCAGGGCGGCATGGCCTGGGGCAGCGAGCCCGAGGCGTCCAGCAGCCGATCGGGGTCGGATCCGGTCATCGCACACTCCGGTTCGCGTCGGTGGACGGGCTCGGCGAACGGCCCGGCGACCGCCCGATGATCGTCGGCCCGGCCAGTCAACCACAACAGGTCGGTGCTATGGGCATGTTAAATTTCCGGCACCCACACCGGGCAGCGCGCGCTGCGCCGCCGTCCGCCCGGCCGCGCCGAAAGGAAGTCCAGCGTGAAGGTCCTGGTCACCGGTGCGGGCGGGGCGCTCGGCCGCGAAGTGGTCGCCCACCTGCGCGAAGCCGGCTGGAGCGTACGGGCCTTCGACCGCACCCCGGTCGATCCGCGGGCCGCCGACGAGGTCGTCACCGGTGAACTCCTGGACGCGCCGCTGCTGGAGCGCGCAGTCGACGCGATGGACGCGGTGGTGCACACCGCCGCCATCCCGTCGCCGAACTCCGCCCCGCACGACGAGGTGTTCGGCAACAACGTGCAGGCCGCCTACCGCGTGCTGGACGCCGCCGGGCGGCACGGCGCCGGCCGGGCGGTGAGCATCTCCAGCCTGTCCGCCCTCGGCATCGCCTTCTCCGCACACGGCGTCTCCCCGCACAGCGTGCCGATCACCGAGGACCACCCCTTCATCGGCGACGACGTATACGGTCTGTCGAAATACCTGGGCGAGATCACCGCCGGGGCGGCCGCCCGCCGCTGGGGCACCGCCGTCGTCAGCCTGCGCTTCCCCTTCCTGGGCACCGGCGACCGGCTGCGGCAGCACCTGGCCCGCGTCCACCACGACCCGGCCTTCGACCGCGGCGGGCTGTGGGGCTGGCTCGACACCCGCGACGCCGCCCGCGCGATCGGCGCCGCGCTGACCGCGCCGCTCACCGGCCACACCGTGGTCAATGTGGCCGCCCCCGACACCAGCGCCCTCGAACCGACCGCGGAACTGCTGCGCCGCTACCACCCGGAAACCCGCCTCGACGCGCCGCTGGAAGGCTTCGCGGTCCCTTTCTCCACCCGCCGCGGCCGCGAACTGCTCGGCTTCACCCCGCTGTACACCTGGCGCGGCCGGCAGCCGGCCTGACCGCCGCCCCGGCCGGATCTTTCGTCCGGGCTCTCTTGAATCGACGGCCCGCGGGCCCGAGACTGTCTCGGACAGCGACTGCGTGACAGCATTCGCGCTTCGGGCCCGGCATTCCGGTAGTCCACCGCAACGAGGCGGCGACCACAGGCGGTTGGTCACCGCTCGGTACCGGATGCGGTCAACGACCCCACGTGCACGTCCACGCCGGCGGGGCAGAGAAGATCTCGAGCGTCCCCACGCCGGCGGTCCCGGCGTGAGGAATTGACATCGAGAGGAGACGGCGTGGCCGTCGCGGTCGGAGTCGAAGAGGAATTCCATGTGGTGGACCTGGAGTCGGGCACCTTGGTGCCACAGGCCCGGGCAGTGCTGGACCGGCTGCCCGAGCGCGGCTTCACCACCGAACTGCAGCAGTCCATCGTCGAGGCCAACAGCAGACCGCACCGCTCGCTGCACGAACTGCTCAAGGACATCAAGGGCTCGCGCCGCGCCCTGGCCGCCGCGGCCGAACCGCTGGGCCTGGGCGTCATCGCGGCCGGCACCGCGCCGGTGGCCCGGCTGGGCACCATCGACGCCACCGCGGACCCCCGCTACCGGCGGATGACCGAGAACTACCGGGTCGTCGCGCAGGAGCAGCTCATCTGCGGCCTCCAGGTCCATGTGGACATCCCGGACCGCGACACCGGCATCATGGCCATGAGCCTGCTGTCGCCCTGGCTGCCCGCGCTGCTCGCGCTGTCCGCCAGCTCACCGTTCTGGCTCGGCTCCGACACCGGCTACGCCAGCTGGCGCACCCTGCTCTGGCAGCGCTGGCCCACCACCGGCCCGGCCGGGCACTTCCGCTCCGCCGAGCACTACGACGCGGTGATCTCCGGGCTGGTCGCCTCCGGCGTCATCAGCGACGCCGGCATGGTCTATTACGATGTCCGGCCCTCCGCGCACCTGCAGACCCTCGAACTGCGGATCTGCGACGCCTGCCCGCGCGCCGAGACCGCCGTGATGATCGCCGGCCTGTTCCGGGCCCTGGTGGTGGACGCCTGCGAGGCGGTCGCGGCCGGCCGGCGCGGCGACGACGAACGGCTGGAGTGGCTGCGCGCCGCCACCTGGCGGGCGGCCAGATCCGGGCTGGAGGGCGACCTGGTGCACCCGGCCGACGGCCGGCCCCGCCCCGCGCCCCGGGTCGTACGGTCCCTGGTGACCCGGCTGCGGCCCGCCCTGGAGCGCAGCGGGGACTGGACCGACGTGGTCGAACTGACCGAGGAGGCCCTGGGCCTGGGCAGCGCCGCCCACCGGGTGCGGCGGACCGCCGAGACCGAGGGGCTGCCCGCCGCGGTCGCCCAGCTCGTCGCCCAGACCCGCGACGCGCGCGGCCTCGACCACCCCCCGCACCACCTCGGCCTGCTGCGCGGCTACCGCGCCGACCACGACGAGATGGTCGACCTGGCCGGCGAGGTCCGCCCGCTGTACCGCCCGGTGCTCACCGAACTCGACCTGGCCGGCGTCGAGGGCCTCCAGCACGCGGTGCGCACCCGGCACAAGCAGCAGCGGGCCGAAGGCGTGGTCTTCCGCACCGACGGCGAGGACACCCCCCGGCTGTTCCCCTTCGACGTGGTGCCGCGGCTGGTGGCGGCCGAGGACTGGGCGCTGCTCGAACGCGGCCTGAGCCAGCGGGTCCGCGCCCTGGAGGCCTTCCTGCACGACGCCTACGGCGAGCAGACCTCGCTGCGCGACCAGGTGGTCCCCGACCGCTTCCTGCCCCACCCGCAGGCGGCCAGGGAAGGCGCCCTGCTCTCGCGCCCCGGGCTGATACGGGTCAGCGTGGCCGGTATCGACCTGGTACGCGACGCCAGCGGCTGGCTGGTGCTGGAGGACAATCTGCGGGTGCCGTCCGGCATCGCCTACGCCCTGGCCGCGCGGCGGCTGGCCCCGGTCCCGCCGTGGCCGCGGGTGGCGGGCGTCGAGGACGTCGCCGCGACCCTGGCCCGCACGCTGCGCGCCGCCGCGCCGGGAGCCGACCCCCGGGTGATGGTGCTCAGCGACGGCCCGGACAACTCCGCCTGGTACGAACACCGCACGCTTGCCCAGGAGATGGGCTTCGCCCTGCACACCACGGAGGATCTCCGGCTGCGCGACGGGCGGCTGCACGCGGTCCGGCCCTCCCGCGCCGGCGCCGAGGGCGCGCCCACCGACGACCGGCCCTTCGACGTCGTCTACCGCCGGATCGACGAGGACGACCTGGCCAAGGCGGCCGGCGCCGACGGCCGGCCGCTGTGGCCCGGCCTGACCGCCGCCGCCCGCGCCGGGACGGTGGCCTTCGCCAACGCCTGGGGCAACGGCGTCGCCGACGACAAGGCCCTGTACGCGCTGGTGCCCCGGCTGATCCGCTACTACCTCGGCGAGGAGCCGCTGCTCGCGCAGGTGCCCACCTTGCTGCCCGGCGAGCCCGGCGTCCTGGACGAGGTGCTGGACCGGCTGCCGGAACTCGTCGTCAAGCCGGTCGACGGCCAGGGCGGCGCCGGCGTGGTGATCGGCCCGCACGCCTCCCCCGAGGAACTCGCCCGGCTCAGAGCCGAGTTGCTGGTCTCGCCGCAGAACTGGGTCGCGCAGGACGTCATCCAGCTGACCAGCCACCCCACCTTCGACGGGGAGCGGCTGGAGCCGCGCGTGGTGGACCTGCGGGTGTTCGTCTGCAGCGAGCGGGAAGGAGACGGACTCGGCGCCGTCGGGCTGAAACCCACGGTGCTGCCCTCGGCGATGACCCGCGTCGCGGCCGGCGGCAGCCTCATCGTCAACTCCTCACGGGGCGGCGGCGCCAAGGACACCTGGATCCTGCGCGGCGGCTCATGACGGGCCGCCCCCACCGGAGGTGGACATGTGCGGCCTGACCGGCGAGCTCAGATTCGACGGCACCACCCCTGACCTGGCCGCCGTCGAGCGGATGACCGACCGGCTGGCGGCCCGCGGCCCGGACGGCCGCGGCCTGTGGTCGCAGGGCGCGGTCGCCCTCGGCCACCGCCGGCTGAAGATCATCGACCTGTCCGAGCGCGGCGCCCAGCCGATGACCGACCCGGAGGGCGGCCTCACCGTCGTCTTCAACGGCTGCCTGTACAACCACCGCGAACTGCGCGCCGAACTCGAAGCGGCCGGGCACCGCTTCCACTCCACCTCCGACACCGAGGTGCTGCTGCACGCCTACCGCCGGTGGGGCACCGACTGCGTCGACCACTTCGCCGGCATGTTCGCCTTCGCCATCGCCGAACACGCCTCCGGCCGCGTGGTGCTGGGCCGCGACCGGCTCGGCATCAAGCCGCTCTACACCGCGCGCCGCCCGGGCCGGCTCCGCTTCGCGTCCTCGCTGCCCGCGCTGCTGGCCGGCGGCGACGTCGACACCTCCCTCGACCCCGTCGCGCTCCACCACTACCTCAGCTTCCACTCGGTGGTGCCCGCGCCCGGGACCATCCTGGCCGGGGTCCGGAAACTGCCCCCCGCCACCGTCCGCGTCATCGAGCCCGACGGCGCCGAACACGACCACCGCTACTGGCACCCCGGCTACACCCGGCAGGACGCCTACGCCGGCATGGACGCCCGCGACTGGCGCGACGCGGTGCTGGACGCGCTGCGCACCGCCGTGCGCCGCCGCACGGTGGCCGACGTCCCGGTGGGTGTCCTGCTGTCCGGCGGGCTCGACTCCAGCCTCGTGGTGGCGCTGCTCGCCGAGTCCGGCGCCGAGCAGCTGGCCACCTTCAGCATCGGCTTCGACAGCGAAGGCGGCGAGGCGGGCGACGAGTTCCACTGGTCCGACCTGGTGGCCCGCCGCTACGCCACCGACCACCACCGCATCGTCGTCCCCTCCGGCCGCCTCCCCGACGCGCTGGACGAGGCGGTCGCCGCGATGAGCGAGCCGATGGTCAGCCACGACGTGGTCGCCTTCCACCTGCTCAGCCGGGAGGTGGCCCGGCATGTGAAGGTCGTGCAGAGCGGCCAGGGCGCCGACGAGGTGTTCGCCGGCTACGACTGGTACCCGCCGATGGCCGGCATCGCGCGCGCCGACGCCGCCGCCACCTACCGCAAGGTCTTCGTGGACCGCCCGCACGCCGAACTGGCCCGGATGCTCGCCCCCGGGGTACTCACCGCCGACGACGTCTCCGGCGACTTCGTCCGCGAGCACCTCGGCCGTCCCGGCGCCGACACCGCACTGGACGCGGTGCTCCGGCTGGACAGCGAGATCATGCTCGTCGACGACCCCGTCAAGCGGGTGGACAACATGACCATGGCCTGGGGCCTGGAGGCCCGGGTGCCCTTCCTCGACCACGAGCTGGTGGAACTCGCCGCCGCCTGCCCGCCGGAGCTGAAACTCGCCGGCGGCGGCAAGGGCGTCCTCAAGGCGGCCGGCCGTACGCTGCTGCCGGTGGAGATCACCGACCGCCCCAAGGGCTACTTCCCGGTGCCGGCCGTCCGGCACATGGCCGGTCCGGTACTGGAGCGCGTCCAGGACGCCCTCGCGGCGCCCGCCGCCCGACCCGGGGGATCTTCCGCGACGACTATCTCCGCGAGCTGCTGGCGGCGCCCGAGAAGCACCGTACGACGCTGGGCGCCAACGCCCTGTGGCAGGCGGCCCTGCTGGAGATCTGGCTGCAGACCCACGGAGTCGCATGAGCACCACCTCCTCCTCGTACTCCTCCTCGTACGCCTGCCGGCAGGCGGCGGCCGACCCCACCGGACCGTCGGCGGCCTTCGTCTGCGACCGGAACGGCACCCCCCAGCTCTGGCTGGCCGCCCCCGGCGAGGCCGGGGCGCGGCTGCTCGACCCCGCCCCCGATCCGGTGGCGGCGGTGAGCTGGTCGCCGGACGGACGCTGGATCGCGTACACCGCCGCGCCCGGCGGCGGCGAGCACACGGTGGTGCGCTGCGTCCGCCCGGACGGCTCCGGCCGCCGCG
>NZ_FMCH01000221.1 GCF_900091855.1 Streptomyces sp. DvalAA-14
CCCGGTGGGCGACGGCGGCCCCGGCACCCGCGGCCGATCCCGCGGCCGATCCCGCGGCCGATCCCGCGGCCGGGATCGCAGGCTCGGTGGCCGGCTCGGTGACCGCGCCGGGGGCCTTGCCGGAGGGCCCGGGAGCGGCGCGCGCCGCGGGCGGGAAGATAGGGGCCTGAGCGGCCCGGCTGCCGTCCGAAGCCGAACGGCGAACGCCGGATGTCGGATGGCGGCTGTCGGACGTCGGACGTGCGCGGAAAGGCGGAGGGGTGACGATTCGAGTGCTGGTCGCCGATGACCAGGCGGTGGTGCGCGACGGGCTCGTCCTGCTCCTGTCGTCCGCCGACGACCTCGACGTGGTCGGCGAGGCCGGCGACGGGGGCACCGCCGTCCGGCTGGCATCGGAACTGAGGCCCGACGTCGCCCTCGTCGACCTGCGGATGCCCGTACTGGACGGCGCCGCGGTAACCGCGCAGGTGGTCGCCGCGGGCATCGGGGTCCGGGTGCTGATCCTCACCACCTACGCCGACGACGACGCCGTACTGCCGGCGCTGCGGGCGGGAGCAGTCGGCTACCTGACCAAGGACGCCACCGGCGAGGCGCTGCTGGCCGCGGTCCGCGAGGTGGCCGCCGGACGCACCGTCCTCGACTCGGCGGTCCAGCGGCGGCTGGTCCAGCTGCTCGTCGAGGAGCCGAAAGCCGCCGCCTCACCCGCGACCGGGTCGCCGGCCGCCCCGCCCGAACTGCCGCCCCGGGCCGAGGGCCTCACCCGCCGGGAGATCGACGTCGTCCGGCTCGTCGCCCAGGGCCTCAACAACCGGCAGGTGGCCAGGACCATGGTGGTCAGCGAGGCGACGGTCAAGACCCACCTCAACCACGTCCTGGCCAAGCTGGCGATGGGCGATCGCGCCGCGCTGATCGCCTGGGCCTGGCGGCACGGCCTGGCCGACCACCCCGGCGGGGAACCGACGCCGTGACGTCCTGCCGGCCCGGCGGATCCCCCGCCGCCGACACGGCCCGCCCGGCGCCGGGCGGCCTCAGGCGTCGCGGCCGGCACCGCGATCGGGTGCGCTCACTGTCCCCCGTCCCGGGCGTACCGTCGGCGAGCCCGTAGCGCAGGTACACGATCCCGTTCGGACCGGCCGCCGGCGCGTCGAGCAACGTGACGTTCGTGGGCACCGCGCCCCCGTCGAACACCTTCTTCCCGACGCCGAGCACGATCGGGTGCAGCCACAGGTCGAGACGGTCGAAGAGCTTCTCGCGCAGCAGGGTCTGCACCAGGTTCAGGCTTCCGACGACCTTCACGTGCTCGTGCCGGTCACGGATCTCGCGCACCGCGCCGACCAGATCGGGGCCGAGCTGTGTGGACCCGGCCCACGAGAGGTCGGGCCTGCCGCGCGAGGCCACGTACTTCGGGATGCTGTTGAAGAGGGTGGCGATCTCGTTGCCCGGGCCGCCCTCCTGGTGCGGCCAGTGGGCGGCGAAAATGTCGTAGGTCCGCCGGCCGAGCAGGAGGGCGTCCGTGCCCTCGTACGCGGCGCCGACCTGCGCACCGGAGACCTCGTCCACCAGGGGCGCCTGCCAGCCGCCGAACGGGAACCCGACCGGGTCCTCGCCGGGACCGCCGGGCGCCTGCGCGACGAGATCGAGGGTGGCGAACATTTCGATATGGACGAGGCCCATGCCTGACTCCCAGGGGGTTGATGGTGCTGTTCGGGAGGTAGACCCCCGGGCACCGGCGGACTCATCGCCGCGACCCCAACGAATTTTGTCCTCGTCCCGCGACCGCTGCCAGCGGCCAGGAAAGGTCGGGCTCGCCACCGAACACCGGCCGGCGGTGAACCGGTATTCGACCCGGCCGAATTCGTCGGAATTCGACCGCCGTCGTGGGCGCGTTGGCGGATGAGCCAGTGGATGAGCGCTGGCCCCTCCGCGCGCCGGTCGTACGCCTCGCTCCTTTTTCCGGACCCCTCTTCTCACGCACCATTACGGCCGAAATAAAGCCAGGTATCGGGCAGTTACCGGCACCTGGGCGAAAGTAATCGAAGAGTTGCGCTCAACGCCCCTTTCCCTTCGCCCGTACAGGTGACGACCGGGTTTTTCCTCCCTACTGTTTTCGGCGGCGCGGGCGCTTCCTGGCGCCCGCTGCCGTCCAGACGAAGGTGGGGACATACATGCTCCGACGTTTACGATCCCTTTCCTCATCCGCCAGACCGCGGCCGCTCGCCGGAAGAGCGGCCGTCGCCGTGTCCGCGGCGCTGTTCGCGATAGCCGCCGGCTCCGTACAGCCCGTGCTGGCCGACGGCGCTCCGAGCGGCCCGGCTCCGTCGGCCGACGGCGGGTCCACGCTGGTGAAGACCGCGCAGAACATCTCCAGCCCCGGCCAACTCCCCGTCCAGCACGGGGACACCGTCAACTGGTCGGTCGGCTACCACAACGCGGCCACCGGGGACCCGGCCGCCGCGACCATCACCGACCCGATCACCGGCGCCGGAACCGCGCAGAGCTACCTGCCCGGTTCACTGCACGTGCCGCCCGGCTGGACGCCCTCCTGGTCCACCGACGGCAGCACCTTCACCGGCACCGACCAGGGCGCCGCGACAACCGCCGTCCGCGGCACCGGGCCGGCCACCACCGGCGCCGGGACCGGCGTGCGCAGCGACCTGCTGCCGCCGGTGCAGGCCGCGACCCGCACCACCGGCGGCGACGGCTTCACCCCGATCCTCTACCGCGACCCGTCCGGTGACGTCGAGGCGTGGAACATCTACCACCACACCGGCCCAACGAACCGGCTGGTGGTCTGCAACGACCTGTCCTCGGGCCAGCCGTGCACCGGCGGCCCCTGGCCGCGCCCGCTCAACACCGCGTCGGGGCCACTCGGTTCGGGCGACACCGGGAACATCTTCACGCCGCTGTCCCCGCAGTACGTCCTCGACCCCGCCCGGCCGGGCGTCGTCTACTACCCGGCGACGACCTCCACCGCGGTCGGGGTGGGCTGTCTGGACATGGGCGCCCGCGCCAACTGCGGCTTCGTCCCCCTGGAGACCAGTGGCGGCACTCCCTCCAGCGCCAACGGACTGGCAGGACTGGTCGGTTACAACGGGAAGGCGTACGGCACGGCAAGCACCGGACAGGTGCTGTGCCTGGACATCGCCAGCCGCGCCCCCTGTCCGGGGCAGCCGTTCGCCGCGATCGTGCCGCCCAACCACGACCTGCCGGGCAACACCTACGCCCTCTACCAGGGCGGTATGACGGTCGCCGACGGACGCGTCTACGCCTCGTCGTCCCCGACCACGGGCGGGTCAACGGCCCCCGGCGTCACCGCACTCGGCTGCTTCGACCCGGCCGTCGGCGCGGTGTGCGCCGGCTGGACCACCCCGCACCCGGCGGGCCCGGCCGCCACCGCGTACACCTACGACGCCTTCGTCTCGTACGACACCGCGGGCCGTCCGAACGGCGTGTGCACCACCAACGCCACCGGCGGCGCCCCGTCCACCGGCTGCTACACGCTCGACGGCGGACCACTGGCCGCGCCCGCCACCGGACTTGACGCCCTGCCGGCCGGCACCCTGGTCTTCGCCCCCGAGGTCGTCACCTCCGGCGGTGACACCCGCAGCTACTTCGGCGTATGGGGCGGACCGCTGCCCGGCGACACCGTCTGCTACAGCTGGACGCATGCCCAGCCCTGCGCGGGCTTCCCCTCGGTGGCCGGCCATCCCGCCGTCAACGGCGGTGTCACCCGCGACTACGGCTACGCGTACGACGCGACGACCCGCTGCCTGATCGGCCTCGGCGACGCCGGGGTCCTGTTCTCCATGGACCCGGCGACCGGCGGTTCGCCGTGCCTGCACAGCGGCGCGGCCGTCACCCTCAAGCCCGCGGACTTCTACTGCGACGGCGGCGCCGGGCACGTCGCCGCCTACACCGAGGCCCGGCTGACCGGCCTGGACCTGGCGCACACCGATCCGGCCGGCACGACCGTCTCGGTGACGGACCCCGGCGGCACGGTGCTCGCCACCCCGCCGCTCTCCCCGACCGGAACCGTCGACCTGTCCGGCATCTCGGCCGCCGATCATCCGTCGATCACCGTGACCGTGCAGCTCAGCCTGACCGACACCAGCGACTTCACCGCCACCAACCACCCCGCGCTGACCGCGTCCTTCCAAGGCGACGACCCGCAGATCTGCCTGCGCACCGTCGTCGGCGCGGACTGCGCGACCACCCATGTCGACGACACCGCGACCGGCACCGACGGCACCGGCGAACTGACCTCCAACCCCCTTTCCGTCGCCGTCGCACCCGGCTCGCAGTGCCGGCCGAACATCACGGTGAACAAGGAGATCTGCACCGTCTCCGCGCCGCACGCCTGCGGTCCCGGCGGCGCGGGCCCCTGGGCCAAGTCCAGTCCGGTCGGCCTGCTGCAACTGCTCGGCACGGCCTACTGGCGGATCACCCTCACCAACACCGGGCCGGTGGACGCGTCCGGCGTCACCGTCAACGACGCCATCACGCCCGCCTGTTCGCATGCGGCCGGCACCTTCACGCTGGCGGCAGGCGCGACCAAGCAGGTCTACTGCAACTCCTTCCTGCTGGCGCTGCCGGTCAGGAACACCGCCAGCGCCACCTACTACCCGGCGGGCGCCCCGAACGGCACCCCGTCGGCCACCTCCCCGCCGTCCTCCGCGGTGGCCTGCTCGCTGCTGTGCGTCCTGGCCGCCCCCGACCCGTCCTGACCGCGCACTGACCCACTGACCCGCTGACCCGCTGACCCGCTGACCCGCTGACCCCGGGACCCGCCGCCGCGCCGACGACCGGCGGCGGGTCCCGGCACGCGTCCGGCCGCGGACGGACCCCGGCACCGACCCCGGCACGGGCCCACCGCACCGTGCCGGTGGCGCCGGTGGCGCCGGTGGCGCCGGTGGCGCCCGTACCGCTCGGTCAGCCGAGGGTGATCCGTATGCCGACGGTTCCGTCCTTGCCCCGCCGCAGCAGGCTGCCCAGGAGCGTGAGCCGCCCGAGCAGCCCGTACTTGCGTCCCAGGAGACCGCGGTAGTGCCGGGTCTGCCCACGGTCGAGAATCTCCGCCCGTCCCGGGACCGGCTCGCCCGAGGGGTTGCCCCGTATGTCGCAGGCGGACACCAGGACATCGGCGCGGTTGCGGATCCGCTTGACCTTGCCGGAGGTGGCGACTGTCCAGATACCGAGGGCGTCACCGTCACGGACCACCCACACCGGGGTCGGGACCTCGCTACCGTCCCGGCGGAAGGTGGTGATCAGGACGTACGAGCCCGATGCGAGGCGTTCGAGGTCCGCTCGACCATCTGTCATGGCCGAAGGCTATGCCACCGGCCGGTGCCTGTCCCCGGGGTGTGCGAGGCGGCGCGGGCGGCCGCTCAGGTCGTCGGAGCCGCGGCGAGTGCCGCCTCGGCTGCGGCGAGCGCGTCGGCGACCAGGTCGGCGGTGTCCTCTGTGCCCGCCGCCAGTCTGACCAGGCCGAACGGGACGGATTCCGCGAGCTGGTCGTCGCTGAGCATCCCGCGCCACATGGAAGCCGGGTGCACGGCGAGCGATTCCACGCCGCCGAGGCTCGCCGACCGGCGGGGGTAGCGCAGCCGGCCGAGGAAGGCGTCGGCCATCGCGGATCCACCGGTGAACTCGATCCCGAGCACCCCGCCGAAGCCGCTCATCTGACCGGCGGCCAGCTCGTGCTGCGGGTGGGTCGCCAGACCGGGATAGTGCACCTCGGCCACCGCCGGGTGATCGCTGAGCGCCTGCGCGAGCGCCAGGCCGTTGGCGTTGTGCCGTGGCACCCGCAGCGCCAGGGTGCGCATGCCCCGCAGCAGCAGCCAGGCGTCGATCGGGCCGAGCGTGGCACCGGTGAGCAGGCCGACGTGCCAGATCCGGTCCAGGATCCTCGCCGGCCCGGCCAGAACTCCGGCGGAGACATCCGCATGTCCGTTGAGATACTTGGTCGCGCTGTGCCAGATCAGATCGATGCCGAAGTCCGCCGGCCGCTGGTTCAGCGGCGTGGCGAAGGTGTTGTCCGCCATGGTGAGCACGTCGTGCGCGCGAGCCAGGTCCGCGAGGGCGCGCAGGTCGGTGATCTGCAGCAGCGGATTGCTCGGGGACTCCAGCAGGATCAGGCGTGTCCGCGGCGTCAGTGCCTTCGCGAACGCCTCCGGGTCGGTCTGGTCCACCAGGGTGGTGGAAACCCCCAGGCGCGGAAGCAGGTTCAGCAGCACCGACGCGGTGCCCCCATAGGTGGACTTCTGCCCGATGACGTGATCACCGGCGGACACCACGGCCAGTACGGCGGTGGTCAGCGCGGCCATCCCGGACGCGGTGACCAAGGCCGCCTCGGTGTTCTCCAACGCGGCGACGACGGCGGCGACTTGTGCGTGGTTCGGATTGCCGAAGCGGGTGTAGAAGTCCTTGCCCCGCGGGTCGACGGCAGCCCGCGCGAAGCTGTCCGCGTCGTCGGCCGAGAATGCCGCCGTCTGGTAGATCGGCGGTGCCACCGCGCGGCTGGGATGGACCTCGCGATCGGCGTGAATGGCGATGGTGCTCTTGCCCGGCATGGCTGCTGCCCTTCCCTGGACGGTCGGTGCGACTGCGGGAAGCGTCACCGACCGGCGCCCCGTTGCGGCCGGATCCTGGCAACTTCGGCAGCACATTGCGCGCTGGGCGGGTGCGTGATGGTGGTAGTGGAGTCCTGGGAGCAATAATCTGCCCCATGGATGAGGTGGACCGGTCGATTCTGGCCGTGCTCGAAAAGCACGGACGCATCAGCAACAGCGATCTGGCCGCCCGGGTCGGGCTTTCGCCGTCACCTTGCCTGCGGCGGGTACGTCACCTGGAGGAGTCCGGGGCCATCCGCGGTTACCGGGCGCTGGTCGATCCGGCCGCCGTCGGCCGCGCTCTGCGGGTGTTCGCGGGCGTCCGGCTGAAGCAGCACACCCGCCCGGTCGTGGTCGCCTTCGAGCGCGGGGTCGTCGGGCTGCCCGAGGTGACCGCCTGCCACCACATCACCGGCAACTTCGACTACCTGCTCCAGGTCGAGGTGGCCGACCTGCCCGCCTACGAGGACTTCCACGCCAACCAGCTGGCCACCTTGCCCGGTGTGGCCACGGTGACCAGCTACGTCAGCATGAAGACGCTCTCCGCCGACACCCCATGACGCTGCTGTCCCGGCCCCGCGAAAGGTGGGCCGTCAGAGCGCGATGGTGCCGCGGATGCGGACGGTGGCGGCGCCGCTGACCCAGACGGTGCCGTCCGTGTCGGCCGTGACCCCGATGCTTGCGGCCCGACCCAGCCGAGTGCCCTGCGCGACCCGGTAGGAGGAGGGCACGGCCCCGGTCGAGGTGAGCCACTGGCCGACGCCGGCGTTCATGCTGCCGCACGCGGGGTCCTCGGGCACACCGGCGCCAGGGGCGAAGGTACGCATCTCGAATTGGTGGTGGTGTCCCTGGGGGTGGGCCCCGATCGCGCCGACCATCGCCGCGGGCAGACGGGAGAAGTCGGGTTCCAGGGCGAGGACCTCCTCGGCTGTGCGGAGTTGGACCACGGCCCAGCCGGGACCGTTGTCGACCCACTGGTGGGCCACGACCCGGTCGTGCGTGATGCCCAACGCGGCCTCGATCCGCCCCAGATACTCGTCGTCGAGCGCGCCCGCACGGACACGGGGCGGCGCGGCGAAGGACAACGTCGCATCGTCGGCGGCGCGCACCACGACCGGGCCGGCGGCACACTCCTGCACGATGTGGTCGTCGTGCCGCGGGTTGCCGCCGCCGTCCAGCCAGGCGCGCGCGGAGCCGAGGGTGGGGTGCCCGGCGAACGGCAACTCGCCCTGGGGAGTGAAGATCCGCAACCGGTAGTCGGCCTCCGGGACGGTGGGCGGCAACACGAACGTGGTCTCGGACAGGTTCGCCCAGCGCGCCAGGCGCTGCATCTCCTCGTCCGTCAGGTCCGTCCCGTCCAGCACGACCGCGACCGGGTTGCCGGACCAGGGACCGGTGGAGAACACGTCGACCTGCGCGAACAAGCGGGTACGTGGCATCGTCGTCACAGTCCTTCCGTCGCCGCCGCAGCGGATCGCGCCCGTCCGCCCGTTGGCGGACGGCAGGTCCATCCCTACCGCCTGCCCGAGGGGCCGGAACAGGACCAGTTGCGCAACGGTGGACTGACCGGCACGGCCGGGCGGGCCGCACGCGGATCGCGGTCCGACCGGAACGATCCGGTGCTGCCCCGCATCCGGACTCAGGGAACGAGGTGGCCGCCAGCCCGGAACAGCTCGTACCACTCGGCCCGGGTGAGGCGAAGTTCCGAGCCCTGAGCGGCGCCCGCGACGCGCTCCGGGTTCGTGGTGCCGAGCACGACCTGCATCTGAGCAGGATGGCGGGTGATCCAGGCAGTCGCGATCGCGATGGCCGGGACGTCGTACTGGCCGGCCAGTCGGTCGATGACAGCGTTGAGTTCGGGGTAGTCCGGCGAGCCGAGGAAGACACCCGTGAAGAAACCGGCCTGGAAGGGAGACCACGCCTGGATGGTGATGTCGTGCAGACGGCAGTAGTCGACGATCCCGCCGCCGTCGAGGGTGACCGACTGCCGCTCGGCGAGCATGTTCGCAGCGACCCCTTGAGCGATGATCGGCTCATGCGTGATCGAGAGCTGAAGCTGGTTGGCCACGATGGGCTGGCGCACGTGCTTGCGCAGCAGGTCGATCTGGCGCGGAGTCTGGTTCGAGACACCGAAGGCCCGCACCTTGCCCGAGGATTCGAGCTCGTCGAAGGCCCGGGCGACCTCTTCCGGCTCGACCAGCGCGTCCGGGCGGTGCAGCAGCAGGATGTCGATGCGGTCGGTGCGCAGGGCCGCGAGTGAGCCCTCGACCGATTTGACGATGTGTTCGTAGGAGAAGTCGTAGTACGGCCCGTCCGTCACGATTCCGGCCTTGGTCTGAATCGTGAACTCGTCGCGCTGCGACGGGCTCAGCGCCATCGCGTCGGCGAAGCGGCGTTCACACTCGTGCAGCTCGCCGCCGTAGACATCGGCGTGGTCGACGAAGTCGATACCCGCATCACGTGCGGTGCGGACGAGTTCGCGGATGTCCTCGTCGGTCTTGTCGGCGATACGCATCAGGCCGAGCACGACGTTCGGGGCGACGATGTCGGTGCCGGGCAGGGTGAAGGTCTTCACGACGGTTTTCCTTTCAGACGTTCAGGTCTGCACAGTACAAGCGGAGCCTCTCCGCACCTGAGGGCACGCAGGGCCCGCCGGCCGCGCCCGCGAGGCCAGCGGCAATCAGCGAGCCCGGATACTCCCGGGACGCGATGCACCGCGGATCGGCATCACGGCGGACGGCACGGCCCGGTGCGGATCCCGGCCGGGCGTGTCGGCCCTCACCCGCCTTCCCGGCACCGAGCCCAGCGAGCGATGAGGCCGCCGAGCGCGGGTTTCCCGCCCGTCGGCGGGTTCCACGCACGTCCTTCCCGCTCCAGCGCCTCCAGGATCCACCTCCGGCCGGCGTCGTCGGCGACCGCCCAGGTGTGTTCCATCACGCGGTGACGTCTCCGGGGGAACGGCAGCCGCATGGTCGGTGGCGGGGCGCCCGCCAGACTGTGAACGAGGTCGGCGAGCCATCCGATACAGGCGACGTAATCGTCGCCCATCCATTCGAAGAACGGCTCTCGGCGCCGTGCCATGGCTCGGATCTGGATCACCGCGAGGTACGTCAGAACCCTGGCGGCCTCGCCGTCGTCGATGGGCCTTTTGATGCGCATTCGTCCCCCGCACGTTCACTGCACTGCACCTGGGTTCAGCTGAAGCCGGCGGCCGACGGGGGCTCACGGGTCATCGGCAGAGTCGGCAGTCTCCCTCGCCAGAGGTAGCGCTCACCTGCGACCTCAAAGCCGTGGCGTCGGTAGAACCGGATCGCGCGTTCGTTGTACTCGGTCACCCCCAGGCGGATGCGGGAGGGTCCTGCCCACGTGAGGAACTCGGTCATCATGTGGCCGCCGAGTCCGTGCCCCTGGGCCTGATCGAGCAGATACATCGGTCCGAGGGTGACAGATTCCTCCCGGTGGCCGCAGAGATAGCCGACGATGTCCGTCTCGGACCGGACGACACGGCAGAAGTGCGGGGCGGAGGGCTGGTTCGCCACCTCGATGAACTCCCGCCACTGCGTCACGCCTTCGGCAGTGGCGGATGAACCGCGGTGCTCACGGATCCAGGACTCGTCGATCCCTGCGTCTGGGTTGAGGTAGTTCCGCAGCCAGTTCCGCAAATGCAAGGGCCCCAACGTGGCGGCGTCGTCGGGGTGAGCAGCGGTGATCACGTAGGTCATGTCCGACCATACTGGCGGGCTGGCCACATCGCCGTGCACCCGCCCTGGGAGCTTCAGCCGGCCCCGGTGGGCTCGCCCGCTGAGGCTCGCGTGCTTCCGGTTTTGATGACGGTGCCGTTGAAGATGCCGTTGAAGGTGAGACGGTCAACCGCGTGATGGGAGATTGTGATGGGCTCGTTCGATGTGCCGCTGGCTGACGAACGCACGCAGCTCGATGCGTTCGTGGAGGAGTACCGCAGCGCCCTCGATGGGGCCCTGGACGGTCTTACCGAGGAGCAGGCGCGCCGGCGGCTCGTCTCGTCGGAGACGACGTTGCTCGGGCTGGTCAAGCACGTCACCTGGATGCAGCGGGTGTGGTTCGAGGAGTGCGTCGGGGGCACGTCCCGTGGCGAGCTCGGCCTGGTGGGGATCTCGGACGAGTCCTTCCGGCTCGCCGCCGACGACACCGTGGCCTCCGTCACCGCCGCCCACCGGGAGGCCTGCGCGACGGCCAGGGCGTTGGTCGCCGACCTGCCGCTGGACGCCGTCGTGACCGGCCACCGGACCGGACCGCGCACGCTGCGCTGGGTCTACCTGCAAGTCCTGCGCGAGCTGGCCCACCACTGCGGGCACGCCGACATCCTGCGCGAACAGGTCACCGCTCGCTGACTTCTGAGACCACGTGATCCGTTGGGCCGAGGACTTCGAGCCGGGCGGCGGATCACCGTGGTCAACACCCACGGGCTCGGCGATGCGGCCGGGCGCGGGGCGCGCACGCCACGGCGCAGGGCGGTGTGACCGACTTTCCGCAGCCCAACCCAACCCGGGGCCGCCGATGCCCGGACGGCGCGGCACTGTCCGCGGCGGTTGGCGCCACGGGGATGGCGCTGGGTTACGTTGCGTCGGGCGGAGCCTTCTCGGTGGCCTATGTGTCGCCTCGGGCGCTCGGCAGAACCCCTACCGGACCGGCCAGGCCGGGAACTTCGCAGCCGGTGCCCCGTCGGCGGCCACCGCCACCGCCACCGCCTGCTCCGAGGGCGACCACGACTGGTGCTGCGGCAACGAGATACACCTTCCCGGACATCCGCACGGACCACTGCCCGGGCCGAAGTGGACGTCCGTCGGCCCGGCCGACGTAGTCCTCGGGGCGTCCTTCGCAGCGGCCTGACCGATCGCCCGCGGGAGCACAGCGGAGGGCGGGGCCGCCTCGCCGCCTCACGCCGCACCGCCTCGCCGAGATCGACGCGGCCGGTCGCCGGTCGGCGCGAAGCCGGGCCGCGCGGTGCCGGGCAAAGGGCTGGACGCTCGTCGCCACCAGAAGGGAGGAGTGCGAAACCCAGAAATCCCCTCCGGGAAATGGCGCCGATACGTACCGAGGCTTCCATGGCGGCAGGTGATTTTTGGATCCAATCGCTGAGGAGCCTGAGATGGACACGAAAGAGCCGGTGCGATCCGAGCCCTCACGCCGCCTGCTCCTGGCGGGTGCCCTTCCGGCCGCCGCCGGGGCCCTGGGAGTGGTGGGGCTGACCGCCGGCCCCGCCTCGGCCGAGACCAAGTCCCCTGTCCCCCGTCGCCGTCCCCTGTCCCCGTCCCCGTCCCCGTCCCCGGTGTTGAAGGAGAAGACGAGGGCGAAGTTCCCCGCCGACCTCGAGACCGCGGGTGTCGCCGAGTTGGCCGGGCTGCTCGACTCGGGCCGGATCACGAGTGTTCAGCTCACCCGGGAGTACCTGCGGCGCATCGGGGCCCTCGATGTCCAAGGACCCGGCCTCAACACCGTCCGGAGCCTCAACCCCAACGCCCTCAAGGAGGCCGGGGAGGCCGACGCCCGGCGCAGACGGAGCCGGCACAACAGCCCGCTCCTGGGCATCCCCGTACTGCTCAAGGACAACATCGATGCCGTGGGCATGCCCACCACGGCCGGATCCGTGGCGCTGAAGGACTCCCACCCCGACAAGGACGCCCCTCTGGTCGCACTGCTCCGTTCCGCCGGGGCGGTCATCCTGGGCAAGGCCAACCTCACCGAGTTCGCCAACTACCTCACCAACGGGATGCCGGGCGGCTACAGCTCGCTCGGCGGGCAGGTCCTCAACGTCTACGACGTCAGCCAGACGCCGAGCGGCTCCAGCGCGGGCCCCGGTGCCGCCGCCTCGGTCGGCCTGGCGACGCTCACCATCGGCACCGAGACCTCCGGCTCGATACTGAGCCCCGCCGCCGCCAACTCCGACGTCGGCGTCAAGCCGACCGTCGGCCTGATCAGCCGCACCGGGATCGTGCCCATCGCGGCCAGCCAGGACACCGCCGGACCACTGGTCCGCACCGTCGCGGACGCCGCGGCCCTGCTCACCGTCGTCACTGGCGAGGACCCGGAGGACTCGGCGACCGCCGCCAACCCCCTGGTGGGGCACGACTTCTCCAGGGACCTGTCCCCAACCGCCCTCCGGGGAGCGAGGATCGGCGTGGTCGCCAGCCAAGTGCCTGCCGCGGGCACCGACAACCGCACCTTGTGGGACGCGGCCCTCGCCGTGCTGACCGCGCGCGGCGCCACTCTGGTCAGCGTCACCCTGAGCACCTCCAGCAGCATCCCCGGGGGTTCCTCCGTGCTGAGCTACGAGTTCAAGCGCGATCTCAACACCTACCTCGCGCGGCTGCCGAGGAACGCCCCGGCCAAGACGCTCGCGGATGTCGTCGCCTACAACAACGCCCACAGCGGCCGAGCTCTCAAGTTCGGCCAGGTCCTCGCCACCGCCTCGCAGGCCATGGATCTGAGCCCCGGCAGCGCCGACAGCGCGAAGTACCTCGCCGATCGCGCGCAAGACCTCGCGGACAGCAAGGACCGCATCGACGCGCTGATGGCCGACCAGAATCTGACCACCCTGCTCTTCGCGAACAGCGGAAGCGCCGGCATCGGAGCCAAGGCCGGCTACCCCTCGGTCAGCGTTCCGGCCGGCTACCAGGCAGCCAACCGCCGCCCGTTCAACATCGCCTTCCTGGGCAAGGCGTGGAGCGAGCCCGTGCTGCTGGGGTACGCGTACGACTACGAGCAGGCATCTCAACTGCGCCAGCCGCCATCGGCCCTCAACCCCAGCCTGTTCGACAACGTGGGGCTCTGAGGCCGGTGGTGAGAGTCCCCGGGGCCACTTGAGGCGACCGTTCTCGACGTGCCTCACCGAGAATCCACCGGATCCCGTCTGATCGGATCGGATCGTTCGGCCGGGCGGGATCCGGCGTTCACGCCTTGTCCGGAACCGTCCTCGCCCGCCCGGGGCGCAGGCCTGATCACCGCCGCCGGAGCCGCGACCGCCCCGGCGGCATCCTTGGCGCCAGCCGCCTTGCGTCCCGCGCCCGCGCGGGGTGCACCCGAGATGCCAACCGACGCCGAGCCTTTGCCCCTCCCGCACTGGCAGGCGCACCCCCCGCCTCCCCTTTAGCCCCGTGACGCTGGCATCTGCGGGGAACATCTCACCCGGACGGTTCGCCCCGGGTCTCCGGCACCCTGGGGCCGGCGTTCGAGGTCCGGAGGATGGTTTCGCTGAGCTGCCACCGATCGCCGCCCGGATGGAATCTGTTGTTGCGTTGGCGCGTGACGGCTTCGGAGAGGGCACGCGGTGGTTGGGTCTGCGTTCACTCGGGGTTGGTCTGCACCTTGTCATCCCGCTCCAGGATCAGACTTATCGATCCCTCCTGAAGGTCGATGCCTCCTTCAAGATGCTCGTGGTACCCGTCTCGAAGTTCGGGATCTGCGAGGCCACGCAGGCGATCGGCAAGTTCGTGCAGCCCAGCGGCGTTGGCTGCGATGGTGATTTCGGTGTCAGAGCCGTACACCTTGATCCGAGGTTCATCCATGGCGTCACACTACGGCGAGGTTGGTGACTGCCTTCCCGGGAGAGCCGCGTCGTCACGAGCGGTCCGCGAGCCTCCCGATGAGCCCTGATGCGACTGCGACGCCGACTGAAGGCAATCGGTGGCGTGGAGTTGGGCGGGAGCGGCCACGGAGGTGGTGCGGGGTGACGCGAATCGAGCCCGTTCTCTGACCCTGGGAATCACCGGGGCTTTCGTGAAGTAGGCCTGGGTACGGCGGTCTTCGCGTTGCCCGGCCGCGGTGTCGCCGGCGTCGGTACTGACCGTGGTTGACCGTTCTCCGCACCGCTGGAGCCGGTGCGGACCTGGTGCGGCTCCGGCTGTCGGCGGCGGTTAATGCGGGTGCGGCAGCAGGAGGTGTTCCGCATACTCGGGCGGGATGGGGAGCGATGGAGGTGGGTCGGTTGAAGCTTGCCGAGGCGTTGGCGGAGCGTTCGGATGCCGCGCGGCGGGTGGAGCAGTTGCGTTCGCGGGTCGTGGGCAGCGCGCGGTTCCAGGAGGGTGAGACGCCTGCCGAGGACGCGGCCGTGTTGCTGGCCGAGGCCGGCCGGGTGCTCGACACTCTGGAGTCGTTGATCCGCCGGATCAACCGGACCAACGCCGCAGTGACGATGGGCCAGGACGGCACCGTCACCGACGCGCTCGCCCGAAGGGACGTACTGCGGCTCCGCCACGCAGTGATCACGTCGGCAGCGGAGGCCGCTGCGGGCCGCGACCAGCGGGCGGTCCGCCAACTCCGGTCCGAGCTGACCATGCTGTCCGCGCTTCCCGTCGCGGAACTCCGGTCGCAGGCTGACGCGCTGGCCCGTGAGATCCGTGAGCTCGATCTGCGGATCCAGCGCACCAACTGGGAGGCTGACCTCCTGGACTGAGTACGGCAGGGTGCGACGATGTGGAGCAGGTAGTCGTAGCGGAGGCGTGCACGCACCGAGGGCCGGCGGTTTTCCGGCTCACTCCTGGTGCGTGAGGAGCAGCGCGGGGGTTCGATTCCCCACCGAACAGTGCAGCTCAGCACGACGCACAGGTGACGGTGCACACCGCACAGCACACAACCACGTGCAGATCCGCGACGACGAGGGAGGGAACGGGGAACTCCACATCGCCATCGAAGAGGGCCCGGTGAACCGATGACGTCCAGGACGCGCCTCTTCGTGAGGGAAGCGGCCGGACCGACGCACCTCGGGCGGGTCCTTTTCCGGTGCCGGTTCTGGGAGCGACGGGCGCTTCCTGTCTGATGGTTGACTTTGGACTGACCTTCGATGCTTGAATACGACGTTTCCGATCCGTCGGCGATGTGGCGTGACGCGCTCGCCGAGGTGGATCGGGCCTTCGCCTCACCCCCTCGGCTGGATCGTCCGGTCAGCGGGTGTACGCACTGCTTTCCGGAATCGGAACTGATGGCGCTGGGCGAGGACTCCGCGACCGTGTCGGATGATCTCCTCGGGGAATTCATGCGCAAGGAAGTCGACCATTGGGACGCGGACGAGTACGCCGTTCTGTGGCGTCGCTTTCTGCCCCGTGCGCTGCGTTCATGGGGTCCCGGCGGCGGGTCCGACAGGACGACCCCTGCCTTGGAGTTGGGCCGTCTCGGCAGTTCCGGGGCGCGTCTGCCGCAGTGGCCGACGGTGGAGCGCCTGGCGGTCGAGCGCGCTTTCGGGGTGTTGCTGGCGGTCGGGGTGATCGATGGCCGGCCGGTGGGGGACGTCACCGACCTCATCGAGGGAATCGCCCACGCGACTGGCGGCCTGGAGCGGTGGCTGGCCCATGTGGCCGCGCTACGCGGGCCTGGGTTGGACGCAGGTGTCGTCCGCCTCGTTCTGGGTTGGGCCAAGGACCTGTTGTGGGAGGACCTCGATTTCAGCTGGTGGTCCGACGGCGATCCCCGAGTAATTGCCGCATGGCTGCCGTCCCAGCGCGACCGAGCCGAGGCGTTCGCCGTACGGCATCCGGGCTGCAAGACCGCCGCGGACGCGCTGATCGCCGTCGAACGGCTCCAATCAGGCGAGGGGAGTCCGTGGGTCTATCCGTACGGCGCGGACCCGCGGCTCAAGCTGGCCGCATAGACAGCTCAGCCGCAGAATGAGGTCTGGCCGCCAGCTTCCTCGGCGGGGTCGTGGCGTCAACTGACCGCCACAGGCGGTGCGGCACCGGTGCGGCCGGGAGTTCTTACCGGTCGTGCAGGACGGTGGGCCGGGTGACCGGGACAACGGTGAGCAGCTCGTCGAGCCCCTTGTAGTCGGCGGGGTTGGTGGTGAAGAGGGGCAGCTCTTCGGCGATGGCGATGGCGGCGATCATGAGGTCGGCGACCCGGCGGCGCGGTTTGCGGCCGGTACCGATCACGGCTGCGCAGACCCGGCCGTAGAGGCGGGCTGCCTCCGCGTCGAAGGGGATCGGGTCGAACTCGTTCTCGGCGCGTTGCAGGATGTCGAGGCGACGGGCTCGCTCCGCGTGCTCGTCGTAGTCGTCCTGGTCCTCGTTCCTGCGCACCTCGTGCGGGCCCGCGGAGAGTTCGGCCAGGGTGATGGCGGTGATCGCGACCTCGGCGGGGAGTTCCCCGGGGTCGAGCCACTTGCGCAGGATCACGATGTTGGTGTCGAGCAGGCCCTGCTCGTACTCAGCGGGCATAGGGGTCGTCCGTCCCCTGCTCGGCGGTCGCGTCCTGGTCGGAGCGGAACGCCTCCAGCGAGAGGTCCGACGCGGTGCGGGACATCGCGGCGAACTCCGAGCGCGGCACGAAGCGCCGGCGCCGGCGCAGCGGGATCAGCTCGCCGATCTGATGCCCGTCGCGGGTGACGGTGAAGGACTGCCCGTTCTGGACCGCGTCCATGATTTCTTTCGAGCGGCTGCGCAGATCGCGCTGGGTGATCTCGGGCTGCGCTGTCATTGCTCCACGGTAGCACCAGGTAGCACTAGGTGCCGCAGCACACGCGCGGGCAAGCTGGTCGGGAGCCGGTGGTGCAGCCCGGGGCCCGCGCTCACGCGCCGAGGGGGCCGGTGTTTTCGGGCTGCCGCCCCGCCCGGGTTCCGAACGGCTGAGACCCGGTGAGGTGGCCTTCTGCGGGGTGTCGTAGAGGTGGGCCTCGCCGACGAAGGTGCCGTCGTCGCGGCGTACTCGGTCAACGCGGTAGTAGCCGTGAGCGGTCAGTTCGCGCAGGGCTTTGGCGACCGCGTGGCGGCCGTGCGGGCTGGTGTCCGCCATCCGGCGGCCGTCCTCCGACCAGCCGTCGGGGCGGGCCACACCGTCTGCGACGGGCCGTGGCGTCATCGAGCGAGCCTGGATGAAGAGGGCACGCTGAGGCGACTACCGGGTGCTGGGTGGTCGCCAAGGGCTGTCCCGTAATCCCCGGCGGGCGCGCGACGACAGCTACGGCACCTCGCTGCGTTGTCGGGCCCGTCCGAATACGACCCGGTATGAGGACGACCCACCGCCTTGCGATGCACCGCATCTGACGCCGCACGCTGATCCACCGCGGATTATGGGACAGCCCTTAGGCTCGCGCCATGTCTGACGATCTCGGCTTCACTTGCTCACACTGCGGCGACCGACACGCGAAGCCCCCCATGGGCTACTCGACCATGGCTCCTGATGTCTGGGATCCGAGCTTTGAGACTGATCCGGACAGCATGCTGTCGTCCGACCAGTGCGTGATCAAGAGCTCGCACTTCTTCGTCAGGGGCCTAATCGAGATACCTGTGATCGGCACCGAGGACGTCTTCTCGTGGGGCGTCTGGGTCTCGCTGAGCAAGGACAACTTCGCCCGGGCCCTTGAGGTATGGAACGCGGAGGGCCGCGAGGCCGAGAAGCCGTACTTCGGCTGGCTCAGCACCGAGCTCGCGCTCTACTCCGAGAGCACCACCGATTTGAAGACCAACGCCCATACGCGACCGCTCGGCAGGCGCCCCCTCATCGAATTGGAGCCCACTGACCACCCCCTCGCCATCGAACAGCGTCAGGGCATCACGCCAGACCGCGTGCGTGAGATCGCCACGGCCGTGCTGCATCCGGCATGACCCCGCGTTGGTGACCGGCTGATCTCCCGGTCCTCGGTCGACGATCAGGTCTCAGGGAACTCGCGGCACGGTCCGGGTGCCTTACCGGGGCCGCTGGAGCACGCTCCCAGCCGGGAAGCGGGCAGTGAACTCCTCCCACGCCAGGATCCGAGTTGCCGGCGGGCAGGCCAACGATGCCGTCGAACGCAAGGACGAGGACAACGCCGCCGTCAACGACAGCAAGGGAGCCCACTCACCGTGGCAGACGTCAGGGTCACCTACGACAAGACCGCGAACGCGGCCTACATATACCTGACCGACCCGCAGGTCAGCGTGAGATCAGCACATACCCATCCCTGCGATCCGATCGATGTCGACGGCATGATCAACCTCGACTTCGACGAGCTGGGCCGTCTCATCGGCATCGAGGTCCTAGCCGCCACGTCCAAGCTCCCCGAGTACGTGCTCAAAGCCGCCGAGCGGCTGGATTCCGAGGGAAGTTCAGCCCGGGAGCAGCCCGGCAAGTGCTCCCCGGCACAGCCACCGGCGCAGGTCGAAAAAGGCTCACTGCACCGCTGTGCATGGTGCGGATGTGGTGCAGGGGAAGCTTCTGCGGGGAGGTCTTCCGCGGGTTCACTGCGAACGCCCGGGCCCGGATCTCATGGGCTCCGAGTGGGTGGCGCCCTGAGCCGGGTCCGCCCACGTCAGCCGTTCGGGGCCTCGAACGTATTCACCGCGGTCCTAAAGGCTTCATGCCCGGGCTGAGCGGGGTTGATCAGTACCACGAAGTCCGGCAGGGCTCCCGGAACGGGCCGCCCGGTTTCGTCCTGGCTGCCTGTTTCGGCCTGCCAGTCGATCAGGTGGATGACCACGGCACAGCGGCCTTCGGGCACGGGGCGCTCGATCACGCCACTCGAGGCGGCCCCGCTGACGTATTCGATGCCACCCACGAGCGCGCGACCGCGGGAGACGAAAAGGTAGGGCTGGGAAGCGCCGAGTTGATGGGCTGTCTCCCGCTTGGTCAACGTGGCCGGCGCGGCCGCAGTGCCCGAACGGACCAGAACACCGAACGCGCCGTCTCCGCCGACGTTGAGCGGAACAAGAGAACCCGCCTCGATGTGACCGACGATGTCCTCGTCCTCCAGGAGTTCGTCCTCCCACGTGTCGTAATCGACGACAGCCTTGAACCGCTGGGGATCCCACAAGACGAGCATTCCGGCGTCCGTGGCGACCGTCGCCGAAACCGCACCCAGGGGCTGGTAGGCCGCCACTCGCTCTTCCCATCGTCCCGCCCGCTCTGTTCGCGTCAGCTGAATTCTTTCAGCAAGGGACCACGACCTACGTGTCGGGCCGGGTCACGCCGACCCCTGGGGCCACTTCGGGCCGCCATTATCGGATCCGGCGCCCTCCGGGGCTGCCTCAGCCGTCATAGCCACACCACCGGGCGAGCGCCAATTGACGTCCAGCTGTGGTGCGGGCGCGTAGGACCGAGTTGTGGCTGCGTCGCTTGACGGCAGAGTGATGGCCTCGGCTGGCCTCCTGAGCGTGTGGGTAAGGGGCGGGATTGTGCTCAGCAATGCGGAGCCGGCCGCCAGTGCCGCGCGGGCGGTTGTGAAAAGCACAGCTTCCGCTGCTGCTCGCGCCGCGAGAAGGCATTCCTCGGCAGCTCTGTGGGCAAGGCTGAGGCCGCGCCGCTGGCGGGGGACAGTCGAGAGTTGTGACGGCACTCAGCAGGGGTTGCCAGGCTGTTTCGACGTCGTCGGCACGTCGTTGCGTCGAGCAATCGGAGCAGAGGGCAGCGGGCCAGCTCGTTCCGGCCTTGACGACAGGCCAACTCCGTCCAGTGAGTTCGTCTTCGTCTGCCGGGCCCTGACCATGGTTGGAGACATCGAATGCCGTCCCAACTGTCAAGCGGTCGGCCGTCTCCGAAAAACCGCCGAGCCCGTGGCAGACGTCCGGGTTGGCCGTGCGCAGCGACTGGACGCCAGCCTGCACGGCCGCGCAGGTTTCGCCCTTCTCCGCCACCACATCCGCACCGGTGGCGGCACTCCACCACCACCGAAGACCGACAGACCCCCATGTGGGGATCACGTTTCGGTCCGAGGTCAAGCCGCAGTGGTCGAATCTCATCCGTCGGACGGTCGTCGTGGGGCTGGCTGCCGCTTGGAGACCCAGAGGGCAAGGAGTACGTATAGACGTCGCAGAGGATCCACTTGCGCCTACGAAGGTGTCGTCCTACACTTTCGTACATGTCCAGGGGAACTCGTTGGAAAGAGCATGACCTCAGCGACCACTGCTCCGAGAAAGACCTGGCTGACATGGAAGCCGTCGGGCACCTGCTCGGCCGCGCCCGTCGGGAGCCGTTTTTCAAGGAACACGAGATGAGCGACCATGCACTACTGATCAAGCAGGGCCATGTCATGGTCGTACAGGGCGACCCGGGACGGATCATCGATATCCGAGGGAAAGGCGCGATCGTTGGCGAGGCCGGCGTGTTCAGCGGGAACTCTCGGTCGGCAAGCATCATCGCACTCAACGATGTCAGGGCCGTCTACCTGCCAAAGGGCCCATGGTTGGAGTTCCTTCACGCCCACCCGGACATCCTCATCGCCGTGTCAGCGGCGGCATACAAGCGAACCGAGCGAGCAAATGCCAAGCGCGCTGAATCAGAACTCCCGATTGAGCAGCAGCTCGCCATTGAGCTGACCGAACTGGTCGACTACGGCGTCGGAGAGCGGGTCGCCGAAGATGACGAGGACAGCTCACGAGTACCTATGAGCCAGGCGGAAATCTCGTCCTTGCTCGGCGAGCGCAAGCTCCAATCCGTCAAGAAGGCCATCGGGAAGCTAAGGGATAAGGGTATTATCGGCACCGACCGGCGGCTGGAAATCACGATCCGCAAGCTATCGGCGCTGCGCGTCATCGCCGACGGCCTTGAGCAGGTCAGTTAGGCGTCCAGGTCACGCAAATGACGACGCCATTGCCGCTGCCTGGAGCCCGGGGACCGTCATGATCTACACCGTCGCAACCGCCTGCATTCCCCTCACATTGGCGATCACACGGGTGCTGACCATCTGGGTGAGGGAACGCGCCTACACCATCCGGCTCGGGAGTGCGGTCAAGGACTCCAAGCCGGAGCAGCGAGCGGAGCTCATCCGCGCCTGGGGTGAGGCAGAAAAGCGCCCCGAAAGCAAGCGTGGGCCTGAATCCAGCAGCATCCGGAACGAAGATCGCACCAGGACTGAAAATGCCCAATCTTTCACAGAACGCCCGCCTGCGTGAGCATCCACTCATCCATGATTTTCTCGCCCTGGTCAACGAGTACGACCTGGAGTTGAGCGACATGGTGATCTTTGGCAGCGGGCCCCTCCTAGCAAAAGGGCTGCGAGCGGACATCCATGACCTCGACATCGTCGCCCGCAGCAAGACCTGGTGTCGGGTCAAACGGCACGGTGTCCGATCCATCGGCCAGGCCAACCATGCCCGCATCGCGCAGTTCTGCAATGGCCGTATCCAGTTCTCCGCGGGATGGGTATCCGATGACTGGAAAGCCGCAGAGCTGATCGACCGAGCCGAGACCATCCGAGGCATTCCGTTCGCCCGGATCGAAAACGTCCTCGCCTACAAGCAGTTCCTCAATCGCCCGAAAGACCAGCAAGACATCAAAATATTGCAAGAGCTCGGCGTGGTGCCGGCTCCGGCCACGATGCGGCATGAGCAATGCCCGTCAACTTGATGTCGACCACGCCGAGCAGTTCTACGCCTGCAGGCCCGCTCGGGCCCCTCTTTGCACCGGGGTCGTAGTGGCTTACCGCTTCTACCCCGAGGCGGCCGATTGGTGAGAGCGCCTGTGGGCGGGATGACGTTGCAGGTGGAGCCAAAGCGGGCGCGGTCAGATCGCGAGGACGGTCAGCGTGCTGTCCAACCCTTTGAAGTCGTCGGCGTTGCGGGTGAACAAGGGGAGCCCTCTGGCGGAGGCGATGGCAGCGATCATCAGGTCCAACCTGCGGGGTCGGGGGTCGCGGCGCGCGGCGATCGTGAGGGTGACGAGTGTTCCGTAGCGTGCTGCCGCGTCGTCGTCGAACGGCAGGGCGTCGAAGTCGGCAACGGCCGCGCCGAGCTTCTCCATGCGCGCGGCGCGGGCGGCGGGATCTTTGGCCACGGCTACGCCCTGGTGCAGTTCGGCCAGGGTGATGGCGGTGATTTCCGGGAGTGCCGGCAGGTCTGCGGGGTCGAGCAGGTCCAGATCGATGTAGGTACAGGTGTCGAGTACCCCGGACGGGTGGCGGTCAGCCACGGTCGCGCTCCCAGGGATCGTCATCGCCGATGCGGTCGTCGGTTCCGAAGAAGTCGTCCGCCTCCTGGCGCATGTGCGTGTAGTCCACGCGCGGCAGCCTTCGATGCCGGGCCACCAGTTCCTCGGCGCTTAGATGGCGTCTGCGCGGAATAGGGCGCAGCTCCGCGACCTCGGTACCGTTCCGGGTGATGTGGTAGGTCTCGCCCGCTTCCACCGCGTCCATAACGGCGGCCGAGTGGTTGCGGAACTCACGCTGGGTGATGGTCTTCACCGTTCCACTGTAGCGTGCCGTGTCTCCAGGGGCTACGCGCGCGCGGGCTGCTACTTGGGGCAGTGTTTCGGGCCGTGCTGACCTGAAGACCGCGTTTGAGATCTACCGGAGTGCTAGCCACATGGTGTACCAGTCGCGGAAGTCTGGTCCTGGGGTCATTGCGACCCTTGACCTTCTTGCCCGCGTCGAATCCCCTGCTGGGCGGTAGGAACGGTGTCGGCGGCAGCAACCGCTGAGCCGTGCCTTGATCCTTCACGTGATCCTTCTCGGTGGCGACGGCCGCGGCGGAGAGGAGCGTCGCAGCGGCGAGGCTGCCCCAGAGGGCGGCCGGGCCGTGGGGTGCGAGAGCGGTGATGACTGCCGGGGAGACGGCGAGGCCGAAGCCCGTGGAGAGCTGGAAGCGGGCGAGGGCGCGTCCCAGGACATGCGCCGGGGCGAGGGCGGTGACGAGCGCGGTGGCGCTGCCGGCGTAGATGATCTCGCCGATGGTGCAGATCACGGACACCGTGGCGACGGCGGGGGCGCCCCAGCCGTGTCCCAGTGAGGTGGCCGCGAGGAAGCCGAGGTAGGACGCGGTGAGTACCACGCCGGCGAGAGCCAGCACGGTCCGCCGGGAGTAGCGGGACATCAGGACGGTGACCGGAACCTGCAGCGTGACCACCAGCACCGTGTTCGCAACGAAGATGGCTGCCGACCACACCGGGGACGCGTGCAACTGTGTCACCAGGACCAGGGGGAGCGCGATTTCGGTGATGTTGAGGCAGAAGACGTAGACCACGTTGGCGGCCAGCAGTGCGCGCATCCGCGGTGCTGGCCGGTCGGCCCTGTCCTTGGCCGAAATAGCGGCCGGAGGGGCGTGCAGGTGAACCGACCCCGCCAAGGCCGCCGCAGTGAGATAAGCGAGCCCGGTGACGGCTGCCAGCGCCTGCATCGCGGTGGTGCCGCCCGCCAGGCATGCGGTGGCGAGGAGAGCGCCCGCGCCCATGCCGGCGTTGCGCAGGGCCCGGCCTGCCGCGAGAGCGGTGTCGCGTTCCCGGCCGTGGGCGACCGTGGCCACGAGAGCTGCGTGGGCGGCCGGCCACGCCTGATTGCCGATGCCGAGGAAGAGCGCCGCCGTCGCGAAGAGCCAGACGTGTCCCGCCGGGGCGGCCAGCAGCAGTGCCACGCCCAGCACTCGCACCAGCATCGACGCTGCCACGACCGTGCTGCGCGGGCCCCGGTCCAGCCATCGGCCGACAGCGGGCATGCACACCAGCCCCGCGAAGGCGCCGACCGTCATGGCGATGCCGGTGACCGACGCGGACAGCCTCAGCACCGTCAGCCCGTAGAGCAGCAGAAACGGCCGCAGCATGCCGGTGCCGAGGGCGTCCACGGCCAGGGCGGCGGCATAGCGGGGGCCGCCGGAGGCACGGACGAGGGCGCGGGGCTGGATCTTGGTGGGGGTTGCCATGGCGTCAACGGTGCGTTCGGCCGCCCCGGCTGAGCACGTCGATTGACGGAGAGCGTCAACCGACGCCGTGGCTGGCCGTACGGTCGGTGATGATGAGGGGGTGACGTTGAGGATCGACATCAGCGGCCTGCCGTCCGAACGATTGCGGTTCGCCGCCTCCCCGCTGGCCGAGTTGACCGCGATGCTGCACGTGCTGGCCGAACCCGGGCATCATCCTCGCCTCGCCGGCTGGGCCGGGGATGTCCGGGCCGGGCTGCGGCCGGAGTTGGCCGAGCGGCTGCGGGAGGCGGAGTTCCTCTGGCGTTCCTCACGAGCCGATTTCCTGGTCCCCGCTCGTCCCCGGCCGACCCTCGTCGAGGAACTGGACGACGTGGACCGGATCGACGACGAGACGTATGTGACGTCCGCGCTCGTCACCACCTGCGGCAGCAATCGGGTCCACTTCGCTGCGCCGTCGCCGCTCGCCGACGCGACCGCGCGCGAGCGGGCCCTGAGCCTGGCGCAGGCCCGCGGGCCACTGCAAGAGGCCTTCTCGGAACGGCTGCTCGCAGATCCGGCCGCGGTGCGGGCGCGGGTTCGCCGCACCCTTGAACAGTGCGCCGAGGCATTCTTCGACGCGGCCTGGACCGGCGTCGCCGTGCAACTCGCCACCGACCTGAGCCTGAAGAACGACCTGCTGAAGCGTCAGGGCATCGGGGCGGCACTCGCGTCGGTCTCCGACGCGATCACCCTGGCGCCGGACGGCGACAGCATCATCGTGGACAAGCTGCAGGACAATGCGACCGTCGCCCACGGTACCGAAGTCACCTTCCTCCCCAGCGTCTTCGGCCGCCCGCACCTGGTGGTGGTCCACGCGCCCCGGTGGCAGCCGGTGGTGCACTACCCCGTTGCCGAGGCGGGTCCGGCAGAGCCGGTACCGCTGGAAACGGTCACCCTGCGGCTGGAGGCACTCGCGCATCCGGTACGGCTGCGGCTGCTGCGCACCCTGGCCCGCGGCCCGCACACCACCGGTGAGCTGGCCCACGCCAGGGAACTTTCACCCCCGGAGGTGTCCCGCCACCTCGCTGTCCTGCGCCGCGCCGGGCTGCTCACGGCCCGGCGGCGCGGTCGCTACGTCCACTACACCCTCGACCCGTCCGTGATGACGACGCTGGGCGCCGACCTGCTGGCGGCCGTACTGCGCTGAGTACGCCTGGCGAGGCGGCGAGGCGGCGAGGTCGTCCTGATCGACGGCACCCTCGTCCCCACCGGCGCCGCACCGGGCGGGCCCCGCTCGTCCGGGCGAACCTGGAAGCCGCCGCCGACAGATGAGCTGCCCCCCGGCTGCCGCCTGTGGCCAACAGGGGCACCCAGCAGTTGAATCGCGCCATTCGCGCGTGGCCTGACGTCAGGCGGCACGCGTCCGGTCCCCCATTTCGGCGACCGCCACGAACCCTGGGCCTGCTGCGCCGAACAACGGCAGTGTCAGGCCGTCCGGATCCGGTCCCGCACCTCCGGCCGCGCCTCGAACCCGGCCGCCTTGTACGTGGCGATGCCACCGGCGTTGGAACTCGGCGTGCAAACGCGCACGCTCGACGAGCCCATCTCCCGCAGCGCGGCCGCCCCGGCCACGGTGACCGCCCGGCCGTAGCCGTGACCACGGAAGTCCTCGTGCACGCCCATTGGTTCGACCAGCCCCGGCTTCCCCGGGCCGGCAGACCACACCGTCACGACCGCCGCCACGTTGCCCCGGTCGTCACAGGCGCTCAGACAACGGACATCCGCGGAGAACGGTCCCGCCGACATCGCGTGCCAGTAATCGCGCGTAGGCCTCGAGCTGTTGAACGCCGACCGCAGAACGTCGGCGAAATGCTGCGTCTGCTCCCGGCCTATCGCCCTGATCCGCACGCCAGGGTCCTCCACCGGCTCTGCCAGGCTGCGGAAGAGCGGCGTCCACGGCTCGTCGACGCCCCAGCCCTCCTCGGTCAACAGGTCATGGACCAGCAGGCCCAGCGGCGCCTCGATCGACACCGCTCCTTCCGGCAGCACGCCGCGCTCGGGCAGTGAGAAGTCCTCGACGAGCCGCCGCGCCAAGCCCTCGTCCTGGAAAGCGTCCGGAGCGACCGTCATCCGCACCACCGTCGGCGAGTCCAGCATCCCGACCGCGAGGATCCGTCCGTTCCGGCTCCAGGTCCGGACTGCCGCAGCCGTCTCGGCCGTTCCGAACCGGTAGTTCCACCCGATGTCCCCCGCATGCAATTGCATCGGCGCCCCGTCGTACTGCCATTCCCGCAGCGCGGCCATGGCCTCGCGTACCCCGTCGACTGTCGGCGTTCCCAGCACAATCGTCATGGGAGGGATCCGACACCCCATCCCTAAGGTCCGCAACCGATTAACCGACCGGGTACTGCTCCCGCCGCTTGGGGACTGAGACCCTGCCCTCCGGGCATTAGTGCTGTCGGCGAGACATCGCCGTGGATCTGCTCGCCGATCCGCCGCGTGGAGCGCAACGCCACCTCGAACCCCGTCCCGCACCCCCCGCACGTCCCACCAACTGCTCGGCCGGCTACTCGTGGAAGCGGCGCGGGTTCCTGAATCGGTCCGGACGGCAGCAAACGACCTGGTCGCAGACCTGGGCGTTCTTTATGGAGCGGCTGACGGGAATCGAACCCGCGCTCTGAGCTCGGGAATCACAGGGCCTGGTTCGTATTTGACCAGCTCACGTTGCCGGGGCAGCTCGATGGGGTGAGCCGCTTCGGATCCGCCTTGTCTCTGGTTGGCCCGGGCGTACCCCTACTACTGGTGCGGCAGTGGTGTGGCGGATCTGCGCCCGGGGTGGCCCGACAGCGATCCTCACTCATGGAGGTGGCCGGTGCCCTTAACCTGGTGTGAGACGGCAGCCGACCTGCGACGAAGTGGATAAACATGACCACTGCACCTGGCGGCGTACCGCGCTTGTCCGGTTCTGCGAGCACGGCGCATCCGCTGCGGACCATCCGAGACATCCGCGAGTCCCTTCCGGAGGACCAGGCCCGGCACTTCGACGCGGAACTGGCGGACACGGAGCTTGAGGCGCTGCCGGAGATGCTGAGCCGGTGGGTCCGGCTGGCTACTGACGGCATCGCGGGGCTCCGAACCTTCGATGCCAACGCTGGCCCACGAGATCCGTGACTGCTCAGGAGTGCGACCGGGGCCGTCATTTCGCCTGATTAGCCATGGTTTACCCCCCATAGGGCATGGATCGGGCACGGCGATTGTCTGCATAAGGGATCAACCGTTACTGGATCGCACGCCTCATAGTCCACACGTCTATAGGTCTTCGAAGGCATCTTCGCCGGGCCGCCAGACCATCCAGGAGCGATCTTCGAAACCGTTGAGCATCGCGATCTCCGGACCGATGAGTTCACCCTTGGTGGGGTGCAACTGGATGGAACCGGTGTCGAAGTCGACCTTGATCCCGATGCCGGTCTTCTCGTGGGTGCTGATCACGTTCTGTGGAATGAACCCACGTAGCGCTCCGGCCCAGCCGGCCTCGGTTGGCGAGAGGCTCTGTCCGGCCAGGGTGAGGGTTGGCAGAACGTCGCATGTGAGGACGGGCGTCTCGTTGGTCGGGCCGTCGAACCGCAACTGCACGTAGTCCATGACGAACTGCACTGAATACAACCGGAAGCCGACGAGACGGCCGAGTAGGGAGTTCAGCTCATATGCCACAGCAGGAAGTCTAGGGCGTGTCCGGCGGATCTTGTGACTGTCTGATGGTCGGCTCGTTGTGCTGGGCGTGGGGCGGGGTGATCTGACAAATGCCGAGTGGGCTCAGCTGGAGCCGCATCTGCCAGTGGGCGGTTTGCGTGGCGGCCGCTGGCGTGATCACCGGCGGGTGATCAACGGGATTCTGTTCCGGGTGCGGACCGGTGTTCCGTGGCGGGACCTGCCCAATCGGTACGGGAGTTGGAAGACGGTCTATGAGCGGCATCGCCGCTGGTCTGCGGACGGCACATGGGACGGCAACCTGCACGCGGTCCAGGCTGATGCCGACCTGGCGGGCCGGATGGACAGGAGCATGATCAGCGTCGACTCGACTTCCTGCCGCGCTCACCAGCACGCGGCCGGGGCACGCAAAACGGCACCCCGAGTTCCGAAAAAAGGGCGACGCCCCGGCACCATCGCCCCGATGAGGGACTTGGATGGTCCCGGGGCGGTCTGACCTGCAAGATCCACCTCGCCGGCGAAGGCGGTTGCCGCCCGATGGCTTTGTTGCTCACCCCGGGCCAGTGGGGCGACGCGCCCCAGTTCATCGAGGTGATGGACCGTATCCGCGTTCCCCGACCACTTGGTGGTCGACCGCGTACCCGCCCGGCGCACGTCAGCGGCGACAAGGCCTACAGCTCTCGTCGCAACCGCCGCTACCTGCGAAGACGCCACATCAAACACACCATCCCCGAGCCGAAAGGCCAGCGCAGCAACCGCAAACGCCGCGGCAGCAACGGCGGCCGGCCCACCGGGTTCGACAGGGAGATCTACAAGCGCCGTAATGAGGTCGAGCGGACGATCAATCGGCTGAAAAACTTCCGGGCCGTCGCCACCCGATACGACAAACGCGCCTACGTATTCCACGGCATAGTCACCGTCGCAGCGATCCGGCTGTGGCTACGGTGACTACGTCACGGAGCAGTAGAGGCGGGCTCCTTGGCCCACGGCCGACCGCGCGAGGTCAGCTAGCGCGCCAAGATGAGCGAAGGCTTCTTCTTCATGGATGTCCTCGCCGTCGCCCTGACGCAACTGGGCCCACCCCTGAGCCACACCGGCCAAACTGGCCTCGTCGGCAGTAGCCAGCAATGCCATCACACGGTCGGAGACCACGAAGACATAGCAACCATCGTTGGTGATTTCCGTGATGATGCGTGGCTCACCAGCCTGCATCAACACCTGAGGGCTCGTCCCGGTGAAGAGGCTTTCCCACTCGACGACCGCGTCCGAGGGGTCGTATATACCGCCCGGTACCGCCTCGAAGGCACCACGTGTCCCGAAGCCTTTCACCTGCGCTGCTGCCTCGTCGTCCGGCGCTATGAAGAACTCCACCCAGCAATCCACTGATGCATCATGCCCGGGATCTCACCCTCAAGGCCAACAAGATCCGCCGGACAGTGCCTGGGGTCAGGGCAGGTACCCCCGGATTGTCAGCCTGACGAGTGGGGTTCCCGGAGCCGTCCTGACCCGCCCTCCTCTACAGCTCCCATCCCATCTGCCGTGGCGAGCAGTTCGGTGGAGCGGGCCGGGTTCGCCGCGTCAAGGCGGATCGCATCCGGGATTGGGCCTGCTTTGTCGCTGAGATCGAGGTCAGGGAGCTGCCGCCTCGCAGCGGCCCCTGGTCGCCTGAAGCAAGGCAGTTGCTGCACCACCAGAACAACGAGTCGGCCCTGCTGTGGGTGCGGCTGATCGGGCCTACTGATATCGAAATCGCGGCTCGGGAATTGGTTGCCCGCCCAGCACCGGAGAGCATCGAGTCCAGCGGCGGCTCGTAGCGGCGTACCCGTGTGATCGCTTCAGTGCGGGAAGGTACGCGGTGGACGCTGGCGGGGGAGTTCGTCGCGGAACTCTTCGATGATGGAGCTGATCTGGCGGGTGAGGTGGGTCTGTTCCAGCCGGTCGAGGTAGAGGTTGCGGCGGGCCAGGCCGGGCAGGTCCACGCAGAAATAGAGGGACATGAGTGGGTTGATGAACAGTTCGCTGCCTTGGGTGCGCTCGGTGAACTGAACGTTCCCGAAGTCACCGCGTGCGGCCGCGGCTATGGAGCCGTTGACAATGCTGGGGTGATCCGGGGTCGATGCGTGAGCGTGGGCGACGGCCTCAAGATAGAGGGCGCCTTCGCGGCTGGTGCGGGAGAGGGAGAACGCGCCGAGGTAGGCGCCGTCGCGTTCAAGGGCGGCCAGGTTTTCGAGCACCAGGGCGTGGTTGACGCCGTGGTACGCGTCCACGCCGAAGCCAAGGCAGGCCACGAGGCGGTGGGGGATGTTGTGCAGCCCGTTGACGGCGGCGAGGCTGGCCATATCCTCCTCCGGGGTGCCGAGGCCGTTTTCGTCGCCGAGCATGAGGATGTCGGTGCCGCCGTCGACCAGGATGACGGCGTCGGCGCCGCCGAGGTGGGCGAGCAGGGCCCGGTAGGCGGCGCGCAGGGGTTGTACGCCGGTGCGGTTGAGGGCGTAGACGGTCGACGGGAGTCCGTTGTCATCGAGCCAGCGGGCAAGGGTGCGTTCCGGGAAGTAGTCGCCTCGGGCGGCGGTGTCCGGGCGGATGGCCGCGACGTCGTGGTCCAGCCATACGTCCAGGTCCAGACCGTACAGGTCGCTGAAGGACAGGTTGGCGAGGTGGACCTCCTTGCCGGCGGCGCGCAGGGCGAGGGCCAGTGGGAGCCCGGCGTAGATGTCGAAGCCGCCGCCGGCCCCGGCGACGAGCACACGTTGTGCGTCTCGCAGCCGTGTGAACAGGCCAGGCTCGGTGAGGGAATACATCCGGGGAAGGTAGCAGGCCGTCGCAGCTGCGGATCCGGAGTTTTCGCGGCTCGGATGTCCCCAATACGGCATCGATGGCGGCTGGCGCACTGTTTCGGTGCCCGTCTCTGCGGAGCCATGACCCTGCTTCCACAGCCCTGGGCCGCCGCGTGGGGTGGCGCGGCCACCCATGGGCATCGGCGACTGGTTCAGGCCCTTCAACGAGGGGTGCTTCATCCATCCCTACGCGGCGGACGACTACGGCGAATCAGTCGCCGCGCCGAAGACGGACGAGTAGCTGCAGCCGGTGGCCGTGCCCTGTACGTCGCGGCGGGAACCAGCGTGCTGCGCCTGGTCTTTAACCGGAGACTGATTGCGGCGGCACAACGAAGGGTAGGGCTACGCGACTGTCAAAACGCCGACCGGGGGTGCGCGCGTGGGTGCGGAGACAGGGCTGGGCATCCTGGGAGCAGTGACGGGCGTCGGCGGCGTCTACTTCGGGTGGCGCGCACTGGACAAGGACGCTGTGGAGAAGTCCCAAGCGGCCTTCCGCAAGGGGCGGGAGGACCTTCGCGAGCGCTTCGTGCAGCTCTGCGAGACGGCGGCGGACCTGCACACGGCCGCGAGGCCCGGGTTGGAGCGCATCGGCGGCACCTCGCTTCTGTGGGAACCGGCGATGCATCCGCCTGCTCCGCTCCCGCTGTCGTCGGTGAGGACTGAATGGCAGGCCACCGCTCCGCCGGGCGACGCTGGAATTCGCCGGGCCGCCCGGCAGGGGCTGCCCAGGGAATCGAGGTGGCAGCGGTTCGAGAGTTATTCGTCCGCGCTCGGTGTCCTGGCGCGTCCTGCGCTTTTCGAGAACCGTCCTTCGTTCCGCCTGATGGCCGCCGACTGGCAGGCTGCGGGCGGACCGCTGCTGTCCTTCAGCCGTGCCCCGTATTTCGACCTGGTGGACCAGAAGGAAGCCGTCGCGCATGAACTCGCCCGTGCCACGCGCGCCGCGCCTCACCGGATACCTGCCTGGCGACAGGCCCCTTTGCGGAGGCTGATGGCGGATGACCCGCTGTCCCTCACACGACGCGTCGTTCTGCCTTCTGTGGGGACGCTGACGGTTCGGCGTACCCCGGACGGCAACGGGACGTTCTTCCTTCTCCTTCGCGGGAAAGGACTGGTGGCGACAGGCGAGGGCACCTACGGCCCGCTGCCTGCTGGGATGTTCCAGCCCGCATCGCTGTCACCGTTGGCCCACCGAGAGGACTTGGACCTCTGGCGCACGATCATGCGTGAGTACAACGAGGAATTCCTCGGTGCTCCCGACGCCATAGGCGACTCCGGCAGCCAGGTCGACTACTCCCAGCCCCCCTACAACCGCATGAACGCGGCCCTCGCTGACGGGTCGCTGCGCGTGTGGTGTCTGGGCATGGGCCTGGAGCCGCTGAACTTGGCGGTGTGCATACTTACGGTGGCCGTTTTCGACGCGGACGTTTTCGACACGATCTTTGCGCGGGCCGTGGAACACAACGACGAGGGGAAGGTCGTCGGGGGCCTCCGTTCGCAGGGCACCATTACAGGTCTGCCGCTGACTGCGGAAAGCATCGCCGATCTTCCGAAGGAGCGTATGTCGTCGCCTGCGGCTGGACTGCTCCAACTTGCCGTCCAGCACCGTGCCCTTCTCCTGGCCTAGAGGGCGAGGGAGAACGCCCCCTGTGGCACGGCAATGGCACACCCCCACCGAACCCACTGTTTCGAGCCGGAGACCCTCGACATTACCGGGATCAACAAGGGCAATCCAGGCGGAACTACGTGACACGGCTCACCCGGAATGCGTCTCGCCATTCGAAAGAACGTCGACGATCCGCGGTCAATCACGGTCAGTGTTGCTTCTGCCGCCGGAATTCGGTGGCCTATGACACGCGTATGGCACGCGAGCCTCGAATTGGTTCAGACAACAAACAAGCCCCAAGTCCATGACCTGGGGCTTATCAATGGAGCGGATGACGGGAATCGAACCCGCGCTCTGAGCTTGGGAAGCTCATGTTCTACCATTAAACTACATCCGCGCGTGAAACCCCCTTGGAGGGCGCCTCGGGGACACTCTACCGCATGGGTGGGGGGAGGCGGGGGAGGGGGAAGCGGGGGTAGGTTGGCGGCGCGGTGTGGTGCGGGTGGGGTGGAGGGTGGGATCCCCTAATGTGTGGGTTTGTCTGCCACGCGGAGTTGGGGAAGGGACTTCATGGAGCGCACCGTTGTTCGTTGTGCGGAGGGGCATGTGTTCAGTACGGGGACGTTTCCGATGCAGCAGCTCGGGGCCGACCGGCTGGGGCCGGGGCGGTTGTTGAGGTGTCCGCGGTGTGCGCGGTTGAGGCATGCCGTGCCGGTGTCGGGGGTCGGGGAGAAGTAGGGAAGCCGGGGAGGTGGCGCGGCCCCGGGTGGGGCCGCGCGTTAGTCTCGGGGGCGTGCTTCTCTCAGACAAGGACATCCGGGCCGAAATCGACAGCGGGCGCGTTCGCGTGGACCCGTACGAGGCCTCGATGGTGCAGCCGTCGAGTATCGATGTGCGACTCGACCGGTTCTTCCGGGTGTTCGAGAACCACCGGTACCCGCATATCGATCCGGCGGTCGAACAGGCGGATCTGACGCGGCTGGTGGAGCCCGACGGCGATGACGCGTTCATCCTGCATCCCGGCGAATTCGTGCTGGCGTCCACGTACGAGGTCATCACGCTCGCCGACGACATCGCCTCGCGGCTGGAGGGGAAGTCGAGCCTCGGGCGGCTGGGGCTGCTGACGCACTCGACGGCCGGCTTCATCGACCCGGGGTTCTCCGGGCATGTGACGCTGGAGCTGTCGAATGTGGCGACGCTGCCGATCAAGCTGTGGCCCGGGATGAAAATCGGGCAGCTGTGCCTGTTCCGGCTCAGCTCGCCGGCCGAGTTCCCCTACGGATCGCCGCACTACGGGTCCCGCTACCAGGGGCAGCGCGGGCCGACGGCCTCCCGCTCGTTCCTCAACTTCCACCGCACCAAGGTCTGAGGCCGCCCGCGGCCTACGGGTGCATCCGCGCTCCCTTGAGTACCTTGTCCACCGCGTTGCGCGGCCCGTGGACGGCCAGGCCCACCAGGTCCAACTGGGCGCCGGACACGGCCCGCACCGCTGCCCGGTTGGCCACGTCGTGCCCGGTGGCGAAGAGGTCGGCGGTGAACACCGCACGCGGCAACGCCCGTGACAGCGCCCGGCGGTGCGCGGCGGTGAGGACTTCCTTCGTGCCCTCGAAGATCAGCACCGGCTGGCGGAACATCGGCAGGTACGGCGTGCCGTCCGCGTCCTCGTACGGCTCCCCGATCACGTCGGGGACCTGCGAGCCCAGTCCGCTGACCAGGAACGCGGTCACGTTCAGCCGCTGCCAGGGCTCCAGATCCTCCCGCAGCAGTACGGCGATCTTCGTGTCGAAGCGGACGGGTGGGATGTCCGGGGTGGTCTCGGTGCTCATGGTCACCAAGCCTGGCCCGGCGCACCCCCGCCGGTCTTGTACGTTCCTGGCCGGCGGGGACCGGCCGGTCGGACGGCCGGTCGGACGGCCGGTCGGACGGACGGTCGGTCGGTCGGTCGGTCGGACGGCCAGTCCATGACCGACTAGATCAGCGGCAATTTGAACAGGATCAGCAGCGCCAGCAGCTGGATCGACGCCGCGCCGAGGGCCTTGAGCCACGGCAGGTCGTGCGACTTGCTCACCATCGAGGTCAGCAGCCACGCGCAGCCCAGCCAGGTCAGCCAGCCGAGCAGTTGGACGAAGCCGTTGCCGCCGCCGAGGAAGAGGGCGAAAAGCAGCCGCGGGGCGTCGGTCAGCGAGGTGATGAGCATCGCCAGGCCGATGGTGGGCGCCCAGGCGCCGTCACCGCCGAGTTGGCGGGCCAGCGTGTTGGTGACCGCGCTGAGCGTGAAGCCGCACAGGACCACCGCGATCCCCGTGGTCAGCACCCACGGCACGCTGGTGGACAAGGTGCTGTTGAGGATGTCGCTGCGGGCCGCGTCGAAGCCGAAGACGGCGAGCAGGCCGTAGACGAAGGTGACGATGAGGGCCGGTGCCCAGACCTTGTGGTCCCGCATCTGCCAGAAGGTCCGGCTCGGATGCAGCACGATGCCGCGGAGCAGGTCCTTCCAGTGCAGGCGCGGGCCGACCGGCGGCGTGGTGGACTGGCCCGCACGGTAGGTGGCCACGTGGTCGTCGCCGCCGTAGTACCCGTCCGGGCCGGCCGGGTGCGGGCCACCGAGAGGTGCGTCGCCGCCGAGGGTGAAGGCCCGGGTACCGCCGGGTGCGTCGTCGTAACCGGGGGCGGGGGCGTAGTACTCGGGCTCCCCGGAAGGCGCCTGGCCCTGACTGCGGCCTTGCCCGTACGGCTGACCTGGGCCGTAGCCCTGCGCGCCGTACGATCCGGGCGGCGCCTGCTGTCCGTACTGCGGCGGGTAGCCGCCCCGCTGCCTGCCGTTGCCCTGTCGTCCCTTGAAACCTGCCACGTCTTCGAACGTACCCGGTACGCGCGGCTCTCGTACCGCCGCTGGAACCGGTGCGGCCCTTTGCTGCCAACCTGTGACACGGCCGGTAGCGCTCCGCGCACACAGACGGACGGGTGGGGGCGGGTAAGGCTCGCCCGCCCTTGAACCCGCCCCTTACCGGTGCCTGCTGGTCTGTACTGCCTCTGCCGATTGCACCGCCTGTACCGCTGCTGAGCGGCCCTGGTCAGGCCGAACCGGGGCTCGCCGGAACCTCGGGATCGGCGTCGGTCGCCGGGTCGGTGCTCGCCTCAGTGCCCGAGTCTGCGTCCGCGTCCGCGGCCGCTTCCTCACCCGCGTCCGCGTCCGCGGCCGGAGCCTGAGCCGGATCCGATGCCGGGGCGGGCGTCGCGGCGGGCTCTTCGAGCGCGGAACCAGCGGCGGAGTCCACGTCCGCGCCCGGGTCGCTACCCGCGCCCGAGCTGGCCTCAGCGCCCGTACCGGCTTCCGCGCCCGCGCCGCCCTCCGCGCCCGCACCGACCGCGTCGCCCCCGCCCCCGCCAGCACCGGTACCGGCACCGGCACCCGTACCGAATCCAGCAGCAGCTGCGCCACGTCCACCACCTGGAGCGATTCCTTCGCCGTGCCCTCGTTCTTCTTGCCGTTGACCGAGTCGGACAGCATCACCAGGCAGAACGGGCAGGCGGTGGAGACGATGTCCGGGTTGAGGGAGAGGGCTTCCTCGACGCGCTCGTTGTTGACGCGCTTGCCGATCCGCTCCTCCATCCACATCCGGGCGCCGCCCGCGCCGCAGCAGAAGCCGCGCTCCTTGTGGCGGTGCATCTCCTCGTTGCGCAGTCCCGGCACCTTGGCGATGATCTCGCGCGGCGGCGTGTAGATCTTGTTGTGCCGGCCCAGGTAGCAGGGGTCGTGATAGGTGATCAGGCCCTCGACCGGGGTGACCGGGACGAGCTTGCCGTCGTCCACCAGCTGCTGGAGCAGCTGGGTGTGGTGGATGACCTCGTACTCCCCGCCGAGCTGCGGGTATTCGTTGGCGATGGTGTTGAAGCAGTGCGGGCAGGTGGCGACGATCTTCTTCGAGGCCTTGGGCTTGACGGTGGCGGGGTCGTCCTCGTCCTGGCCGAAGGCCATGTTGAGCATGGCCACGTTCTCCATGCCGAGCTGCTGGAAGAGGAATTCATTGCCGAGCCGGCGGGCGGAGTCACCGGTGCAGTTCTCCTCGCCGCCCATGATCGCGAACTTCACGCCCGCGGTGTGCAGGAGTTCGGCGAACGCCTTGGTGGTCTTCTTGGCGCGGTCCTCCAGCGAGCCGGCGCAGCCGACCCAGTACAGGTACTCGACCTCGGTGAGGTCTTCGATGTCCTCGCCGACGATCGGCACCTCGAAGTCGACTTCCTTGACCCAGGCCAGGCGCTGCTTCTTGGGCAGGCCCCACGGGTTGCCCTTCTTCTCCAGGTTCTTCAGCATCGTGCCGGCCTCGGAGGGGAAGGCCGACTCGATCATGACCTGGTAGCGGCGCATGTCCACGATGTGGTCGACGTGCTCGATGTCCACCGGGCACTGCTCGACGCAGGCGCCGCAGGTGGTGCAGGACCACAGGACGTCCGGGTCGATGACGCCGTTCTCCTCGGCGGTGCCGATCAGCGGGCGCTCCGCCTCGGCCAGCGCCGCGGCCGGGACGCCGGCGAGCTGCTCGGCCGTCGCCTTTTCCTCGCCCTCGGCGGTCTTGCCGCCGCCGGCCAGCAGGTAGGGCGCCTTGGCGTGCGCGTGGTCCCGCAGCGACATGATCAGCAGCTTCGGGGACAGCGGCTTGCCGGTGTTCCAGGCCGGGCACTGCGACTGGCAGCGTCCGCATTCGGTGCAGGTGGAGAAGTCGAGGATGCCCTTCCAGGAGAACTGCTCGACCTGGGAGACGCCGAAGACGTCGTCCTCGCCCGGGTCCTCGAAGTCGATCGGGACGCCGGCCGAGGTCATCGGCTGGAGCGCGCCGAGTGCGACGCGGCCGTCCGCGTTCCGCTTGAACCAGATGTTGAAGAAGGCCAGGAAACGGTGCCAGGCCACGCCCATGTCGGTGTTCAGGCCGACGGTGATCGCCCAGGCCATGGTGACACCGAGCTTGATCATCGCGGTGAGGTAGACCAGCGTCTGCAGCGTGCCGGTGCTCAGGCCGCGAAAGCCCGCCACCAGCGGATACGAGACCCAGTACGAGGCTTCGTAGTGGTCCACCCCGTGCAGGGCGCCCTCGAGGCCGCGCAGGGTGAGGATGGCCAGGCCGATCACCAGGATGACGTATTCGACGAAGTACGCCTGCCAGGCCGTCGAGCCGGCGAACCGCGACTTGCGGCCGGCGCGGGCGGGCAGGTCCAGCTGCCGGATCGCGATGAGCACCAGGATGCCCAGGGTGGTGAAGAGGGCGATGAACTCGACATACACCTCGTAGGGCGGCCAGGTGCCGATCACCGGGAGGATCCAGTCGGCCTTGAAGAGCTGGCCGTAGGCGTTGACGATGGTCAGCGCCAGCGTCAGGAAGCCGACCGCCACGAACCAGTGCGCGACGCCGACGACGCCCCACTTGTTCATCCGGGTGTGGCCGACGAACTCCTTGGCCAGCGTCCTGGTGCGCGCCGCCGGGTCGTTGCTGCGGCTGCCGGCCGGGACCGGGGCGCCGAGCCGGACGAACCGGTAGATCTGGCCGAAGGCGAGGCTGATCAGAGCGACGCCGACCGCGGTGAGGACCATCGTCACGATGATCGCGGCGAGTTGCATGAGGGCTCCCTCGGCCTGCGCGAGCTGGAACGTACTACCGGAACGTACTGGACGTACCGAACGTACTAAGCGGTAACTTACTCCGGTCTCGGCTGAGGTTACCCGGGAAATCCGGGCCCATAAAGCTTCCTCCTGGTGATCTGTGTCGCGGGCGCCGCCTGCTGTCGCGGGCCGCCGCCCGCGCGCCCACCTGCCCGTCTCCCGCCGCCCTGCGGTTGAACCTTTTCGAATCGTGACAAATATGGAGTCAGTGGACGACGCCGTGTGAGGACCGGGCATGGGACCACCTGAGGAGGCCCCGGATGCGTGCCGTACTGCGCTGGCTGGCGATCGGCGCCGGCCTCGCCCTGGTGCTGGCGGCCGGCCTGGGCATGGCGGCCTACCGCAAGTTCAGCGACAACATCCACACCGACCGGACCGCCGAGCAGGCCCTGGCCCGCTACGCCGGGGAGCGGCCGCCGGTCCTGGTGCCGGGGGCCCGCAACATCCTGGTGATGGGCACCGCCTCCGCGTCGGAGGGCGGCGACGGCGAACCCGAGGCGGCCGTCCTGCTGCACCTGTCCGCCGACCGGCAGCGCGCCGCGGCCGTCGGCGTACCCCGCGACCTGATGGTGGCCGCGCCCCCGTGCGCCCGGCCGGGCGGCGGGGTCAGCCCGGCCGCGTACGAGCCGTTCGCCGCCACCTACCGCGCCGGCGGCGCCGCCTGCTCGATCCGCGCCTTCGAACGGCTCAGCGGCATCCGGGTGGACCACCACCTGGTGGTCGACGTGGCGGGCTTCCAGAAAATCGCCGGCGCCGTCGGCGGCCGTACGCTGGACCGCAGGGGCGATCTGCTCGGAGCGCTGGCTCGGGAGGCGCGCGGCGGTGAGGGCGGCCTGAGCCACCCCGCCCGGCTGTACGGCTTCCTGGACACCGCCACCTCCTCGATCACCGCCGACCCGGGGCTCAGTTCGCTGCCCGCGCTGTACGACCTGGCCGCGAGTCTGCGCCGGCTGCCGAGCGGCGGCCTGGTTTTCCGGACTGTCCCGGTGGCCGGTCCGGGTGCCCCCAGGGAGCCGGAGGCGGGGCGGCTTTTCCAGGCGGTACGGGCCGACCGTCCGCTGCGATGCGCCGCCTGCGCCCTTCCCACGCCGCTAAGTTGAGCCGACTCGACTCATGTCTGTTGACAGAAGATCCGGCGTCAGGCACTCTTGAGCCTGTTCCACTCAAGTGCTGTCAGCTGGAGGATTCACCATGGCACGTGCGGTCGGCATCGACCTGGGCACGACTAATTCCGTCGTCAGCGTTCTCGAAGGCGGCGAGCCCACCGTCATCACCAACGCAGAGGGCGCCAGGACCACGCCGTCCGTCGTCGCCTTCGCCAAGAACGGCGAGGTGCTCGTCGGCGAGGTCGCCAAGCGCCAGGCTGTCACCAACGTCGACAGGACGGTCCGCTCGGTCAAGCGCCACATGGGCACCGACTGGCGGATCAACCTCGACGGCAAGGACTTCAACCCGCAGCAGATGAGCGCGTTCATCCTGCAGAAGCTGAAGCGGGACGCGGAGTCGTACCTGGGCGAGAAGGTCACCGACGCGGTGATCACCGTCCCCGCGTACTTCAACGACTCCGAGCGGCAGGCCACCAAGGAGGCCGGCGAGATCGCCGGCCTGAACGTGCTGCGGATCGTGAACGAGCCGACCGCGGCCGCCCTGGCCTACGGCCTGGACAAGGACGACCAGACGATCCTGGTCTTCGACCTCGGCGGCGGCACCTTCGACGTGTCGCTGCTGGAGATCGGCGACGGCGTGGTCGAGGTCAAGGCCACCAACGGCGACAACCACCTCGGTGGTGACGACTGGGACCAGCGGGTGGTGGACTACCTGGTCAAGCAGTTCCAGTCCGGCCACGGCGTGGACCTGGGCCGCGACAAGATGGCGCTGCAGCGGCTGCGCGAGGCCGCGGAGAAGGCCAAGATCGAGCTGTCCTCGTCCACCGAGACCTCGATCAACCTGCCCTACATCACCGCGTCCGCCGAGGGCCCGCTGCACCTGGACGAGAAGCTCACCCGCGCCCAGTTCCAGCAGCTGACCGCGGACCTGCTGGAGCGCTGCAAGACCCCGTTCCACAACGTCATCAAGGACGCCGGCATCCAGCTGTCCGAGATCGACCACGTGGTCCTGGTCGGCGGTTCCACCCGGATGCCCGCCGTCGCCGAGCTGGTGCGCGAGCTGACCGGCGGCAAGGACGCCAACAAGGGCGTCAACCCGGACGAGGTCGTCGCCATCGGCGCGTCCCTGCAGGCCGGCGTGCTCAAGGGCGAGGTCAAGGACGTCCTGCTGCTCGACGTCACCCCGCTGTCCCTCGGTATCGAGACCAAGGGCGGCATCATGACCAAGCTGATCGAGCGCAACACCACGATCCCGACCAAGCGCTCGGAGATCTTCACCACCGCCGAGGACAACCAGCCGTCGGTGCAGATCCAGGTCTACCAGGGCGAGCGCGAGATCGCCGCGTACAACAAGAAGCTCGGGATGTTCGAGCTGACCGGCCTGCCGCCGGCCCCGCGCGGGATGCCCCAGATCGAGGTCACCTTCGACATCGACGCCAACGGCATCATGCACGTCGGCGCCAAGGACCTGGGCACCGGCAAGGAGCAGCGGATGACCGTCACCGGCGGCTCCTCGCTGCCCAAGGACGAGGTCGACCGGATGCGCCAGGAGGCCGAGCAGTACGCGGACGAGGACCACAAGCGCCGCGAGGCCGCCGAGACCCGCAACCAGGGCGAGCAGCTCGTCTACCAGACCGAGAAGTTCATCGCGGACAACAAGGACAAGCTCCCCGAGGACGTCCAGTCCGAGGTCGAGACCGCGATCGCGGACCTCAAGGAGAAGCTGAAGAACGAGTCCTCGGACGACAGCAACACCGCGTCCATCCGCGAGGCCACCGAGCGGGTCGCGGCCGTCAGCCAGAAGCTCGGCCAGGCGCTCTACGCCAACGCGGGCGCCGAGGGTGCCGGCGCGGCGGCCGGTGGCGCCGCCGGCGGCCCGGCCGGTGAGCAGGGCCAGGCGGACGACGACGTGGTGGACGCCGAGATCGTCGACGACGAGAACGGCAACAAGAGGGACGGTGCCGCGTGACGGAGGAGTCGAAGGGCTTCGAAGAGCCCGACGTCCCCTCCGAGGCCACCGAGAAGGCCACAGCCGCCAAGGACGCCGGGACCGCCGAGGAGGCGGGCCCGGCGGCCCCGGGCGGGGACGCCAAGGAACTGACGGCCCTGCGGGCACAGCTGGACCAGGTGCGGACCGCGCTCACCGAGCGCACCGCGGACCTGCAGCGCCTGCAGGCCGAGTACCAGAACTACCGCCGGCGGGTGGAGCGCGACCGGGTCGCCGTCAAGGAGGTCGCGGTCGCCAGCCTGCTGACCGAACTGCTCCCGGTGCTCGACGACATCGGCCGGGCGCGGGAGCACGGCGAGCTGGTGGGCGGCTTCAAGTCGGTCGCCGAGTCGCTGGAGACGGTCGCCGCCAAGCTGGGGCTGCAGCAGTTCGGCAAGGAGGGCGAGCCCTTCGACCCGCTGGTGCACGAGGCACTGATGCACAGTTACTCGCCGGATGTCACGCAGACCACATGCGTGCAGATCCTCCAGCCGGGGTACCGCATCGGGGAGCGCAATCTGCGGCCCGCCAGGGTCGCGGTCGCCGAACCGCAGCCGGGCGCCCACGGCAAAGAGGAGTCCGGCGGCGCCGAGCTGGGCAAGAGCAACGACGACGCCGACGATGCCTACGGTGAGGAGCCCGGTGGCCCGGACGAGGGCTGATCGGGCGACAGCCGTGGCACCGGCGCCGGCAGGACCGGTGGCGGGACGGATGAAGGACCGAGTGGCAGCGGTCGGGGACGGAGAGGAGGGACGTCGGGGATGAGCATCAGTAGAGACCTGTTGGAAAAGGACCTGTACAAGGTCCTCGGCGTCCCCAAGGACGCCACCGACGCGGAGATCAAGAAGGCGTACCGGAAGCTCGCCCGCGAGTTCCACCCGGACGCCAACAAGGGCGACGCGAAGGCCGAGGAGCGCTTCAAGGAGATCTCCGAGGCCAACGACGTACTGTCCGACACCAAGCGCCGCAAGGAGTACGACGAGGGCCGCGCGCTGTTCGGCAACGGCGGTTTCCGCCCGCAGCCGGGCGCGGGCGGCACCGGCGGCTTCAACTTCGACCTGGGCGACCTCTTCGGCGGAGGCGCCCAGGCCCCCGGCAGCCCCGGCACCGGCCAGGGCGGCGGTTTCGGCGGCGGCCTGGGGGACGTGTTCGGCGGTCTGTTCAACCGCGGCGGCGGCACCCGGGTGCAGCCGCGCCGCGGCCAGGACATCGAGTCCGAGGTGACGCTCAGCTTCACCGAGGCGGTGGACGGGGCCACCGTCCCGCTGCGGATGTCCTCGCAGGCCCCTTGCAAGGCGTGTTCGGGCACCGGCGACAAGAACGGCACGCCCCGGGTGTGCCCGACCTGCGTCGGCACCGGGCAGGTCTCGCGCGGCGGTGGCGGCGGCTTCTCGCTCACCGACCCGTGCGTGGACTGCAAGGGCCGCGGCCTGATCGCGGAGAACCCCTGCGAGGTCTGCCACGGCAGCGGCCGCGCGAAGAGCTCGCGCACCATGCAGGTGCGGATCCCGGCCGGCGTCACCGACGCGCAGCGCATCAGGCTGCGCGGCAAGGGCGCCCCCGGCGAGCGCGGCGGCCCGGCGGGCGATCTGTACGTGGTCGTGCACGTCGGCAAGCACCCGGTGTTCGGCCGCAAGGACGCCAACCTCACGGTGACGGTGCCGGTCAGCTTCGTCGAGGCGGCGCTCGGCGGGGAGATCAAGGTGCCCACCCTCGGCGGGCCCCCGGTCACCTTGAAGCTGCCGCCCGGCACCCCCAACGGCCGTACCCTGCGCGCCCGCGGCAAGGGCGCGCTGCGCAAGGACGGCTCCCGGGGCGATCTGCTCGTCACCATCGAGGTGGCGGTGCCGGACAAGACCGAGGGCAAGGCCCTCGACGCGCTGGAGTCCTACCGGGATGCCACCGTGGACAGTGATCCGCGGGCGGAGCTGTTCAAGGCCGCAAAGGGAGCGTGAAGCAATGACCATCGACGGAGGCGGTGTCCGCGGCCCCCGCGGTCCGATCGGCCGTAATCCTTACCAGCTGACCGAGGAGTCCCCGGTCTACGTCATCTCGGTGGCGGCCGAACTGTCCGGACTCCACCCGCAGACGCTGCGCCAGTACGACCGCCTCGGCCTGGTCTGCCCGGACCGTACGGCCGGGCGCGGCCGCCGCTACTCGGCCCGGGACATCGAGCTGCTCCGCGAGGTCCAGCGCCTGTCGCAGGACGAGGGCATCAATCTGGCCGGCATCAAGAGGATCATCGAGCTGGAGAACCAGGTGACGGCCCTGCAGAGCCGTGTCGCCGAACTCAGCGCCGCCGTCGAGGGCGCCGCCGCCGTCATCCAGCAGCGCGAGGCCGCCGTGCACGCCTCCTACCGCCGGGACCTGGTCCCGTATCAGGATGTGCAGCACACCAGCGCGCTGGTGGTGTGGCGGCCGGCCAAGCGGCCGACGGACTGACCCGCACGCGGGCGACGCGCGCCGGCCGACGCGCCCGGACAAGCCTCCACGAACCCAGCCGGCGCGCCCGGGGCTCCCCCGGGCGGGCGTCAGGCGTTGCCCATCGCCCGGGTCAGGGTGATCTCGATGGCGATCCGCTCCGGGTTGGGCGCGGGCACCCGGCCGTAGCGCTCGGCGTAGCGGGCCACCGCGTCCGCGATCCGCACCGGGTCCTCGGAGATGGTGGCCCGTCCCTCCAAGGTGGCCCACGTGCCGCGCTCGACCTGGCAGACCGCGACCCGCGCCCCGGCCGGGCCCGCCGCCCGGACATGGCCGGCCTTGGCGCTGCCGCGGCCGGTGATGACCCGGGCCAGCCCGGCCTCCGGGTCGTAGGTGACCCCCACCGGTACGACATGCGGGCTGCCGTCCGGCCGGAGCGTGGTCAAGGTGCACAGGTGGTAGGCGCGCCAGAAGGCCAGGAATCCGGGCTCCGGGGAGCGGGGGTCGACAACTGCCATGGGGAGAAGCTAGTGCCCCGCGCACCCTCCGGTCATTCCGGTCATTCCAGTCGTACCGGCAGCTTCGCCACGCTGTTGCCGATGAAACCGTCCAGCGGCGGCAGCGACGCGTCCGGCACGGCCAGGCTTAGCCCTGGGTGGGCCGCGTACAGCTCGCGCAGCGCCGTCACCGCCTCCAGGCGGGCCAGCGGCGCGCCCAGGCGGTAGTGGGCGCCGTGGCCGAAGGACAGGTGCCGGCCGGCGGGCCGGGTGATGTCGAACCGGTCGGCGTCCGCGTGGCGGGCGGCGCCGGACGGGTCCATGGAGTGCGCAGTGGCCATGCGAATCCTCCGTCATGGGCAACTCCCCCTGCCTGCGGCGAAGTTGTGGTCGCATTGTCGCACCGGAGCGGTGTCCGCCGCAGGGCCGCCGCCGCGCCCGGTGCGCCCGCCGCGCCCGCCGCGTGCGATACGTCCGGAGTCGCGCCCCGTACGTCCGGCTGCCGCGCCCGCTGCCGCCAACTTCCCCCGAAAATGCCTTGAGTGGCATAGACTCAACTTACTGTATGTTGTACCTGGCAGGTTTACCGTACGAGGGAGGACGCCGTACCCGTGGACGCCGAGCTGACCAACAAGAGCCGGGAAGCGCTGAACGCCGCCAACACCCGGGCCGTCGCCGAGGGGAACCCGGATCTGACGCCCGCGCATCTGCTGCTCGCCCTGTTGAGCGGCGCGGACAACGAGAACGTCCTGGACCTGCTGACCGCCGTGGGCGCCGACCCGGCGGTCCTGCGCACCGGCGCCGAGCGCCTGGTGGCGGCGCTGCCGAAGGTGCAGGGCTCCACGGTCGCGCCCCCGCAGGCCAACCGCGACCTGCTGGCCGTCATCGCCGACGCGGCCCAGCGCGCCAAGGAACTCGGCGACGCGTACCTTTCGACCGAGCACCTGCTGATCGGGACCGCCGTCAAGGGCGGCCCCGCCGGGGAGCTGCTGGCCGGACAGGGCGCCAAGGCCAAGGCGCTGCTGACAGCCTTCGAGACCGCCAGGGGAGGCCAGCGCGTGACCAGCCAGGATCCGGAAGGCACGTACAAGGCGCTGGAGAAGTACGGCACCGACTTCACCGCCGCCGCCCGCGAGGGCAAGCTCGACCCGGTGATCGGCCGCGACCAGGAGATCCGCCGGGTCGTCCAGGTGCTGTCCCGCCGTACCAAGAACAACCCGGTGCTGATCGGTGAGCCCGGCGTCGGCAAGACCGCCGTCGTGGAGGGCCTGGCCCAGCGGATCGTCAAGGGCGACGTGCCGGAGAGCCTGCGCAACAAGCGGCTGGTGTCGCTGGACCTCGGCGCGATGGTGGCCGGGGCGAAGTACCGCGGTGAGTTCGAGGAGCGGCTGAAGTCCGTACTCGCCGAGATCAAGGACAGCGGCGGTCAGATCATCACCTTCATCGACGAGCTGCACACGGTCGTCGGCGCGGGCGCCGGCGGCGACTCCGCGATGGACGCCGGCAACATGCTCAAGCCGATGCTGGCCCGCGGCGAGCTGCGGATGGTCGGCGCCACCACGCTCGACGAGTACCGCGAGCGGATCGAGAAGGACCCGGCGCTGGAGCGGCGCTTCCAGCAGGTGCTGGTCGCCGAGCCGAGCGTCGAGGACACCGTGGCGATCCTGCGCGGTCTCAAGGGCCGCTACGAAGCCCACCACAAGGTGCAGATCGCGGACTCGGCCCTGGTCGCCGCGGCCACCTTGTCCGACCGCTACATCACCTCCCGCTTCCTGCCCGACAAGGCCATCGACCTGGTGGACGAGGCCGCGTCGCGGCTCCGGATGGAGATCGACTCCTCGCCGGTCGAGATCGACGAGCTGCAGCGCGCGGTGGACCGGCTGCGGATGGAGGAGATGGCGCTCAAGAACGAGACCGACCCCGGCTCCGTCCAGCGGCTGGACAAGCTCCGCAAGGACCTCGCCGACCGCGAGGAGGAGCTGCGCGGCCTGACCGCCCGCTGGGAGAAGGAGAAACAGGGCCTGAACCGGGTCGGCGAGCTCAAGGAGCGCCTCGACGACATCGACACCCGGATCGAGCGGGCCCAGCGCGACGGCGACTTCGAGACCGCCTCCAAGCTGCTCTACGCCGAGAAGCCCCGGCTGGAGGAGGAGCTGGAGGAGGCCACCCGCGAGGAGCAGGAGGCCAAGTCCCAGTCCCCGCAGGCCGCCGCGGCGAAAATGGTCAAGGAGGAAGTCGGCCCGGACGACGTGGCCGACGTGGTCGCCGCCTGGACGGGCATCCCGGCCGGCCGGCTGCTGGAGGGCGAGACGCAGAAGCTGCTGCGGATGGAGGAGGAGCTGGGCAAGCGGCTGATCGGCCAGACCGAGGCCGTCCGGTCCGTGTCCGACGCGGTCCGCCGCGCCCGCTCCGGTATCGCCGACCCCGACCGCCCGACCGGCTCCTTCCTCTTCCTCGGCCCGACCGGCGTCGGCAAGACCGAGCTGGCCAAGGCGCTGGCCGACTTCCTCTTCGACGACGAGCGCGCCATGGTCCGCATCGACATGAGCGAGTACGGCGAGAAGCACTCGGTGGCCCGGCTGGTCGGCGCCCCGCCCGGATACGTCGGCTACGAGGAGGGCGGCCAGCTCACCGAGGCGGTCCGGCGCCGCCCGTACAGCGTGGTGCTGCTCGACGAGGTGGAAAAGGCCCACCCGGAGGTCTTCGACGTCCTGCTGCAGGTGCTGGACGACGGCCGTCTCACCGACGGGCAGGGCCGTACCGTCGACTTCCGCAACGTCATCTTGATCCTCACCTCCAACCTGGGCAGCCAGTACCTGGTGGACCTCACGCTCGGCGAGGAGCAGAAGAAGCAGAGCGTGCTGGAGACGGTGCGGGCCTCCTTCAAGCCGGAGTTCCTGAACCGGCTGGACGACATCGTGGTCTTCTCGGCCCTCAACAAGGACGAGCTGCGCCGCATCGCCCGGCTCCAGACCGACCGCCTCGCCGCTCGGCTGCGCGACCGCCGCCTCACGCTGGACGTGACCGACCCCGCGCTGGACTGGCTGGCCGTGGAAGGCAACGACCCGGCGTACGGCGCCCGCCCGCTGCGCCGGCTGATCCAGACCGCCATCGGCGATCCGCTGGCCCGCGCCATCTTGTCCGGCGAGATCCTCGACGGCCAGACCGTCCGGGTCGACCAGGCCCTCGACGGACTGATCGTGGGGGCCGTGACGGGGCCGGATCTGACGAAGTAGCCCCCTCGCGCGATGCCGCCGAGCGGGCCGTATGGTCCTGCCCGGCGGGCACCCGGCAGGACCGCCGACCGGGCCGGGCCACGAACCCCCGCCGATACGCCGGGCGCGTACCGGCGGGGGTTGTCACTTGCGGGGTCGCATGGGGGAGGATGGAGCGGAAACGTCACGAAGGGACTTCACGGTGAGCATCGATCCGTCCTCGATTCCTGATTTCGGGGGCCAGTCGGACCCCGAGCCGACCGGAGCCGCCCCCAGCGTGCTCATTCCGGACCAGGAGCTGGTCAAGCAGTTGCTGGACCAGATGGAGCTGAAGTACCTCGTCGATGAGGAAGGCGACCTCGCGGCGCCCTGGGAGGAGTTCCGCACCTACTTCATGTTCCGCGGCGAGGGGGACCAGGCGGTCTTCGCCGTCCGGACCTTCTACGAGCGCCCGTACAGCGTCGACGACAAGCCGCATCTGCACGAGGTCATCGACGACTGGAACCGCCGCACCCTGTGGCCCAAGGTCTACACGCACACCCATGACGACGGTAGCGTCCGCCTCATCGGCGAGGCGCAGACCGTGATCGGCATGGGCGTCAGCCTGGAGCACTTCGTGTCCAGCACAGTGAGCTGGGTGCGGGCGTCGATCGAGTTCGACAAGTGGGTCGGCGAGACGCTCGGCCTGGAGAAGGACGCGGACAGCCCCATCGAGGGTGACGGCGACGGCGAGACCAACTCCTGACCGGTGCCGCTGCGCCGGGTACGCGCGGCCGGCGCACCGGCCGCCGCGTCACAGCGGCACGGTGACGACGGTCAGCACATAGGCCCCGAAGCCGAGTGAGATCCCGGCCAGCGCGACCACCGCCACGGCGGCGGCGCGCGGCCGGGCCCTGACCAGTGCCGTCGCCAGCGGCACCAGCAGCGGGAAGGCCGGCAGCAGGAAACGCGGCTTGCAGGAGAAGAAGTTGGCGCCGCCGAGCGCGATCGCAACCAGCGCCACCGAGTAGACCAGCAGCGGCAGCGGCATCCGGTCCAGCAGCGCCAGCACCACCAGCGCGACGGCGGCCGCGCACAACGCGGCGGCCAGGTAGGCGGTCAGCGCCTCGGGGAAGAGCACCAGGCGCTTGACGTAGCGCATCGCGTACAGCCCGAAGTCGTACTGCGAACCCCAGCCGCGCTGCACCGCGAAGTAGCCGCCCAGCACGCCCCCCGGCCCGCCGGCGGTCACCCAGCCGACCCAGGCGACGTAGCCGAACCAGCCCAGCGGGGCGAGCAGCGCGGCCAGCCAGGCCCGCGGCAGTTGGGGCAGGCCGATCCGGCGGCGGCGCCAGGCGTCGGCGATCACGGCGGCGATCACGGCTGCCGCCACCGCGGCGGCGTTCGGCCGGCTGAGTCCGGCGAGCAGGCTCAGCAGCCCGGCGGTCAGCCAGCGCCGGGTGACGGTGGCGTACAGCGCCCAGGCGGCCAGCGCACACATCATCGGCTCGGTGTACGCCATGGTCAGCACGATCGCGTGCGGCAGCAGCCCCCACACCAGGACCAGCGCGGTGCCGACCCGGCGGCCGTAGCAGTGGTCGACGACCGCGAACACCCCCCACGCGGCCAGGCCGGCCGACAGCCAGGCGATCAGCAGCGCGCAGACCACCGAGCCGACCGGCAGCACCGCGTCCACCGTGCGGACCGTCATGGGGTAGAGCGGGAAGAAGGCCAGGTCGCTGTAGCGCAGACCCGGCTTCTCCCAGCCCGGGACGAAGGTGCCGTATCCCCAGTCGGCGATCCGGTGGTACCACAGCCCGTCCCAGCCCAGGCCCAGCACGTTGCGGGGGTGCGCGCCGCGCCGGTGCGCCCACAACGCGACCACGGCCAGCCCGGCCACCCTGGCCACCGCGAAGCCGAGCAGCGCCCGCCGCGCCGCCCGCCACGAAGCCGCCAGGCCCCGGCCGGCGCTCCGCTCCGGAGCGGGGAAGCGGGCGTGCCGTCCCGTTGCCGGTGCGGAGACGGGCTCCTCGGAGACCGGGCCGGCGATGGACAAGCGCGGGCTCCTCGGGGGGTGCGGATCCCGGGCGGTGGGCCGGGGGTGGGATCGGGGGGTGAGGCGGGGGTGAGGGCTGGGGACGGGCGCGAGGAGGGTCTGGTCGTACGGTCTGTTCTCGTGACAAAACGACTATCGGCTACGGGGTCGGTCCGCTTCCGGAGACACGCGCGGGCGGCGGCGCATCGCCGCGCGGAGTCGCCCGAAGGGGGGCGCGGCCCGCTTCGGCCCGGCCGGCTTCGGCCCGGCCGGCTTCGGCCCGGCCGGCTTCGGCCCGGCCCACGCGATCGCGACAAACTGCCGGGCATCCTCGCCGCACGCTGAGCCTCCCGCGCCGGGGCGAGGCTTAAGCCCGCCTTAAGGCGGCCGTAAGTCGGATTAGGGATGGGCCGCCCCGTTCATCGCGGCGGCAACGGGCTGACAGGATCGGCGTGTTCGAGCGTCCGGGCAGGGGCGGGAAAGTCCCTGGTCAAGGGCGCCCGAGCGGATCGGGACGGTGCTCGGCCGAGGCGGCGGGCCGGGTGCCGCGGGGGCGGCCGGGCGGGTCCACCGAGGTTGACGGCCTCCGGCGGGACCGCCAGGATCTCCGATCACACGTTAGGAAAGTTTACTAATCGCAGAGGTCCGCTCCCCGCGTCGACTCCTGCGCCAGGAATCCGGCCGACCGGCCGGACCACCGAACCGCTCACCGTCGAGGCGCCGGCGCGGCCCCGGTGCCGTGCGTGCAGGCACCGGCGGCTCCCGTCCGCCCCGGAACCCCCACAGGAGACCACCCTCATGGCCCCTCGTGCACACGGCCACCGGCGTCGTGGCGTCAAACACCCCGCGGTGATCACCGGAGCCGCGCTCCTCGGCGCCGGCGCGCTCGCCTTCACCGGCATCCAGGCGATGGCGTCGACCTCCGCCCCGAAGACCGCGACGACCAGCGTGACCAGCTCCGCGCAGCTGCGGTCCGCGCTGGCCGCGGCGAAGCCCGGCACCACCATCAAACTGGCCAACGGCACCTACTCCGGCCAGTTCACGATCACCAACCCCGGCACCGCCGCCGCCCCGATCACCCTGACCGGCGGCGCCGGCGCCGTCCTCACCTCCAGCGGCGGCAACGGCTACGGCCTGTGGCTCAAGGGCGCGCCGTACTGGAACCTCACCGGCTTCACCGTGGACGACGCGAAGAAGGGCATCGTCATGGATGCCTCCTCGCACGTCACCATCGACACCGTGACCGTCCACGACATCGCCTACGAGGGCGTGCACTTCCGCTCGGGCAGCTCGTACGGCGTGATCCGCAACTCCTTCGTGCACGACACCGGCACCTCCTTCCCGCAGTACGGCGAAGGCGTCTACATAGGCTCGGCCAACAGCAACTGGAGCCAGTTCGCCGGGCCGACCGGCGTGGACGCCTCCGACCACGTCCAGGTCCTGAACAACCGGATCGGCCCGAACGTCGCCGCCGAGGGCATCGACGTCAAGGAGGGCACCAAGGCCGGCACGATCAGCGGCAACACCCTCGACGGCACCGGCGAGAAGAACCAGAACTCCGGCGACTCCACGATCGACGTCAAGGGCGACGGCTACACCGTCTCCGGGAACACCGTCACCCACCCGTACACCGACGGCTTCCAGGTCCACAACGCGTACGGCGCCTACGGCTGCGGCAACACCTTCACCGGCAATACCTTCAGCCTGGCCGGCGCCCGCGGCTACGGCATCGACGTCACCGACAACGGCACGTGCGCCACCAAGAACACGGTGACCACCTCGAACACCGCCAGCGGCGGGAAGGGCCTGACGAACATCGCCACCGTCAAGCCCCCGGTGTCCACCCCGACCCCTTCCGCGATGCCGACCGCCAAGCCCACCCCCACCGCGTCGGCCACCCCCGAGCCGACCGCGACGGCCACGCCGACGCACACCGCGACGCCGACCGCCGCCCCCACCACCGCGGCCCCCGGTGCCGGGACCGGTCTGGACGACCCGCACGAGAAGGAGATCGCGATGGAGCTGGTCAGCTCCGCCGAGAACTCCTCGCTGGACTGGAAGGCCCAGTACGCGTACATCGAGGACATCGGTGACGGCCGCGGCTACACGGCCGGCATCATCGGCTTCTGCTCCGGCACCGGCGACATGCTGGAACTCGTCCAGGCGTACACCGCCGCCGAGCCCGGCAACCCGCTCGCGAAGTACCTGCCCGCCCTGCAGAAGGTCAACGGCACCGACTCGCACACAGGCCTGGGCACCGCCTTCGTCAACGACTGGAAGACCGCCGCCAAGGACACCGTCTTCCAGACCGCGCAGAACAACGAGCGCGACCGGGTCTACTTCGACCCGTCCGTCAACCAGGCAAAGGCGGACGGCCTGCGCGCACTGGGCCAGTTCATCTACTACGACGCCATCGTGATGCACGGCCCCGGCGACGACCCGGTGAGCTTCGGCGGCATCCGCAAGGCCGCCATGAAGAAGGCCAAGACCCCCGCCCAGGGCGGCGACGAGACCACCTACCTCAACGCCTTCCTCGACGCCCGCAAGGCCGCGATGCTCACCGAGGCCGCGCACGACGACACCAGCCGCGTCGACACCGAGCAGCGCGTCTTCCTCGACAACGGCAATCTGGACCTCACGCCGCCGCTGACCTGGAAGACCTACGGCGACTCGTACACCATCAAGAACTGACTGGCCCCTTCCCCGCCGCCGGTGCCCCCGTGCCCCCGTGTCTCCCGCACGGGGGCACCGGCGTTTTGCGCCCGATCGGCGCCACCGGGCCGCGGCCCGGCCGCCTACGGACCGCCGGACCGCTGGACCGCTTACGCTGGCGTTTGCAGCACGGAGAGCACATTCCCGGCGGGATCGGTGAACCACGCGATCAGCGGGCCGCCGCCGCGGAAGATCCCCTTGTCGTCCGGCTCGACGTGGTCGTAGCGCTCGAAGCGCACGCCCCGCCCCTTCAGCTCCTCGACCGCCGCCTCGATGTCGGGGACCGGGAAGTTGAGAATCGTGTACGTCGCCGGGGTGTGGTCGGCCTTGGGATAGACCAGGATGTCGCGCCCACCCGCGACATGCAGGGTCAGCATGCCGTCCTGCTCGGACACCCGCAGCCCGAGCGTCTCGCCGTAGAACGCCTTCGCCGCGCCGATGTCGTCCACCGAGAATCCACTGAACGCCTTCGTCGAACCGAACATGATCGCCTCCTGTTTGCGGTTGCCGGCTGTGTAGACGTCAACGCGACCGGAAACTCATCGGTCGCGCGAGATCCAAGACCTGGACGGCCGCGGGAACCGGCCCATGAGGTTCACATGGGGCGGCGAGGTGGACGGCAAGCAGACGGCGGAGGCGTTCTGTCACAGGGGCAAGTCGTCGGGCAGAAGGCGAAAGGACTTGTGACGGCCGAGCGGGCGGACCGCGCGGAAGTCGCGGCGGTCGAGGGTGAGGACGGCATCCGTGTCGTATTCGGCGGCGAGGGCCACATTCACGGCGCCGGCAAGGTCGAGGTTGAGCGCGGCATACCTGGCTCGCAAGGTCTGTGCGGCGGAGAGGTGGGCCTCGGTGATTTCCGGTACGACGATCCGGCCCGCTCGCATCCACCGCCGGATGTCGTCGATCGCGCTGACAGCTGCTTCCCGTCCCAGTTCGCGGGTCGCGACGTGGTCGATCTCAGCGAGCAGCAAGGGCGACATCACCAAAAGGCCGGCGGCCATGATCGCCTCGTTGGCTCCATGGTGCTCCGGGTGCCGGGAGTCGAGCGCGGCCAGCAGGCCCGAGGTGTCGGCCACAACGACGATCACGCTGTGGTCCGTGAGCCGCCCTGGCCCTGGACGGCGTCAGCCACCGCGTTGCGGACGTCCTCCTTGGAGGGAGTACGCCCCGGACCTTCGAAGGTCCGGGAGAAGAGCGGTTCGTCCCAGACCCGGTTCGCCATGGCCGCGAGATGGATGCCTTGCCGGATGATCTCGGCCTCACTGATACCGCGGCGAGCGGCGGCCTCCTTGATGATCGCGAGATCCTCGGGGTCCGCGTAGACGTTTGTGCGCTTCATGGACATGTACCAATGGTAGTCCATGTACCAGGTGTGGTGCACGTGATCACTGCTGCTGCCGGCGCACTGCGGCATCACCAGTCACGACGCAAGCGGACCCGCACCGCCGCGGTCACCGCCGACGGGCTGAATCGAGATACCGGATGATCCGGTCGGCGTCGCTAGAAGTCAGACGGTTCTCGTCGATCGGCTCGGCATCGAGCGCGAGCAGTTGCGCGGATCGCTGGCTGCTCTCACACGGCATATCCACGCGCACTACGGCCGCGGGAACTGGCCCATGAGGTTCACATGGGGTGGGGAGGTGGACGGCAAGCAGACGGCGGAGGCGTTCTACTCTGTGGATGAGACCTCCGCGGCACGCTGGCTTGAAGCACGTACAGCCCGCTGATCATGGACGCATCCGAGGAGCGTCCATCGGTACACGACGGTCGGCATGCACCGGGTGCGATCGACCTCGTTTCCGACTTATCGAGTCCGGTGACGCCGGACTGTCCGTCGTATTCTGACCACACACGGGAAGGAGCCGTCCATGAGCGTCGACGCGATTGTGCACACCGAGTTCCCCGAGGGGTACACGGTCCTGTTCGGGGCCGACGGAAAGGTGATCATGACCCCGCAGAGTGAAGAGCACTCCAGCACCATCAGGTCGATGCAGATCGACTCGGCTCTCGCTCTCGGCCGCCACGCGAAAGTCACCTCTGACGTCTACATTGACTTCCCTGCCGACGAGAACTCAGCTCCCGATCTGGCGATCCTTCGCGAGGATGCTCGTCGGGGAGGCAAGCGCTACAGCTTCGAAGACGTCCTGCTGATCTCGGAGGTCGTCTCGACGTCCTCGGCACGCAAGGACTACGACGACTGCACCGCGAAGTACGGCCGGTACGGCATTCCCGCCTACCTTGTAGTGGACCCGTACACCCAGGAAGTTGTCCTCCATACCCAGCCGACCGCCACCGGTTACATTGCTGCGCACACCCACAAGTACGGCACTGGCAAGCTCTCCATTCCCCTTGCCGATGGCCGCACCTTCACCTTGGACCTCGACGAACTCCCGCGCCCCGAGGCAGACGCCCACTGACGAAGGTCCACCGCCCGAGGCCCGGCTCAGCAACCGTGGCTCGGCCGCGAAGCCCGATCATATGGGCGCAATCATATGGTTGCCGCGGCGAAGGCCACCCGTGATGCGCGCATCAGCGCGGCCCTATGAATGGGCGGAGCTCAGCCGTTGAAGGCTTTGCGGAGGCGGGAGGCTGCTTCGGTGAGGACGGTTTCGCGTTTGCAGAAGGCGAAGCGGACTTGGGTGCGGCCGGCGGTGGGGTGGTCGTAGAAGACGGAGTTGGGGACGGCGACGACGCCGCAGCGTTCGGGGAGTGCGCGGCAGAAGGTCAATGCGTCCAAGCCTGGGGCGAGTTCGGCGATGTCGGTGGTGATGAAGTACGTGCCCTGCGGGACGTAGACCTGGAAGCCTGCGTCGGTGAGGCCGGCGGCCAGGAGATCGCGTTTCGCGAGGAGGTCGTCGCGGAAGTCGGCGTAGTACGCGTCGGGCAGGGCGAGGGCCTCGGCGACGGCGTACTGGAACGGGCCCGAGGCCACGTACGTCAGGAACTGCTTGGCGGTGCGGACGGCCGCCACGAGCGGAGCCGCCCCCGTCACCCAGGTCACTCCTCGTTCACACACCCATTCGGGTGAACGCTCGCTGTGCCGTTCCCTGAGGCAGGTGGCAGATCTAAACTGTGCACGTGAGCGCTGCATTCGACTACGAGGACATGCACCACTTGGTGGACCGGCTCACGCCGGGCCAGGTCCGGCGCCTGCGCCTGCTCGTCACCCAGGACGAGGAGCTGTCGCAGGTGGCCCTCGCGCTGCCCGCTGTCGAGGGAGCCGAGACCGAAGAGTCCGTCCCGGCCGGGCTGCTCGCCCTGATCGGCAGTGTCAACGGCCCTGAGGACTTGGCCGAAGAGCACGACGACTACATCCGCGAGCGCATGCGCGAGCGCTTTGGCGATTCCGCGTGATCGCGACAGTCCTGGACACCGGCCCGCTGGCGGCCGCGTTCAATGCCGCAGACCGGCGGCATCCCGAGTGCGCCGCGCTTCTCGGGTCGCTGACCGGCCGCCGCTTGCTGCCGAGCCCGGTCCTGACCGAAGTCTGCTGGCTTCTGGAGCGGTGGCCGAAGGTTGAAGCCGCCTTCCTCACCGAGGTGGCCCGTGGCACCTTCGAACTCGTTCACCTCACGCCCGTCGATCTCATCCGCATGGGAGAGCTGATTCTCCAGTACGCAGACTTCCCCTTGGGCGGAGTCGATGCCTCGGTCATCGCCATTGCCGAGCGCTTCGGCGTGGACCGGGTGGCCACCCTGGACCGACGGCACTTCGGCGTCGTCAAGCCATCTCACGTGCCGGCTCTCGTGCTGTTCCCTTAGCAACGGGTGGGCAGGCTGCCCGTGCGTGTTGTCCGTGACTCCTATGTCGGCGATCACGGAGGAGACCGAAGGCAATCATCTGCTCCGCAGAGGGGAGTCGGGCGATTGAAAATACTTCGTCCCTGCGTCGGCGGAAGTGGTTAGGGTGTGGACCAGACACGTTGTGATGAGCGCGGGGGAGCTGCATGGGGCTGGCGAACGAGGAGATCATCTCCCAGGTGGACAGCCTGTTGGCCGGCCGGATCGTCATTCCGTCCATCCAGCGCGACTTCGTCTGGATGCGTACGGACGTACGTGATCTCTTTGACTCCCTTTACCGCGGCTACCCGGTTGGCGCCCTGCTCCTGTGGAGGACGAACCTGGAGGTTCCCTTCCGCACGGCTGCGGTAGTCCAAGCCAGTAAGTCAGCCCACCCGCCTCTGTACCTGCTGGATGGGCAGCAGCGGCTCACCTCACTGGCATGGGTCTACTGTCCCGAATCAAAGGCCGACGGTCGGCTCATCGACCTTCGCTTCGACGTGCGTACCGAGGAGTTCGTCAATCCCAGCGCGGTGCAGCGCAAGGATCCGCTCCTGATCCCCGTCTCGCTGATCCTCAAGCAGAACATCCAGTTCTACGAGGTCCTCGTGGATGCCGGGGTGGAGATGGCCAACCCCGAGTTCAAGCTCTGGACATCCAGGCTTCAGAAGGTTCATAGCATCCGCCAGCATCAGGTCGCCGTGATCACCTACGATTCCGACGACTACGAAGAGGTCGCCGAGGTTTTCGCCAGGCTCAACAAGGGCGGGCGTCGGCTGTCCAAGGGCGATCTGGTCTACAGCGCTATCGCAGCTCGTTGGGCAGACGGCTTGCAGACCATGGACGCCTTCCACGATGAACTGAAGGACATCGGCTTCGCTTTGGACCGCGAGGCGGTCCTCCGGCTTATGAGTCTACTGGCGGGGACGGGGGCCCATCACATCAGGCTCATCGGGGCCGTCATGGATGAGGCGGCCCTCAAGGACGCATGGAAGACCACCGAGACTTCTTTGCGATACGCCATCGACTTCCTGCGCGTTGAGTGCGAAATCCCCCGCTCGGAAATCCTGACCTCGCCGAACGTGGCTGTGGTCCCCGCCCTGCTGCTCCACCAGCGCCAAGGCAAGTTGCTTTCTGGGGAAGCAGCACTGCTGCGCCGCTGGGTTTACACCGCAATGGCCTTCAGTCATTACTCGCTGCAGGTTGAGGGCAAGCTCGACGCGGAAGCTCGGCTGGTGAAGGGCCGGGTTGGTGAGGACCTGTTCACCGAGCTCATCCGCCGGGCCTCCGGGCCCCGTTCCGTGGACAGCCCAATCCAACCTCGGGACTTGGAGCAGAAATATTCCACCCATGCCTTCTTCCGTCTGCTGTACATCGCCGCATTGCAGGGGAAGGCCAAGGACTGGGTCAGCAATATGGCCATCAACGACAAGCCCATGGTCTCCGGTTCCAAGATTGAGTACCACCACGTCTTCCCACGGGCGCGGGTGCAAACCCGGTACGCCAAGGAGGAGTGGAACAGCCTGGCTAACTTGGCGTTCGTAACAGGCCAGACCAACAAGATGATCTCCTCCAAGCTGCCCTCCGAATACATGGCTCAGATCGAACACGAACGCCTAGCGGAGCAGTGGATCCCCGTCGATCCGGAATTGCGGTCACTGGACCGCTTTCCCGCATTCCTCGCCGCGCGGCGTCATCTGATGGCGAATGTCCTCAACAGGCTGCTGGGACTTCCCTCGTACACTGGTCAGACCAGCCATAGGGACGTCGACGAACCGCCGGCGGACGACGAGGTGATCGCTGAGGACGCTGTCGGCCCCAGCCCTGTCCCGGAAGCAGGAGTGGTCGAGGCAACGGACGTCGAGGTCGAGGTGCATGCGGCCTACGACGGGCACCGGGTCTCCGGCCGTTACGACACATCGACCGGCGTACTCACCGTCACGACGGGCCCCGCTCAGGGTACGTACGAATCCCCGAGCGGCGCGGCGGTCGCAGTGGTGAACGATCTCAACCCGCATGTCAAGCCAAATCGCAACGGCTGGTCGTTCTGGACAGTCACCGTCACGGGAGAGCCGCTTCAGAGCCTGAGATAAATGAACCGGCTTTGACGCGACTGCGAGGAAGCTGATTCGGTGAGCGTTGCTCAGCCGCTGAAGGCTTTGCGGAGGCGGGAGGCTGCTTCGGTGAGGACGGTTTCGCGTTTGCAGAAGGCGAAGCGGACTTGGGTGCGGCCGGCGGTGGGGTGGTCGTAGAAGACGGAGTTGGGGACGGCGACGACGCCGCAGCGTTCGGGGAGTGCGCGGCAGAAGGTCAATGCGTCCAAGCCTGGGGCGAGTTCGGCGATGTCGGTGGTGATGAAGTACGTGCCCTGCGGGACGTAGACCTGGAAGCCTGCGTCGGTGAGGCCGGCGGCCAGGAGATCGCGTTTCGCGAGGAGGTCGTCGCGGAAGTCGGCGTAGTACGTGTCGGGCAGGGCGAGGGCCTCGGCGACGGCGTACTGGAACGGGCCCGAGGCCACGTACGTCAGGAACTGCTTGGCGGTGCGGACGGCCGCCACGAGCGGAGCCGCGCCCGTCACCCAGCCGACCTTCCAGCCGGTGAAAGAGAAGGTCTTGCCGGCCGAGGAGATGGAGACGGTGCGGTCCCGCATGCCCGGCAGGGAGATCAGCGGGATGTGGGTGCCGTCGAAGACGAGGTGTTCGTAGACCTCGTCGGTGACCACGAGGAGGTCGTGTTCGACGGCGAGGGCGGCGATCGCGGTCAGTTCCTCGCGAGTGAGGACCGTGCCCGTCGGGTTGTGGGGGGAGTTGAGGAGCAGCAGCCGGGTGCGGGGGGTGACGGCGGCGCGCAGGGCGTCGAGGTCGGGGCGGAAGGCGGGGGCGGGCAAGGTCAGGGGCACGCGGACCCCGCCGGCCATGGCGATGCAGGCGGCGTAGGAGTCGTAGAAGGGCTCGAAGGCGATTACTTCGTCGCCCGGTTCGAGCAGGGCGAGCATGGCGGCGGCGATCGCCTCGGTGGCGCCGGCGGTGACGAGGACTTCGGTGTCGGGGTCGAAGCCGAGACCGTGGAAGCGCTGCTGGTGCTCGCTGATCGCCGTGCGCAGTTCGGGGACGCCGGGACCAGGCGGGTACTGGTTGCCGCGGCCGTCGCGCAGGGCGCGGACCGCGGCTTCCCGCACCGACTCGGGTCCGTCGGTGTCGGGGAAGCCCTGGCCGAGGTTGATCGCGCCGGTCGCGACCGCCAGCGCCGACATCTCGGCGAAGATCGTCGTCCCCATGCCTGCCAGCCTGCGGTTCAGCAGCGGCCTCGCGCTCATCCGGGCTCCTCGCGTCTCGTCGTCGGGCCCATCATGCGGTGGGGCCCGACCGCAGACAAGCAGGCCGGGGAAAGGTCGGCCGCCCGGTGGAGTCCGCCGGAAGGCGGGCCTTTGGCCGCTGATCAGTCGGCGGGCGGCCGTGCCTGGGCTTCGAATGTCGGTTTTCGCGCGCTACCTGAACACCTGAGCCCTAAAGCGCTCCCAGGGATGGAAAGAGGGCACAGATGGGTAAAAACGCTGAAGAGGAACGGCGTTTCATGATTCCGTAGTCGAACGGACCCCACGTGGGCACGAGCCGACGCACCTACCCGAATCGGGGCCTGATGCGGTCGGCCCATCATCCACTGCGTGCTTGCGGAGCCGATCCATGCTCACCACCCTGCGTACCCCTTATACGGACACTCGTGCCGGAGACCTCGCCTGGTGCCTCGACAAAGAGCCGCTGCCGGCGCTCGCCGTGCTCGACATCGAAGTCGAGGACGGCCTGGGGCTGCGCGCCGAGGTCGGCTTGCGGCTGCTCGGCGCGTCCCACCAAGTGCTGGTCGACACCGGGCGCGGGGGCTGCTCGGAGACGGTGGCCTGCATACCCGGCAGCCAGTCACCGCTGCCTTTCGGGGTGGCCAAGCGGGTCGGGCCGTGGGAGTACGAGTTCGCGGCCCGGATCGAATCGCTCTCGCGCGGGTCCTTCGCCGGCCGGGCCCAGGAACTGCTGGCGCTGGTCGCCGAGCACCCGCACGGGCTGGCCGGCACCTTTCCCGGCGACCCGCATGCCTTCACCGCGATGCTCGTGCAGTGCGGGGACGGCGGCGTGCAGTGGCGGACCTGGCACGCGTATCCACAGGAGGGACGGTTGGTGACCACCAGGACCCGCGTCACCGTGCCGAGTTGAGCGCGGGGCGCACGACCCCTGGCGGGGTACGCCGGGGACGCGCGCGTGAACGCCGTCAGCCGCCACTGATCCCACTCTTGTGGGTGACTTGTGGTCGCGCCTACCTGACTTAGCGTGCACTCATGATCGACCAGCAAGGCCGCACCAGCGCGGCCCGACTCGCCGTGACGTTACCCGTGCCCGCCGGGGCGGCACGCGCGCTGGTCCTCGCCGCGGTGTTCGTCTGCGCTGCCTGCGGCCTGATCTACGAACTCGAACTCGTCGCGCTCGCGTCCTATTTGGTGGGCGACTCGGTCACCCAGGCGTCCGTCGTGCTGTCGGTGATGGTCTTCGCGATGGGCTGCGGCTCGCTGCTCGCCAAACGGCTGCGCGGCTGCGCCGCCCTCGGCTTCGCCGCCGTCGAGGCGGCCCTCGCGCTGGTCGGCGGGCTGTCGGTGATGGTGCTGTACGCGGTTTTCGCCTGGTACGGAGAGGCCAGACCGGCGATCGTCGGCTGCTCGTTCGCGATCGGGGTGCTGATCGGGGCGGAGGTGCCGCTGCTGATGACGCTGGTGCAGCGGGTCAGGCGGCAGGACGCGGGCGGCGCGGTCGCCGACCTGTTCGCGGTGGATTACGTGGGCGCGCTCGTCGGCGGCCTCGCCTTCCCGTTCCTCCTGCTGCCGGACTTCGGGCAGCTGACGGGAGCGCTGGTCACGGGGGTGGTCAACGCGGTGGCCGGTGGCGCCACCGTGCTGTGGCTCTTCCGGGGGGATCTGTCGCCGCGGGCGCGGGGCTGGCTGGTGGTCGCGAACCTCACCGTGCTGGCGGTGCTGGCCGCCGCCGCGATGGCGGCCGGCCCCTTCGAACGGGCGGCGCGACAGGCGGTGTACGGCGGCGCGGTCCGGGTGGCCCGGCAGACGGCGGTGCAGGAGATCGTGCTGACCGGCACGCCGGACACCTCGGCCTCCCTGCGGCTCTACCTCGACGGCCGACTGCGGGTCTGCGGGGCGGACTCGGCCGGCTACGACCGGGCGCTGGCGGTCCCGGCGATGGCCGCGGGCCCGCACGGCCGCGTCCTGGTCCTCGGCGGCGCGGACGGCCTGGCCCTGCGCGAAGTGCTCGGCTTTCCCGGCGTACGGGCGGTGACGGTGGTGGACACCGACGCCGTGCTGATGCGGCTCGGCCGCGCCGATCCCGGGCTCGTCGCGCTCAACGGCGACGCCTTCGACGACGGCCGGGTCCGCGTCGCCACCGCCGACGTCTTCGACTGGCTGCGGACGGCCGCCACCACGGCGCCCGGCTCCTACGACGTCATCCTCGCCGACCTCCCCGCCGCCGCCGTCTCCAGCAGCGCCAAGCTCTATTCGCAGGAGTTCTACGGCCTCGCCGCCCGCGCCCTTGCCCCGAACGGGCGGCTGGCGGTGCACGCGGCCCAGTCCGTCTGGACCGTCGCCGCCAGCCTCCGCGCGGCCGGCCTCCCCGCCACGGCCTACCGACTGCCGGCCGCCGCTTGCCCGGCGCCGCCCGGCTTGCGGCCCGCCCCCACCACCTGGGCCTTCCTGCTCGCGGGGTCGTCGCGGCCGCCGCTGCCTGCTTCCTTCCACCGGGCCGCGGCCGCCGCTGCCCGGTCCCGCCCCGCGACGTCACCACCGCCCTCGACGCTGCTGCACCCACGGCTGTAGGGGGTCGGGGGAGGGGGCGGACTTCCGGGGAGCGGGTGGTCGGCCGGGGCGGCGCGCGGCGGGCGGGTGGCCGGCTGAGGAGCGGCCGGCTCCTCGCGGAGTGGGAAAAATGACGTGCCCGCACCCGTCATGGCGCCGCACTCCTGGGTAGGCTCCGGCCCATGGAGCACGAGTCCTTCGTTCCGATCCCGCCGGCCCGGCTGACGCGGGCCCTGCGTACGCCCACCGCGGTTGCCGCAAGCCTGCCCGGCTGGCAGCCCGATGGGGGCGACGGGGTGGCGGACGCGAAGGCACCGGTCACCGGACGGCTGCGGCTGCGTATCGGCGGCTCCACGATCACCTACCGGGGCACCGTGGAGGTCACGGGCGACGGCCCGACGTTCACCGTCGTGGCGCAAGGCACGGAAGTACGCGGCAGCGGCACGGTACGCGCGAGCGCTTCGGTGACCGTGCGGGGCACCGAGCGTCCCGAGGCCGGCTCGGCCGTCAGCTGGCAGGGCTCGGCGCGGACGGACGGGCGCCTGGCCGGGTACGAGGCAGCCGTGGTGGAAGCCGCGGTACGCCGCCTGCTCGACCGTTTCGCGGCGGAGTTGGCCGCGCACGCGCCGGAGGACGAGTCGGAGGCTCGCGCGGAAGCCGGAGCGGGGGCCGCGGCAGACGCTGAGGCGGAGGCGGAGGCCGGAGCTGAGGCGGGAACCGACGCCGGGGCGCCGGCGGACGCGGCACAGGACGTGGTGGCGCGCGCGGAGGCCGAGGCGGAAGTAGCAGCGGAAGCGGCAGCCGACGCGGACCTCGCGGCGTGGGCCGAGGACGAAGCGGTGGCGCCAGCGGAAGAGGAAGCGGCGGCGCCGGCCGAGGAGGACGTGGCGGCTGCTCCCGGGGCGGTGCCGGCCGCGCAACCCGCCGGTCAGGCGGAAGACGACGCGGAGGCCGAGGGCGAGGACGAGTCGGATGTCGTCGACGACCTCGGCGGACCTCTGCCCGCCGCGGAGCTCGAGGAATTCGAGCTCGTCGAGGTGGAGGTCGAGGTCCCGGAGAGCGCGGCCGCCCTGGACGACCTCGTGCCGCCCGCCGAAGCCGCGCACGCCCGCCGTACGATGATCGGCCGCAGCGCCGAAGAGGTCGACCACGCGCCGCCGCGCGGACGCTACGCCCCCGTCCCGGCCCCGGACTCCGGTACGGCCACCGCCACCTTGCGCTGGGCGGCCCCCGCGGCGGCGGCTTTGCTCGCATCCGCGGTGGTCGTCGGCCGTGTACTGCGGCGCCGCAAGTGATCGCCGCTAGGCTCCTCCCGTGGAGAACGAGAAGAAGCTGACGGCGGGCGACGCCGAACTGACCTTGCAGCCCGAGCACGGTTGCCGGATCGCCTCGCTGAAGGTGGGCGGGACCGAACTCCTGCGCCAGGGCGAGAAATTCGGCGCCTTCATCATGGTGCCGTGGTGCGGCCGCACCGAGAACGGGGTGTTCCGCAACGGCGGGGTGAGCCACCAGCTCCCCGTCGACGCGCCACCCCACGCGATCCATGGCACCGGCCGCCATTCCGTCTGGCACGAGGCGGCGCCGGCCACCGAGACCACCGCCGCGTACTACTTCGACCTGGCCGACCCCTGGCCGTATCCCGGCCGGGTAACGCACACGATCGAGCTCGCCCCGCACTCGGTGAAGCTGGCGCTCAGCGTGGAGGCGTCCGAGGACTCCTTCCCGGCGCAGGCCGGCTGGCACCCGTGGTGGCTGCGCAACCTCGGGCAGGGCGGTCAGGACGTCGAGTTGGCCTTCAGCGCCGCCTGGCAGGAGGAGCGCGGCGAGAACCATCTGCCGACCGGCAAGCGCATCGACCCCGAGCCGGGGCCGTGGGACGACTGCTTCGGGATGCCCGACGGGGTCGACGTCACGCTCACCTGGCCCGGGGAGATGCGGCTTCAGGTGGAGAGCCCGTCGCAGTGGGCGGTGATCTACACCGAGCAGCCCGAAGCGGTGTGCGTCGAGCCGCAGTCCGGCCCGCCCAACGGCCTCAACACCCTGCCGCGCCTGGTCACCCCCATCGACCCGCTCGAGATCAGCACCACCTGGAGCTGGCACCGGATCGGCTGAGAGCTGGGATCCGCCGCCCGGAGATTCCGGGGTCCGCCGGCGTGCAGCTGTTTTCCCCTGGCCGGGGGCCCCGAGGGCCCTCGGCTAGTCTCGTGGCCATGAGCGACGACGTACGCGCTGCGCTGCTGCGGCACATCAAGGAAAAGGCCGTGGTGCACGGCAAGGTGACCCTCTCGTCGGGCCTGGAAGCCGATTTCTACATCGACCTGCGCCGGATCACCCTGGACGGGGAGGCCGCGCCGCTCGCCGGCCAGATGATGCTGGACCTCACCGCCGACCTCGACTACGACGCGGTCGGCGGACTGACGTTGGGTGCCGACCCGGTGGCCGGTTCGATGCTGCACGCCGCCGCGGCGCGGGGGCAGCGGCTGGACGCGTTCGTGGTCCGCAAGGCCAACAAGGCACACGGCCTGCAGCGCCGTATCGAGGGCACCGAGGTCAAGGGCCGCCGGGTGCTGGTGGTCGAGGACACCTCCACCACCGGCGGCTCCCCGCTGACCGCTGTCGAGGCGGTGCGCGAGGCCGGTGGTGAAGTGGTGGCGGTGGCGGTGATCGTGGACCGCGGGGCGGCGGCGAAGATTACCGAGGCGGGTCTGCCGTATCTCGCCGCCTACTCGCTGGCCGATCTCGACCTCGGCTGACGACCGCGCCGCGTGGATGCCAGGGCGGTGGCGCAGCCCGGACGGCGGACGGCTGTATGCGCCCTGACCTGCTGTTTTACCGATCCTGAGATGTTTCACGTGAAACACTGCGGGAGCCGGGGTATGCCCCTCCCCGACCGAGGTGGTGTATCCGTTCGCGTCTGGGAAGATAAGGGCGACGATGACGTCGCCACGCCAGCCGTACGCCAGCCGTACCACCCGCAGATCATGAGGAGCGGACACGATGCCCATCGCAACCCCCGACGTCTACAACGAGATGCTCGACCGGGCGAAGGCCGGCAAGTTCGCCTACCCAGCCGTCAACGTCACCTCGTCGCAGACCCTGCATGCCGCACTGCGTGGCCTGGCCGAGGCGGAGAGCGATGGCATCATCCAGATCTCCACGGGCGGCGCGGAGTTCCTCGGCGGTCAGTACAACAAGGACATGGTGACCGGTGCGGTCGCGCTCGCCGAGTTCGCGCACATCGTCGCCGAGAAGTACCCGATCACCGTCGCGCTGCACACCGACCACTGCCCGAAGGAGAAGCTGGACGGCTACGTCCGCCCGCTGCTGAAGATCTCCCAGGAGCGAGTGGCCGCCGGCCGCAACCCGCTGTTCCAGTCGCACATGTGGGACGGCTCGGCGGAGACGCTGGACCACAACCTCGAGATCGCCAAGGAGCTGCTGGCCGAGGCGGCCAAGGCCAAGATCATCCTGGAGATGGAGATCACCCCCACCGGCGGTGAGGAGGACGGTATCTCGCACGAGATCAACGACAACCTCTACACCACGGTGGACGACGCGTACCGCACGGTCGAGGCGGTCGGCCTCGGCGAGCACGGCCGCTACCTGCTGGCCGCCTCCTTCGGCAATGTGCACGGCGTCTACAAGCCGGGCAACGTCGTCCTGCGCCCGAGCATCCTCAAGGAGCTCCAGGAGGCGGTGGGCCAGAAGTACGGCAAGCCCCAGCCCTTCAACTTCGTTTTCCACGGCGGCTCCGGCTCCTCGACCGAGGAGATCAACGAGGCGCTGGAGAACGGCGTCGTCAAGATGAACATCGACACCGACCTGCAGTACGCCTTCACCCGGCCGATCGCGGACCACATGTTCCGCAACTACGACGGTGTGCTGAAGGTCGACGGCGAGGTCGGCAACAAGAAGGTCTACGACCCGCGCGTCTGGGGCAAGTCCGCCGAGGCGGGTATGGCCGCGCGTGTCTCCGTCGCCGCCCACGACCTGCGGTCGGCGGGCAACAAGCGCAAGTGACCCGGCGAGGCTGACACCGGCGCCGGACCCGGCCCCGAGGCCCGGGCCGGGTGCCATGGGCCCCGAAGCCGGGGCCGAGCCCCGGCCCGCGGACCAACGGCGCGGACCAACGGCGCCGGTCAAGGATGCGGGTCAAGGGCGCACTATGCGTCAACCTCCTGCGCGGATCGAGGCCCCCGGCATCTGCCGGGGGCCTTCCGTGTACCGGCTCGGGCAGACTGGGGCCCATGGCCATTAACCAGAACCTGCTCGGGGGCCCTGCCCCGACCCATCTGCCCGACGACCCGGAGCCGCGCGAACTGCTGGCCTCCGGCGCCGCGCCCGCCGAGGTCGCCGCCAAGTACCCGTCCTCCTCGCTGGCCTGGGCGCAGCTGGCCGACGACGCCTTCGAAGGCGGCCGCGTCGTGGAGTCCTACGCCTACGCCCGCACCGGCTACCACCGCGGTCTCGACGCCCTGCGCCGCTCGGGCTGGAAGGGCCACGGCCCTGTCCCCTTCGAGCACGAGCCGAACCGCGGCTTCCTGCGCGCCCTGCACGCTCTCGGCCGCGCGGCCCAGGCGATCGGCGAGCAGGACGAGTACGAGCGCTGCTCGGTCTTCCTGCGCGACAGCTCCCCGACCGCGGCGGACACGCTGAGCTGAGCCGCCGGGACCCGGTGGCTGCGCCCCGGCGGCGGACCCGGGACCGGAGCCGGGCGGGCGAATTCGGCCCGGGCCGGGGTGTCCGCCGGGACGAGTCCGGGGTCGGCCGGGGCCGGCCGGGGGCGGGCCGGGCGGATTGAGCTGCGCGGATTCACTCAGCACATGAGCTGGGCGGATGAGCCGGGCGACCCGGGCCAGGGGCCCCTGCCGCAGTCCCGGCGGTGGGGGCCCCGGCTTGTCACCCGTGCGCACGGATATGCGATTGTGAACCCTGCTGCCGATGTGCCGACCGCACGCGAGGCGGCATGCACGGCATGCGCACCGCGCATCGTCACGTCGATACGCAGTTCGCACGAGCGGCCGGAGGCCGGAGCGCGGCTGCGCACCCGCAGGGGGAAGCCATGGCCGCAAGCCGCACCAAGAGCCGCGCCGCGATAGCCGGCCCGCTCGTCATCCTCTGCGTGATAGCCCTGGGCTGCGGCGCCGCCTACGCCTGGCACACCAGTAGAGACAGCGGCGGCTCGTCGGGCGCCATCGCCACCCCGCTCACCGCCACCAGCAGCCCGGTCGGCCGCGCCGCGCCGGATGCCGCCCACCCGGTCAGCAGCCCCCGGGCCACCCCGAGTACCAGGCCCACCGCGGTCCCCAAGTCCGGCACCGGCCGCTTCACCACCGCGCACGCCTCCGGCAAGGCCGCCGGACACGGCGAGGTGCGCCGCTACAAGGTCGAGGTCGAGGGCGGCATCGACCTGTCCGCGACCGACGCGGCCAACGAGATCTCCTCGATCCTCGCCGACCCGCGCGGCTGGACCGCCGACGGGCACGACGCCTTCCGACTGGTGAGCTCCGGGCCGGTGGACTTCGTGATCAAGATCGCCACCCCGGACACGGTCGACGCCATCTGCGGCGCCGCCGGCCTGCAGACCGAGGGCGAGGTCAACTGCGACGTCGGCGCCACCGTCGTGGTCAACCTCAAGCGGTGGGAACTCGGGTCCCCCGAATTCAGCGGACCCATCGACGACTACCGCGCCCTGATCATCAACCACGAGGTCGGCCACCGCATCGGCCACGGCCACGAGGGGTGCCCCGGACCCGGCAAGCTCGCGCCGGTGATGATGCAGCAGATCAAGGGCCTGCACGGCTGCATCGCCAACGCGTGGCCCTACGACCGCCACGGCCACTACCTCAGCGGACCGCCCACCGCCTGAGCCTCCTCGCCGCACCGTCCCGCCGCGCTCCGTCCTGCCGCGCACCGGGGTGTCTCATCGTCTCGCCTGATCGTCTTGCCTGATCGCCTCGTACCGCAGATGATCTCGGCACGGCCCGGTCGCGCCCCCTGACCCCGTAGGGGACTCCCAGGGCCCTGCTTGGAGGCAACCCATGTCCGACGACCCGATCGGCGAGGCGGAGACCCCGAATCTCGCGTTCGAGGGCTCGACCCCCTACGAGGACTACGTGCAGGCGTCCGTCCTCACCCACATGCAGCACCCCCTGTCCGACGAACCCGGTGAGATGGCGTTCCTGGTCACCACCCAGGTCATGGAGCTGTGGTTCACCCTGCTCGTCCACGAGTGGAGCACCGCCGCCACCGCCCTGGGCGGAGACGACCTGCCCACCGCCATGGCCGCGCTGCGGCGCAGCCTGCCGGAACTCGAATCGCTCAACGCCTCCTGGAAACCGATCGCTCACCTCACCCCCGCCCAGTTCAACGCCTACCGTTCCGCCCTCGGTGACGGCTCCGGCTTCCAGTCCGCGATGTACCGGCGGCTGGAATTCCTGCTCGGCGACAAATCCGCGTCCATGCTCGTGCCGCACCGCGGCACCCCCAGCGCCCACGCCGAACTGGAGAAGGCGCTGACCGAGCCGAGCCTCTACGACGAGGTGCTGCGACTGCTGGCCCGCCGCGGCTACCCGGTGCCCGCCGAAGTGCTCGACCGCGACCCCACGCTCCGCTACGAGCCCCACCCCGAGGTCGAGGCCGTCTGGCAGCGCGTCTACGCCGCCGACGACCAGGACTCCGAACTGATCCGGCTCGGCGAAGCCCTTACCGACGTCGCCGAACTCGTCTGGCGCTGGCGCAATGACCACCTCGTGGCGACCCGCCGCGCGATGGGCGCGAAGGCCGGCACCGGCGGTTCCGCGGGGGTGGCCTGGCTGGAGAAACGCACGACCAAGAATGTCTTCCCCGAACTGTGGACGGCCCGCAGCCATGTCTGAACCGAGCACCTACGACCGCCCGGGCGTCTCCGCACCGACCCCGGCCGTTGCCCCGGACGGCGGTCCCGCCGCGGAGCGGGAAGCCGCGCCGGGCTCCCGGCCCGCATCGGACGAGGCGCTGGCCGCGCGGGCCGCCGAGCTGGACGGCGCCGACCCGCTGGCCCCCGTCCGGGACCGCTTCACCCTCGATGACACGGTCTATCTCGACGGCAATTCGCTCGGCGCCCTGCCCGCCGCTGTCCTGCCACGGCTCACCGAGGTGGTCAGCCGGGAGTGGGGTGAGCTGCGCATCCGCTCCTGGGAGGAGAGCGGCTGGTGGACGGCCCCGGAGCGGATCGGCGACCGGATCGCCCCCCTGGTCGGCGCCGCGGCCGGCCAAGTCGTGGTGGGCGACTCCACCAGTGTGAATGTCTTCAAGGCGCTGGTCGCCGCGGTCCGGATGGCGCCCGAGGCGCGTGACGAGATCCTGGTGGACGCCGCCACCTTCCCCACCGACGGCTACATCGCGCAGTCCGCCGCCCGCCTCACCGGCCGCACCGTACGGGCCGTGTCCGCCGCGGAGATCGCCACCGAGGCCGGGGCCCGTACGGCTGTCGCCCTCGTCAACCATGTCGACTACCGCACCGGGCGGCTGCACGACCTGCGCGGCATCACCGCGGCCCTGCACGGCGCGGGCGCGCTGGCTGTATGGGATCTGTGTCACAGCGCCGGGGCGCTGCCCGTCTCGCTGGACGCGGACGAGGTGGACCTCGCGGTCGGCTGCACGTACAAGTACCTCAACGGCGGGCCCGGCGCGCCCGCCTACCTCTACGTACGCCGGGAGCACCAGGCGCGCTTCGACTCGCCGCTGCCCGGCTGGAACTCGCACGCCGACCCCTTCGGCATGGCGCCCGGCTACGAACCGGCGGACGGCGCCCCGCGCGGACGGGTGGGCACGCCGGAGATCTTGTCGCTGCTCGCCCTCGACGCGGCGCTCGACGTCTGGGACGGGGTGGCCGTGTCCGACGTCCGGGACAAGAGCATCGGCCTGACCGACTTCTTCTTGCGGTGCGTGAGCCCGCTGGTGGACACCGGGCGGGTGCAGGTCGTCACCCCGCTCGCGCATACCGAACGCGGCAGCCAGGTGTCGCTGCGCTGCGCCGGCGCCGGCGACGTGATGCGCGAGCTGACCGCCCGGGGGGTGGTGGGCGACTACCGCAGGCCCGATGTGCTGCGCTTCGGCTTCACCCCGCTCTACACCCGCTACACCGACGCGTTGCGCGCCGCGAGCACGCTGGCCGCCGTACTGGAAGGAACCGCTTAACCGATGACCGCAGCCGACGCCCGCACGTCCCCTCCCGGCCTCGCTGATCCCGTTGACCAGGCGGCGGCCGAGGAGGCGTCGGCCTTCGGCCACCCGCCGGTGCCGCCGGACGCCACCGCGGCCTACGGCGGCCACCCCGACCAGGTGATCGACTTCTACCGGCCGCGCACCCCGAGCGCCCGCCCCGCCCCCCTCGTCGCGCTCCTGCACGGCGGCGCCTGGCGGTCCGCCTACGACCGGGTCCACATCTCGCCGCTGGCCGCCCACCTGGCCGCCCATGGCTTCGCGGTGGCCTCGCTGGAGTACCGCCGCGGCGGCCCGGTGAACGACCCGCAGCAGCCGCCCCAGCACCCCGCGGTGACACCTCCCGACCGGACCGAGGCCGCAGGCGGCGCCCCGCTCCGGCCCGCCGGCCGCTGGCCGGAAACCTTCGACGACGTGGCCGCGGCCCTCGACGCCCTGCCCGGGCTGGCCCTGCGGGCGCTCGGCGACGACACCGTGGATCCGCAGCGCACCCTGCTCAGCGGGCACAGCGCGGGCGGTCATCTCGCGCTGTGGGCCGCCGCACGCCATGTGCTGCCCCCCGATTCCCCTTGGCACCTCTCCACACCTCCCCCGTTGCGTGGCGTCGTGGCTCTCGCCCCGGTCGCCGACTTGGCCTCGGCGATCCGGCTGCGCGTCTGCTCCGGCGCGGTCGTCGATCTGCTGGGTGGCCCCGACCACCTCACCGACCGCATACCGCTTGCCGACCCGGCCGCGCTGCTCCCCACCGGAATCGCTACAACCATCGTGCACGGCACCACTGACAATGTGGTTCCGCCGCAGGTCAGCGAGGCTTTTGCCCGCGCTGCGGCCGCGGCCGGCGAGGGGCCGGTGGTGGCCTGGCTCGCGGAGACCGGCCACTTCCCGCTGATCGACCCGGCCAGTCCGGCGGTCATGGCTCTCATCGATGAGATAGGCCAACTCGTCTGGTGATCGTCCGCTGACCGGCCGACCGACTGACCGGCGGACCGGCTGACCGGCGGACCGGCTGACCGGCCGATCGGCCGATCGGCCGGCTGACCCGGCCCGGCCGTACCGCCGGCACGCCGCGCGTGCCCGGCGCGCCCGCCCGTTCGGTCCCCGGAACGCGAAAGAGCCCCCTGCCGGGGGCAGAGGGCTCCTTCGCGAGTGTCGTCGAGCGGCGAACCGCGCGGGCTCAGCGGCTGCGCTTCGCCAGCCGTTCCACGTCCAGCAGGATCACCGCGCGGGCCTCCAGGCGCAGCCAGCCGCGCCCGGCGAAGTCGGCCAGTGCCTTGTTGACCGTCTCGCGGGACGCTCCCACGAGCTGGGCCAGCTCCTCCTGCGTGAGGTCGTGGACGACGTGGATGCCCTCCTCGGACTGGACGCCGAAGCGGCGCGACAGGTCGAGCAGCGCCTTGGCGACGCGGCCGGGCACGTCGGAGAAGACCAGGTCGGACATGACGTCGTTGGTGCGGCGCAGGCGGCGCGCGACCGCCCGGAGCAGCGCGGTGGAGACCTCGGGCCGTACGTTCAGCCAGGGCTGCAGGTCGCCGTGGCCCAGGCCGAGCAGCTTGACCTCGGTCAGCGCGGTCGCGGTGGCGGTGCGGGGCCCGGGGTCGAAGAGGGACAGCTCGCCGATGAGCTCACCGGGGCCGACCACGGCCAGCATGTTCTCCCGGCCGTCGGGCGAGGTGCGGTGCAGCTTCACCTTGCCGTCGGTCACCACGTACAGCCGGTCCCCGGGGTCACCCTCGTGGAACAGTGAATCACCACGCGCGAGCGTGATCTCCGTCATGGAGGCGCGCAGTTCAGCGGCCTGCTCGTCGTCGAGCGCCGCGAAAAGCGGGGCGCGGCGCAGAACGTCGTCCACGAGCTCTCTCCTTGTCGACATCGAGGGGATCTCCCCATGATGCATGACGTCTCAAACAGTGCGATCAATCACAAGGATGTCTTATCAGAGCGCACGCGGGTGCCACGGGGGTCCGATCGAGGGTCGGCACCCGGTGCCCGGAGCCGGTTCGAGGGCGGATGTCGGTGCCGAGGCTTAGGCTGGCCGGGTGTCAGATATGCCGAGCGCACCGAAGAAACGGACGGCCAAGGCGGCCAAACGAGTGGTCGCCAAGCCGGATTCAGCCGTGAGCGAACAAGCCCCTGCGCCGGCTCTGGTGCGGCGCGCCCGCCGGATCAACCGGGAGCTCGCCGAGGTGTATCCGTACGCCCACCCGGAGCTGGACTTCGAGAACCCCTTCGAGCTGCTGATCGCCACCGTGCTGTCCGCGCAGACCACGGACCTGCGGGTCAATCAGACGACCCCGGCGCTGTTCGCGAAGTTCCCCACACCCGTGGCGATGGCCGCCGCCGACCCCACCGAGATGGAGGAGATCCTCCGTCCCACCGGCTTCTTCCGGGCCAAGGCGAGATCGGTGATGGGCCTGTCGGCGGCACTGCGCGACGAGTTCGGCGGCGAGGTCCCCGGCCGGCTGGAGGACCTGGTCAAGCTGCCCGGCGTCGGCCGCAAGACGGCCAATGTGGTGCTCGGCAATGGATTCGGCGTGCCCGGCATCACCGTCGACACCCATTTCGGCCGGCTCGCCCGCCGCTTCGGCTGGACGACCTCGCAGGACCCGGAGAAGGTCGAGCAGGACGTGGCCCGGCTCTTCCCCAAGTCCGAGTGGACGATGCTGTCGCACCGGGTGGTCTTCCACGGCCGCCGGATGTGCCACTCGCGCAACCCCGCCTGCGGGGTCTGCCCGATCGCCGCGCTGTGCCCGTCCTTCGGCGAGGGCGAGACGGATCCGGAGAAGGCGAAGAAGCTGCTCAAGTACGAGAAGGGCGGCTTCCCCGGGCAGCGGCTCAAGCCGCCGCCGGACTACCCGGGGCAGCCCGCGCCCCCGCTGGTGGCCTCATGACCCAGGCGCAGGGGGCGGGCGCGGCTGGTGTCGAGGTCAGTGCGGCCGGCGTGCCCGGCTGGCTGCGTCCGGTCGTCGCCGCGATGGACGGGATGCGTCCCGAGCAGCTCAGCCGCTTCCTGCCGCCGGCCGACGGCGGCCGCCCCTCAGCCGTTCTGATCCTGTTCGGCCACGGCGATCATGGCCCCGACCTGCTGCTGATGGAGCGCTCGGCGGCGCTGCGCTCCCACGCCGGCCAGCCGTCCTTCCCGGGCGGCGCGCTGGATCCCGGGGACGGCGACCCCGAGGGCGAAGGGCCGCTGCGCGCGGCCCTTCGCGAGGCCGAGGAGGAGACCGGGCTCGACCCGGCGGGCGTGCAGGTCTTCGGCGTGCTGCCGCAGCTCTACATCCCGGTCAGCGGCTTCGTGGTCACCCCGGTACTCGGCTGGTGGCGCTCGCCCAGCCCGGTCGGCGTGGTGGACCCCGCCGAGACCGCGCGGGTCTTCCGGGTGCCCGTGACGGATCTCACCGACCCGGCCAACCGGGCGACACTGATCCATCCCAGCGGCTTCCGCGGCCCGGCCTTCCTGGTCGAGGACGCCCTGGTCTGGGGCTTCACCGCGGGCCTGATCGACAAGATCCTGCACTTCGCGGGCTGGGAGCGGCCCTGGGACCGGGACCGTACGGTGCCGCTGGGCTGAGTCCCGAGCCCCGGCCGCCGGCCGGCCGGTCGGGCGGTACAGTGCCGCGCCCATAGTCCGCCGTGAGACGGTGTCCCCCGTGAACGTGCTGGACATCCTGCTCATCCTCGCCGCCGTGTGGTTCGCCGTGGTCGGCTACCGGCAGGGGTTCGTCGTCGGCATCATGTCGGTGACGGGCTTCCTCGGCGGCGGCCTCGCCGCGATCTACCTGCTCCCGGTGATCTGGGACAAGGCGACCGACAGCGCCACACCCGGCTCGGCGGCGGTGGTCTCCGCCGTCGTCATCGTGATCGTGTGCGCGTCGGTGGGGCAGGCCTTCACCACCCACCTGGGCAACAAGCTGCGCGGCCGCATCACCTGGTCACCGGCCCGGGCCCTGGACGCCAGCGGCGGCGCGCTGGTCAACGTGGTGGCGATGCTGCTGGTGGCGTGGCTGATCGGCAGCGCGCTGGCAACCACGACGCTGCCGACGATAGGGCGCCAGGTGCGGTCGTCGAAGGTGCTGCTCGGCGTGTCCCGGGTGGTGCCGGCCCAGGCGGACACCTGGTTCGACAACTTCAGTACGACGCTCGCCCAGAACGGTCTGCCGCAGGTCTTCGGCACCTTCGGCTCCGAACCGATCACCTCGGTGCCCGCGCCCGATCCGGCGCTCGTGCACAGCACGGTCGTCACCGACGCGCGCCGCAGCATCGTCAAGGTGGTCGGCACCGCGCCGAGCTGCGGCAAGGTGCTGGAGGGTTCCGGCTTCGTGTTCGCCAAGGACCGGGTGATGACCAACGCGCACGTCGTCGGCGGCGTCCGTGAGCCGACCGTCCAAGTCGGCGGCAAAGGCCGGCTGCACGACGCCCGGGTGGTGCTCTACGACTGGCAGCGCGACGTCGCCGTGCTGGACGTGCCCGGCCTGGACGCACCCGCGCTCTCCTTCGCCACCAGCGACGCGCGCTCCAAGGACGACGCGATCGTGGCCGGCTTCCCGGAGAACGGCGGCTTCGACGTCCGCGCGGCCCGCGTCCGCGGCCGTATCGAGGCCAGCGGCCCGGACATCTACCACCGCGGCACCGTGCACCGGGACGTCTACTCGCTGTACGCGACCGTCCGCCAGGGCAACTCCGGCGGCCCGCTGCTGACTCCTGACGGCAAGGTGGCCGGTGTCGTCTTCGCCAAGTCCCTCGACGACGCGAACACCGGTTACGCCCTGACCTCGGACGAGGTCAGCCCGGACGCCACCGCGGGTCGTACCGCCGATCAGCAGGTGGACACCCAGGGCTGCGCGTTGTGAGGCGTCGGCGCCCTGCGCGGAGGCGGGAGCGGCTGGGCGTTGCTTGCGGGTGACGCGGCCCCGGGATCGCCGGATCCGGTCGCGGTCGGCTCAGTCGCGGGGGTGCCGCAGCCGGGCACTCACCCAGCGGGCTCTGCGACCGAGGATGCGCGGGATTCCGAGCCTGCTTTCCACCGGCCGGAGTGCGGCCATGGGCGCCGCGCGGTCGACGGTGGCGAAGCTGCTGCTGCGGCGATTGCGTGATACGTCACGGTAGTCGTGCGTCCAACCCATACGAAGCAAGCTGCCCGCACCTTCGGGTCGGTAATCGCCGTTCGGACGACCGATTGGCTTATGCGTCCGGCATTTTTTAACGATCATTCGATAGTCACACCGGGGCCGTGGCGGTGTCGGGCTCGCGTTCCGACCAGGGCATGTCATCTTGGTCCGGAGTTCACCGGTCGGGCTCCGGGTCCTTCAGCCAGTTGATCAGCTCGGCCGAGAACGCCGCCGGGTCCTCCTCGTGCGGAAAGTGCCCCAGCCCGTCGAAGAGCCGCCAGCGATACGGCGCCTCCACGTACTCCCCGCTGCCGGCCACACTCCGGGTGCCGATCGCCGGGTCCATCGAGCCGTGCATCTGGAGCGTCGGCACCCGCACCGGGCGCTTCATCCGCCGGTTGAACTGGATGCCGTCCGGTCGGGCCATCGAGCGCACCATCCAGCGGTACGGCTCGACCGCGCAGTGCGCCGTGGAAGGGATCTGCATCGCCCGGCGGTAGACGTCCACCGCCTCCTGCTCCGGCAGCCGCGGTCCCGACCAGTCCTGGATCAGCTTGCCGACCAGCGCGGAATTGTCGGCGACGAGCTGACGCTCCGCCAGCCACGGCCGCTGGAAGCCCCAGATGTACGCCCCGGACCCGCTGCGCCGCAGATCGGTGAGCATCGCCGAACGCCAGCGGCGCGGGTGCGGCATGGACGAGACGGCCAGCCGCCGTACCAGCTTGGGCCGCATGGCCGCGGCCGTCCAGGCCAGATAGCCGCCGAGATCATGCCCGACGAGAGCGGCGTCCGGCTCGCCGAGCGACCGGATCACCCCGGTGACGTCGAGGGCGAGATTGCCCGGGTCGTAGCCGCGCGGCGTACGGTCGCTGCCGCCCACCCCGCGCAGGTCCATCGCCACCGCGCGAAATCCCGCCTCGGCGAGCGCCGGCAGCTGGTGCCGCCACGTCCACCAGAACTGCGGGAAGCCGTGCAGCAGCAGCACCAAGGGGCCGTCGCCCATTTCGGCGATGTGGAAGCGGGCGCCGTTGGCGGCCACGTCCCGGTGCGTCCACGGCCCTTCGACGCGCGGGAAGGGCGCACTGGGATGGGAGGGGGCGAACGGTCCGTACGGCCGGGCGGCGGCATTCATGCCCCAGAGCGTGTCACATCCTGGCGTCGATCGCCTTTGTCTCCGCGCTCTCCAGCGGGCGCGGATGCGGCTTGGCCTTCTGCAGGACCGCCGCGGTCTCCTTGGCCGACGAGATCGAGAGCTCCGGCTTCTTCACCTTCTTGAACCGGCCGACCGCCAGCAGGCCGAGCAGCCCCGCCAGCACGAAGAACGCGCCGCACACGATGCCGAAGCACGCGTCGAGCGGCAGCGTCGTCCTGTGCAGCACATAGGCGAGGGCCATGCAGCCCATCGGCACCGCGAAGATCGCCAGCGCCAGAGCCACCACGAGCGCGCCACTACCGATCGCGGCACGCCGGGCGTCCTGCCGCAGCTCGGCCTTGGCCAGGGCGATCTCGTCATGCACCAGGGCGGACATCTCCGCCGTGGCGGCGGCGAACAACTGCCCGATGCTGCGCCCGTCGCCGTTGTGCTCTGGGGCTGGGCTCATCGCGTCCTCCGTCGTCGATACGGTTCGTCCCCCGATCATGCCCTACGGCTCCGGCTCCTCGCCGTCGTCTCCGGCCAGTTGGGCGAGCCCGCGGTGCTCGGCGGTTCCGGCCGCGGTGTCGTCCTCGCTGCGGTTTCCGTTTCCGTTCCCGTCCCGGTTCTCCTCCTCGGCCAGGGTGCGGTAGCGGTTGTTGCGCAGCCTGAGCAGGATCGCGGCCAGCAGCGCGGAGATCAGGGAGCCGGTCAGGACGGCGGCCTTGGTCCCGGTGACGAGCAGCGGGTCGTCGGTGAAGGCGAGTTCCCCGATGAGCAGGGAGACGGTGAAACCGAGGCCGGCCAGTGTCGCCACCGCCAGCACGTCCGGCCAGCGCAGCTCCGGGCTGAGCCGGGCACGGGTGAAGCGGGCCGCCAGCCAGGTGCCGCCGAACACCCCGACGGTCTTGCCGACCACCAGGCCCAGCACCACACCGAGCGTCTCGGGCTGCTCGAAAACATGGGAGAGCGCGGCGGCGGAGAACGGCACCCCGGCGGAGAACAGCGCGAACAGCGGTACCGCCAGGCCCGCGGACAGCGGCCGCATCAGGTGTTCGATGCGTTCGCCCGGGGAACGCCGCTCACCCTTTCGGGTGGTGCAGCGCAGCATGAGGCCCATGGCGACGCCCGCGATCGTGGCGTGCACACCGCTGTTGAGCATCAGGGCCCAGATCACCAGCGCGAGCGGCAGATATACGTACCAGCCGCGTACCGCCAGACGGAGGAGCAGCCAGAAGATCACGAGGCCGGCGAACGCGCCGAGCAGGGGCCCGTACCGGATCCGGGAGGTGAAGAAGATCGCGATGATCAGGATCGCGAAAAGGTCGTCGACGACCGCGAGGGTGAGCAGGAAGGCGCGTACCGCGGCGGGCAGCGCGGTGCCGATGACAGCGAGCACGGCGAGCGCGAACGCGATGTCGGTGGCGATGGGAACCGCCCAGCCCTTGAGCGAGCCGCCGCCGGCGTGGCTGACCACCGTGTAGACGACGGCCGGTGTCGCCATGCCGCACAGCGCCGCGATGACGGGCAGGGCGGCGGCGGCCGGCTCGCGCAGCTCACCGGCGACCAGTTCGCGTTTGAGTTCGACACCGGCCACGAAGAAGAAGACCGCCAGCAGGCCGTCGGCGGCCCAGTGGGAGACGGACAGCCGCAGGCCGAGGACGGACGGGCCCCAGGGGAAGTCGCTGGCGGCGGCGTAGCTGTGGGGGGCGGTGTTGGCCCAGACGAGGGCGGACACCGCGGCGAGCAGCAGCAGGACGCCGCCGACGGTTTCGGCGCGCAGGGCTTCGGCGACGGTGCTGCGTTCGGGGAAGGGAAGGCGGCCGAGCAGCACGGCGGCGCGGCGGCGCGGGCTGGGCTCGGGCACGGGCGGCCTCCTGGGATCGGGCCCCCAGTGTCGCCGGGATCGAACGGCGAAGGCGCACAGGCGCCCCCGAACAGCCGAGGGGCACCCGGCGGTTACCGGGTGCCCCTCAGGGCTTTCACCGCCTGCGGGTCAGCCGCGCGGCTCAGTCCTCGCTGGGCGCCGACGGCAGTTTCTGCTGGATCAAGTCCATCACCGTGGAGTCGGTGAGGGTGGTGACGTCACCGAGCACCCGGTTTTCGGCGACGTCGCGCAGCAGTCGGCGCATGATCTTGCCGGAGCGGGTCTTGGGCAGCTCGGAGACGGTCAGGATGCGCTTGGGCTTGGCGATCGGGCCCAGGGTCCTGCCGACGTGGTCGCGCAGCTCGACCAGCAGTTCCGCGCTGTCCTCGGCGGTGCCGCGCAGGATGACGAACGCGACGATGGCCTGTCCGGTGGTCGCGTCGGTGGCGCCGACCACGGCGGACTCGGCGACCTTCGGGTGCGAGACCAGTGCGGACTCGACCTCGGTGGTGGAGATGTTGTGGCCGGAGATCAGCATCACGTCGTCCACCCGGCCGAGCAGCCAGATGTCGCCGTCGTCGTCCTTCTTGGCGCCGTCGCCGGCGAAGTAGCGGCCCTCGAAACGCGACCAGTAGGTGTCGATGTAGCGCTGGTCGTCGCCCCAGATGGTGCGGAGCATCGACGGCCACGGCTCGGTGAGCACCAGGTAGCCGCCCGAGCCGTCGGGCACCTCGTTGGCCTCGTCGTCCACCACGGTGGCGCTGATGCCGGGCAGCGGCGTCTGCGCGGAGCCGGGCTTGGCCGCGGTCACGCCGGGCAGCGGGGAGATCATCATGGCGCCGGTCTCGGTCTGCCACCAGGTGTCGACCACCGGGGTGCTTCCGCCGCCGATGTGCTCCCGGTACCACATCCACGCTTCGGGGTTGATCGGCTCACCGACGCTGCCCAGCACCCGCAGACTGCCCAGGTCGAACTTGGCCGGGATGTCGTCCCCCCACTTCATGAAGGTCCGGATCGCGGTGGGCGCGGTGTAGAGGATGGTGACGCCGTACTTCTGCACGATCTCCCACCACCGGCCCTGGTGCGGGGTGTCCGGGGTGCCCTCGTAGATCACCTGGGTAGCGCCGTTGGAGAGCGGGCCGTAGACGATGTACGAGTGGCCGGTGACCCAGCCGATGTCGGCGGTGCACCAGTAGACATCCGTGTCCGGCTTCAGGTCGAAGACGGCATGGTGGGTGTAGCTTGCCTGGGTGAGGTAGCCGCCGGAGGTGTGCAGGATGCCCTTCGGCTTCCCGGTGGTGCCCGAGGTGTAGAGGATGAACAGCGGGTGCTCGGCCTCGAACGCCTCCGGGGTGTGCTCGGTGGACTGCCGACCGGTGATCTCGTGCCACCAGACGTCCCGGCCTTCGGTCCATGCCACGTCCTGGCCGGTGCGGCGCACCACCAGCACGTGCTCGACCTGCGGGGTCCGGGACACCGCGTCGTCGATGGCCGGCTTGAGCGCGGCCGGCTTGCCGCGGCGGTAGCCGCCGTCGGCGGTGATGACGAGCTTCGCGTCGGCGTCCTCGATGCGGGAGGCCACCGCGTCGGCGGAGAAGCCGCCGAAGACCACCGAGTGGGCGGCGCCGATCCGGGCGCAGGCCAGCATCGCCACGACCGCCTCGGGGATCATCGGCAGATAGACCGCCACCCGGTCGCCCTTGACGACGCCCAACTCGGCCAGGGCGTTGGCGGCCCGGGACACCTCGTCCTTCAGCTCCGCGTACGTGATGGCGCGGGTGTCGCCCGGCTCACCCTCGAAGTGGATCGCGACCCGGTCGCCGTGGCCGGCTTCGACATGGCGGTCCACGCAGTTGTACGCGACATTGAGCTTTCCGTCGGCGAACCACTTGGCGAACGGCGGGTTTGACCAGTCCAGCGTCTCCGTGGGCTCGACCGCCCAGCTGAGGCGGCGGGCCTGCTCGGCCCAGAAGCCCAAACGGTCGGCCTTGGCCTGTTCGTACGCCGCCGCCGTGACGTTGGCCGCGGCGGCCAGTTCGGCCGGGGGAGCGAAACGCCGCTCCTCCTTCAGCAGGTTGGCCAGGCTCTCGTTGCTGCTCACGCCAGCTCCTTGTCAGGGTGTCCCACTTCTCCCGGCTCTACCTCACCAGTCCTGAGGCACCCTGACAAGAGCTCCAGACGAAAATGGTTTAGACCTTTGCGGCGAGTCCCTCCAGCCCCTCCTGTCCGTCGGTGCCCTCCTGGCCAGGCCCGCCAAGGGTCGCGCGGGTACCGGCAAGACCGGGCAGGGCGTTGTCATCCGGCCGCACCGCGGCAAACACACTTGTCGAGCGGTCCACGATGTACGCCTGCGCCTCGCCGACATGGAAGTACATGCCGTGCAGCTGCAAGGTCCCCTCGCCGACCCTGCGGGACACGCAGGCATGCGCCATCAGATGGTCGAGTTGCGTCATCACATTGACCAGAGCGAGCCGCTCCTGATCATCCGCGATCGGCCGGTCGGCGATCGCGACCTGGCCCGGACCCAGCGGCCCCACCCGGCTCAGCCGGGCCAGACTCGGACGGCCGTGCCGCAGCCACCGGGCCAAAGGCGTCTGCGCGCCGGGCTCGTGGTCGGAACCGAGCAGCGCCTGCATCGCGCCGCACCCCGAGTGGCCGCACACCGTGATGCTGGAAACCTGCAGCACCTCCACCGCGTATTCCACCGCGGCGGCCACCGAGTCGCACGACACGTCGGAACCCGGTGGCGGCATCAGATTGCCGACATTGCGGACCGTGAAGAGGTCTCCCGGCCCGCTCGACGTGATCATGCTGGTGACCAGCCGGGAGTCCGCGCAGGTCAGGAAGAGCTGCCCGGGGCTCTGGCCCTCCCGGGCCAGCCGGGCCAGCTCCTCGCGGACCAGCGGGGCCGTATGGCGCTGGAACGCGCTGACGCCGCCGAGCAACTGACCGCCGCTGGTGGCGGGGACCGCCGCCGAACGGGTGCAGTGATGATTGCGCCAGGGAATCCAGGGGCGGCACACATGCGCACTGACCGGCTCGATGACGGTCCGTCCGGCGCCGTCACCCAGCACCGCCCGGCCGCCGTGCGATCGGTGCCGGACGGACCAGGAACGCAGCGCCTCGTAGGCCGCGTGGTCCATGAACGAGCCGTCCAGCTCCACCACCACATTGGCGTCATCGGGCAACTCGGCGAAGGCCCGGGTCAGCCGGGGCACCGCCAGGAACGTCAACTGCCCGGTCACCCGTACCCGGTGGCAGCCGGGCTCCTCGCTGACGGTCACCCGGGTGCGGGTGAGACGGCGCATCGCCTGGAATACGGCGACCGCGCCGCCGACCAGCACCCCCTGCAGCACCCCGAGGAGCACCACCGAGCCGACCGTCGCCGCGTACACCGGGAATTCGCGGTGCCGGTGGATGTGCCGGATGTGGGCGAAGCTCACCATCCGCACCCCGACCAGCATCACCAGAGCCGCCAGCGCGGCCAGCGGGATCGCCTCCAGCACCCGGGAGGCGGCCCCCGCGCAGAGCAGCACCCATACGCCGTGCAGCACCGCGGCCCGCCGGGTGCGGGCGCCCGCCTCGACATTCGCGGACCCGCGCATCGCGCCGCCCGCCACCGGCATGCCGCCGAGCGCGCCGGAGAGCAGATTGGCCGCGCCCTGAGCGAGCAGCTCTCGGTCGAGCCCGGCCGGAGCGGCTTGCGGACCCTGGCGCTGCGAGCGAAGGGTGTCCACCGCCAGCGCCGACAGCAGGGATTCCATGCTGGCCACCAGCGTGACGGTGACGACCGCCGCCAGCAGCCCCAGCAGCGGGCCGTCCGGCAGCGCGGGCAGTGCGGGGGCGCTCCAACTCGGCAACTTGACCCGCGGCACCGACAGGCCGGTGCTCGCAACCGTGGCCAGCGTGACGGCCGCCAGCGGAGCCGGGATCGCCCGCAGTACCCCGGCTCTGCCCCGCAGCCGGGGCCAGCCGAACATGACGGCTGCCGTCAGCGCCCCGATCACCGGGGTGATGGGGTGGCTGTCGACCAGCTGGCCGGGCAGGGCGGTGATGTTCTCGATCGCCGAGCTCTGCGGGCTGCCGCCCAGCACCACATGCAGCTGGCCGACGGCGATGACCGTGCCGATGCCGGCGAGCATGCCGTGCACGACGGCCGGGCTGACCGCCAGGGCGGCTCTGGCCACCCGCAGGGCGCCCAGCAGGATCTGGGCCAGCCCCGCCAGCACGGTGACGGCGCAGGTGGCGGGCCAGCCGTACCGCTGGACGAGATCCGCGGTGACCACCACCAGGCTGGTGGCGGCGCCGGTGACCTGGAGCGGCGCGCCGCCGAGGGAGCCGGCAACGATCCCGCCGACGGCCGCGGCGACCAGGCCGGCTTGCAAGGGCGCGCCGGTCGCCAGCGCCAGACCGAGGGACAAGGGGACGGCGATCAGGAAGACGGTGATCGAGGCGGACAGATCGGATCGGTGAGCGGTGAATCGGTCGAGTGGGTGCAGTCTCATTTCCCGTCTCCTTCGGTGGACGGCGGGAGCCGGTAGCGGGGCGTGATGCCATCGCTACTCTCAAGTGCCAGTAAATGGAGAGTAATGCATCGACTGCGGAGAGTGAAGTCCAGAGGTCTGATCGGGAGTGTATTTACCGCCATCGAGTGAATTGTCGTGAGATTGGCGTGGAGCTGCGGCTACGGTGAGTCCGCGCCGAGGGGTTGGCGAAGGATCTGGCCGCCGGCGGGAGCCGCGGGCGCCGGCGATCAGGCGTGGGCCGGAACCGTCAGAAGTGATTCGCTCAGCACGAACCCGGGGTCGATCTGGGCCGTCAGGTCCGCACCGGTCCTCGCGTTGCCCCAACTCTCGGCATTCCGCTGGTGGAAGTGCACCATCTGGCGGGTGTAGCGCGCCCAGTCCCTCGCCCCGTAGGCCTCGTCCGCGCGGTCGTGCATGGTGCGCAGGGCCCGCCGGTTGGTGTCCTCCAGCAACTCGAAACGCGGGGGGCGGCCCTTCTCCATGGCCCGCACCCAGTCCGAGTGGCCGACGGTGACCAGCAGGTCGTCGCCCACTTCGGCCCGCAGGAAGTCCAGGTCGTCCTCGCCCTGCACCTTGTTGCCCACGACAGCGAGGCTGACCCCGAAATCGCGGGCGTACTCCTTGTACTGGCGGTAGACGGCAACGCCCTTGCGGGTCGGCTCGGCCACCAGGAACGTCAGGTCGAAGCGGGTGAACATCCCGGACGCGAAGGAGTCGCTGCCCGCGGTCATGTCGACGACCAGGTACTCCCCGCGGCCGTCCACCAGGTGGTTCAGGCACAACTCCACCGCGCCGACCTTCGAGTGGTAGCAGGCCACGCCCAGATCAGCCTCGTTGAAAGGCCCCGTCACCATCAGCCGTACGCCCGAAGCGGCGTCGGGGTCACTGCCGCGATCTCCGTCGGAACCCGCGGTCCCGCCTTCGTCGAAGGTGACCCGCCGGGCGCAGGCGGCATAGACCGGGTTGTCCTCCAGCAGACGCAGCAGCCTGGAGCCGTGGCCGGGCGGGGTGGTCTTGATCATGGCCTCGGCGGAGGTGATCCGCGGGTTCGCACCGCGCAGATACTCCTTGATCTCCGGCAGATGGGCGCCGAGCGCGGGCAGCGCGGCGGCCTCCTCCTCGTCGAGGCCGAGCGCGGGGCCCAGGTGCTGATTGATGTCCGCGTCGATCGCGACGACCGTGATGCGTGCCGCGGCGAGGTGACGGATGAACAGGGACGACAGCGTGGTCTTGCCGCTGCCGCCCTTTCCGACGAAAGCGATCTTCATGTTCGGTCAGCGTAGCGGCGGAGCCTTGCTGGAGCAGGTTTGAAGTGGGGAAGGCCACTCGATCGAGGTCGTGTCGCCCTGCGGGGGGTGCGTAGGGTCGGAAGTATGGCTACGAAAGCAGCTTCATTCCCCGCTCCCGAGCCGGTCGACCCACTGGCCGTTTTGGGGGCGCTGCCGGGTGTTCCCGAGGCGGTGGAGTCGGTACGGCAGGCCGTGGACAGGCTCTACGCCCATCGGGTGATGCGCCGTCGGTCCGACGAGGTGGCGTCCGAGGCGGCGCTGCGCGGGGCGCGGGCATCGGCGGCGTTGTCCGGCGCGGACTGGTCGCTGGAAGAGGTGCGCCGGCGCAGCGACTTCTCCGCGGACGACGAGGCCCGCATCGTCGGCGCGGCGCTGCGGTTGACCGCGGAGGCCGGCCAACTCCTCGCTGTCTGGCGGCGCTCGCCCCTACAGGCACTGGCCAGGCTGCACCTGGTGGCGGCGGGCGGAGCCGCTGACGAGGCCACGGTCGGCCGGCCGCGGCTGGCCGGGGAGCCGGTGACCGAGTCGTTCGTCGGGATCACCGGGATTCCGCTGCCGGAACCGCGTGAGGTGGCCGCCCGGCTGGACGGGCTGGCCGACCTGCTGCGCTCGGGAACCGCGGCGCCCGCGCTGGTGGCCGGCGCGGTGGTGCACGGAGAACTGCTCTGTCTGCGTCCCTTCGGCTCCTTCAACGGTCCCGTCGCCCGCGCGGCCGAGCGGATCGTGCTGGTCGGCAGCGGACTCGACCCCAAGTCCATCTGCCCGGCCGAGGTCGGCTTCGCGGAGTTGGGCCGGGCCGGCTATCTCAAAGCCCTCGAGGGGTACGCCTCGGGCACGCCTGAGGGGATGGCCGAGTGGATCGCGCACTGCGGTCGGGCCTTGGAACTGGGCGTACGGGAAAGCGTCGCTGTGTGCGAGGCGCTCCAACGGGGAGCGGCCTGACCGCCGGCCGAAGCGCCGGCGGCGGGTCGTCATGAACGGGGACTTCGTCCGGCCGGTGCGTGGCGGCGTCGGCAGGGTGTCGCCGCCGCGGTGTCTCCCTGGCTGCACTTTTCACTTCTCAAGTCACTTCTCAAGGTGGATCAGGAGGCGGCGATCGGCCGGTGGCGGCGTGCGGCCAGCCATACCAGGCCCGCGGCGGCGGCTGCCGCGCCGACCGCGACGACCGCGAGGGTGGGCCCCGTCGGCATCGACAGCGACGGGATCCGCTGGTTCAGCCGGACGGGACGGCTGAAGGTGAGCACCGGCCAGTCCCGGGCGACGGCCTCTTTGCGCAGTGCCCGGTCCGGATTGACCGCATACGGATGCCCGACCGTCTCGAGCATGGGGATGTCGGTCACCGAGTCGCTGTAGGCGAAGGACCTCTCCAAGTCGTAGCCCTCGGACTCCGCCAGCTCGGCGATGGCTTCGGCTTTCGCCGGACCGTAGACGTAGTGGTCGATCTCGCCGTTGTAAGCGCCGTTCTTGACGACCATACGCGTGGCGACCACATGGTCCGCTCCGAGCATCTCCCCGATCGGCTCGACGACCTCCGATCCGGACGCGCTGACGATCACCACGTCGCGGCCGGCCGCGTGGTGTTCCTCGATCAGCGACGCCGCCTCGTCGTAGATGATCGGGTCGATCAGATCATGCAGCGTCTCCGCCACGATCTCCCGTACCTGCTGGACATTCCACCCCCGGCACAGTTCGGAGAGGTATTTGCGCATGCCCTCCATCTGGTCGTGATCCGCACCACCGACCAGGTACACGAACTGCGCATAGGCGGTACGCAATACCGCTCGTCTGTTGATGAGACCGCCGTGGTAGAAGGAGCGCCCGAAGGCGAGCGTGCTGGACTTGGCGATCACGGTCTTGTCGAGATCGAAGAACGCCGCGGTGCGCGGTGGCAGGTGGTTTTCCACGAGACGAGCATAGGCAACCACCATTCGGCGTAAGCTCAGGCGCGTGGGTTTGCTTGGAGACGCCTCCGGGTACACCATGGAAGTCACGGATCGTTCGCGACCGTGCTAACCCGGTCTGGCTCCTCCCCCCCCGAGTCAGATCGTGGGGACGACCCCCGCTCTCCCCCCCGGCGGGGGTCGTCGCATGTCCGGACACGTTTTGCCCCTGTCGGCCGTGTCCCGCGTCGCCGCCGTTCATGTCGCTCTCCTTCGTATGTGTGTGCGTGTCACCGTGTATGACGCGTGACGGAGCGTAATCGTTTCGGGTTGGAGGGGAACTCACCCGACCGAGTGGCGAAGTTATCCACAAAGGCCGAGTTGTCCACAGATTCCAACCGAGACCGTCTCAATTCCTCGCACTGTCCCAAGCTGATCGCAGGCGAAGCACACCGTGCTCGCATCACAAGCGACGGGGGACAGGGAAATGACAGGAACCACCAAGAACGACCGCTTGCCGACGTCGGCGGAACGCTCCGCCCGACCGTTGATTGTCACCGATGACGAAAGTCTCCTCGACGATCTGCTGCGGCTGTGCGCGGCGGCGGGTACGGAACCGGAAGTCGTCTTCGCGAGCCCGCCACGCGCCACGAGTTGGGACGACGCACCCCTTGTCCTGGTCGGAGCGGAAGCGTCCGGAAGAGTCCGGGGTGCCCCGCGACGCAAAGGCGTGCTGCTCGTCGGACGGAATCTGGACGATCCGGAAGTCTGGCGCCGCGGTGTCGGAATCGGAGCCGATCATGTCCTTTTTCTTCCCGATGCCGAGAGCTGGCTGGTCGACCGGATCGCCGACGTCGCCGAAGGCGTCGGCGAACCGGCACTGACCATCGGCGTCGTGGGCGGGCGTGGTGGCGCCGGGGCGAGCACGCTCGCCTGCGCGCTGGCGATCACCGCTGCCCGGAGCGGGCGGCGCACCATGCTCATCGACGGCGATCCGCTCGGCGGCGGGCTCGACATCATGCTCGGCGCGGAACGCACCAGAGGGCTGCGCTGGCCCGACCTCGCCGACTCGCGCGGCCGGGTCAACAGCGGCGCACTGGAGGAGTCCTTGCCCAGGCTGGACGCGCTCAGCGTGCTCAGCTGGGATCGCGGCGACTCCGTCCTCATCCCGCCGCAGGCCATGCGGTCGGTGCTGGGCGCGGCCCGGCGGCGCGGTGGGGTGGTCGTGGTCGACCTGCCCCGCAGGGTCGACGAAGCCATCACCGAGACGCTTGCCCAGATCGATGTCGGGCTGCTGGTCGTCCCCGCGGAACTGCGGGCGGTGGCCGCCGCCACCCGGGTGGCGTCCGCCATCGGCATGGTCCTGAAAGACCTGCGCGTCGTCGCCCGCGGACCCTTCGACTCCGGGCTTCGCGAGCGGGAGATCGCCCGCCTGGTCGGAGTGCCATTGGCTGGTGACCTGTCACCGGAGCCGGCCCTGGCCGACGGGACGCCAGGTACCGGCCCGCCCGGCGCCTCCGGACGCGGTCCCCTCGCTCGCTTCTGCGGCGCCTTCCTCGAGCGGGCCCTCCCGGGTGTCGGGAGCGTGCCGGTATGAGCACCGAACTCCTGGAGGCCGTGCGGCTCCACCTCGCGGAGCACGGCGGCGAGCCCACGCCGGCCCGGGTGGCGGCGGCACTACGAGCCCGCGGGCGGTTGCTCGGTGACGCCGAAGTACTCGACGTCGTGGCGGCGTTGCGCTCCGAACTCGTCGGCGCCGGCCCGCTGGAACCGCTGCTGGCCGACCCGGATGTGACCGACATCCTCGTCAACGCACCCGATCAGGTGTGGATCGACCGCGGACGCGGTCTGGAGCGCAGCGGCGTCGCGTTCGCGGACGCCGCCGCGGTGCGCCGCCTTGCCCAGCGGCTGGCCACCACGGCAGGAAGGCGGCTGGACGACGCGCGGCCCTGGGTCGACGCCCGGTTGCCGGACGGTACTCGGCTGCACGCGGTCCTGCCGCCGGTCGTCGTCGGTTCGGCCTGCCTCTCGCTTCGGGTGGTGCGGTCCCGGGCCTTCACCCCGGCCGAGCTGGTCGCCGTCGGCACCCTGGACCGTGAGACTGCCGCGCTGCTGCGGGACGTGCTCGATGCCCGGCTCTCCTTCCTGATCAGTGGAGGAACAGGCTGTGGCAAGACGACCTTGCTGAGCTGTCTGCTCGGCCTGGTCGACCCCGGTGCGCGCATCGTGCTCGCCGAGGATTCGGCCGAACTGCGACCTGACCACCCGCATGTGGTCCGGCTGGAGACCCGGCCGGCCAATCAGGAGGGCGCCGGGCAAGTCACCTTGCGGGACCTGGTCCGGCAGGCGCTGCGGATGCGCCCTGACCGTTTGGTGGTCGGCGAGGTGCGCGGCCCCGAAGTGACCGATCTGCTGGGCGCGTTGAACACCGGGCATGAGGGTGGGTGCGGCACGGTGCATGCCAACGCTGCCGCCGATGTGCCGGCCCGGCTCGAAGCGCTCGGCGCCACGGCGGGCCTGGACCGGGCGGCCCTGCACAGTCAGTTGGCGGCCGCCCTGTCTGTCGTCGTCCATCTGGTGCGGGAAGGGTCGGGGCGCCGCCGGCTGGCCGAGATCCATGTCCTGCGGCGGGATTCCGACGGCCTGGTCGCCACTGTTCCGGCCCTTGTCCGCGACAGAAGCGGGCGGATCGACCGAGGCCCGGGCTGGCAGCGGTTGACCGGACTGTGCTCGGCGGGTGCGCGATGAGTCCGGGACCGACACCGATGGCCCTCGGGTGGGCCGCCGCTCTGTGCGCCGCGGTGCTGATCCTGCGCACGGCCCGCCCCGCTGTGGCGGTACGCCGGCGCGCCTTTCGGCTGGTGGGCGGAGCCGAGCACCGGATCGCGCGCTCGACCGGGGAGCGGGCGCGGGAAGCGGCCACGCGGCTGCGGCGAGCCGCGGTGGGAAGACCTTGGGTGCCCTGCCTGGCGCTGGGGCTGCTGCTCGGGCTGATGACCAGGTCGTTGCTGCCGGTGGTGGGCAGTGCGGCCGGCGCGCCTCTGACGGGGCGGGCCCTGAGCAGGCGGGCGGAGCGTGCCGCAGCCGAGCGCGGGCTCGCCGCGGTGGGGACACTGTGCGGCAGGGTGGCAGGCGATCTCAGAGCCGGGAGGCCGCCCCATGCGGCGCTCGCCGACGCCGTGGAGTCGGCGGGATGGGCCCGGATGCCCGAACTCGCCCAGTCGGCAGGGCTGATGCTGTCGGCCGCGCGCTTCGGTGGTGACGTGCCGGGAGCACTGCGCGCGGCGTCCCGGCTCCACGAGGGCACCCGCGGGCTCGCCGCGGTCGCCGCCTGCTGGCAAGTGGCGGTGGACGGCGGGGCGGGGCTGGCAGCAGCCCTGGACCGGGTGGCCGCCGTGCTGCGTGCGGAGGCCGATCAGCGGGAGGACTTGCGAGCGCAATTGGCGGGCCCCCGCTCGACCGCCGTACTGCTGGCCCTCCTGCCGTTGTTCGGGCTCGTCCTGGGCACCGGGCTCGGCGCCCACCCCACGGCGACGCTGCTGCACAGCCCGGCCGGGCTGGTCTGCCTGCTGGCGGGGGCGGCCCTGGAATGGGCCGGCCTCGCGTGGACGGCACGGATCATCCGCGCCGCCGAGGACGGTCACCGAGGCGGACCACCCAAGGAACGCGGGCAGCAGACGGAGGCTGATCCAGTGGTCATGGCGGGGCCGGCCCGAGAGGCGGCGTCATGAGCGGCGGGACCGGATGGGCTGTCCACAGCCTGGGGACGACTGGAGCCGTTCTGGCCGTCGTGGCCGCCGGGCTGCTGGCCCTGGCCGAGCTACGGCAGCGAATGCGCGGTGTCCGGCGAGTGCGCTGGGCGCTCGGTAGGAGGAGTTCGGCGCGGGCGACTGCGGGCGGCGCCCTGCGATTGCACGGGTGGCCGGAGCTGCTGCGGGAGTGGGGGCCGGTGGTCGCTGCCGGGCTCGGAGTCTCGGTGCTGATCGGTGGGCCGCTGGGCGCTCTGGCAGGAGCCGGGGTGGGGGTAGGGGCTAGGAAATGGCTCAGGAGGCGACAGGCGCCTGCTGAGCGGCCTGGAGGGGACGGGGAGGCCGAGGACTCCGAACTGCCACTCTGCGCCGACCTGATGGCCGCCTGCCTGGCCGCCGGGGCCACCCCGGGAGAGGCAGCGGGAGCCGTGGGGCGCTGCTTGGGCGGTCCATTGGGGGACGCGCTGATACGGGCACACGCCGAGCTGCGGCTCGGCGCGGAACCGGCGGAGTGCTGGGACCGGTTCGGCACCCTGCCGGCCGCGCGGGAGATGGGCCGGTGCCTGGCTCGGGCCGCCACCACGGGCAGCGCGCCGGTAATGGAAATGGCCCGACTGGCGGCGGACTGCCGGGCCGTGCGAGCCCGCCGCGCCCTCGCGAGGGCCAGACGCGCGGCGGTGCTGGCCACCGCGCCGCTCGGGGTGTGCTTCCTCCCGGCCTTCCTGCTGGTCGGCGTCGCCCCAGTGGTGATGGGCCTGGCCGGCACGGTCCTCGGGACGCGGATGAAGTGACCGCCGACCGGACCTGACCGCGATACCGGACCTGACCGCGATTCACCTCACCCGGATCCGTCTCACCCAGCGATTCACCTCACCTCGCGGGTCACTTCGAGCTTCGACCTGCCCTTATCCACCACTTCCACCACAACTTTCGATGCGCCTCCGGCGACCGAGCCGGAGAACCGACCAACGGGAGGACCCCCAGATGAAGACGACGAAGGCCACGAACACGATGAAGGCGACGAAGGCCACGGGGCACACACCCGACGGGCCGAGGCGAAGGACGCCGACCTCGGGGCTGGTCCGACGGGTTCGGAGGTGCCGGGCGGCGGCGGAGGCTGGGATGAGTACCGCCGAATACGCGGTCGGCACCATCGCGGCATGCGGTTTCGCGGCCGTGCTCTACAAGATCGTGACGAGCGGACCGGTGCGGACCGCGCTCACCGGGGTCATCGTGAAGGCTCTCCATGTGCCGTTCTGAGCGGCTCGGATCGCGGGGCCAAGGTGACGGCGGGTATGTCACGGCGGAGGCGGCCGTGGTGATCCCGACACTGGTGGCGCTCACCGCGTTCCTGGTGTGGGGGCTGATGGCGGGCGCCGCGCAAGTGCGGTGTGTGGACGCGGCCCGGGCCGGTGCCCGGGCCGCGGCCCGGTCCGAGACACCGGCGGAAGTGCTGCGGGTGGCCCGGGCCGCGGCGCCGAGTGGCGCCCAGGTGGCTGTCGGCCGGGACGGAGACCTGGTGCGGGTGCGGGTCGCGGTGCCGCTGCCCCGATTCCCGGTCCCGCTGGCCGCCGAGGCCGTCGCACTGGACGAGAGCGCTGTCGAAGACGCCGCCGAGGACGCCGAGGACAACGTCAGGGGCGCGAGGGGAGGTGGCCTGCCGTGAGGGGTCGCGCCGTGACGGACCGTGCCGGGCGGGCGGAGCGCGGCTCGGCGACTGTGTGGTCGATGGGGCTGATGGGAGTGCTGCTCGCTCTCTTCGTCGCGCTGCTCCAGCTGGACCGGGCAGTGATCGCCCGGCACCGTGCGGGCGGCGCGGCCGATCTGGCGGCCCTGGCTGCCGCGGATCACGCGCTGGATGGCGAAAAGAGCGCCTGCGGTCTCGCCGCCCGGGTCGCCGGCGCCCAAGGTGCGGCCTTGAGCGGCTGCCGGCTGACCGGGGAGGTGGCGGATGTGGTGGCCGAGGTCGGTGGAGCGCGGGTCGCTTCGCGGGCGGGCCCGTCACTCGCCGCCGGAAGGGCCGCCGACGACCTCCTGAACGCCGTCCGGGGCCACCCGGCTCACGGGGACCGTGCCGGGCTCCGGGGGCGTCCGGGACCCCGTGGCGGGGCCGGCGGAGGTGCCGACTCCAGCGGTCGGTGCGGTTCCGTCGACCATGGCGCGCGGGAAGCTCTCGCTGCCCCCACCGTCGCCGGAGTCCTCGCTGCCGCCACGGATCCCGTCCGCACCGTCCGCCCTTTCCGGCTCGCCGTCCGAGGAGATCCCCGAGGAGATCCCCGAGGAGCCGGCCGGGTCGGTCGAGAGCAGGCAGTCCAGGAGGCGGACGGCGGCCGCCTTGTCGAGGGGATCGTTGCCGTTGCCGCACTTCGGGGACTGCACGCAGGAGGGGCAGCCGAACTCGCACTCGCAGGCGGCGATCGCCTCGCGGGTGGCGGTGAGCCAGCTGCGGGCGGTGCGGTAGGCGCGTTCGGCGAAGCCCGCACCGCCGGGGTGGCCGTCGTAGACGAAGACGGTGGGCAGACCGGTGTCGCCATGCAGCGGTATGGAGACGCCGCCGATGTCCCAGCGGTCGCAGGTGGCGAACAGCGGGAGCAGGCCGATGGAAGCGTGTTCGGCGGCGTGCAGGGCGCCGGGGAGCTCCTCGGGGTGGATGCGTGCGGTGTCGAGCTGGTCGTCGGTCACCGTCCACCACACCGCCCGGGTACGCAGGGTGCGCGGCGGCAGGTCGAGCTTGGTCTCGCCCAGCACCTCACCGGTCAGCAGCCGGCGCCGCAGGAAGGACACCACCTGGTGGGTGACCTCGACCGAGCCGAAGTGGATGCGGGCCTCACCCCACGGCTCCTCCAGCTCGTCGGACAGGACACGGATCTCCGTGGTGTCGCGGGCCATCGTGGAGTAGGGCGGGTCGGCCTGTTCCACGAGGGCCACGTGGTCCTCCAGGTCCAGCCGCCGCACGAGGTAGCTGCGGCCCTGGTGGAGGTGGACGGCGCCGTCGTGGACGGTGGTGTGCGCCGCCCCGGCGTCCACGGTGCCGAGCAGTCTGCCGGTGGCGGACTCCACGACCTGGATGGGCTTGCCGCCCTCGCCGCGGATGTCGGTGAGGTCGGCGGCCCGCTCCCGCCGGGTCCAGTACCAGCCGCCCGCCCGGCGCCGCAGCAGTCCGCGTTCGACGAGCTGCGCCACCAGGGAGGCCGCCTCCGGGCCGAAGAGTTCGAGGTCGGGGTCGGTCAGCGGCAGCTCGGCCGCGGCGGCGCACAGGTGCGGGGCCAGGACGTAGGGATTGTCCGGGTCGAGGACGGTGGACTCGACGGGCTGCTCGAAGATCGCCTCGGGGTGGTGGACGAGGTAGGTGTCCAGCGGATCGTCGCGGCCGACCATGACGGCGAGCGCGCCCTGGCCGGAGCGGCCCGCGCGGCCGGCCTGCTGCCACAGGGAGGCGCGGGTGCCGGGGTAGCCGACCAGCAGCACCGCGTCGAGGCCGGAGATGTCCACGCCGAGTTCCAGCGCAGAGGTGGAGGCCAGGCCGAGCAGGCGCCCGGAGTGCAGATCGCGTTCGAGGGCGCGGCGTTCCTCGGCGAGATAGCCGCCCCGGTAGGCGGCGACGCGGCCGGGGAGCGAGGGGTCGATCGCGGCGAGGCGTTCCTGGGCGATCAGGGCGATGAGTTCGGCGCCGCGCCGGGACCGGACGAAAGCGACGGTGCGCACGCCCTGGATGACGAGATCGGTGAGGAGTTCGGCGGCCTCGGCCGTGGCGGTGCGGCGGACCGGGGCCCCGTGCTCGCCGGACAGCTCGGTCAGCGGCGGCTCCCACAGGGCGAAGGCCAGTTCACCGCGCGGCGAGGTGTCCTCGGTGACCTCGGCCACCGGCACACCGGTCAGCCGGGCGGCTGCCCGCCCCGGGTCGGCGGAGGTCGCGGAAGCCAGCAGGAAGACCGGGTCGGCGCCGTAGCGGGCGCACACCCGCCGCAGCCGGCGCAGCACCTGGGCGACGTGGGAGCCGAAGACCCCGCGGTAGGTGTGGCACTCGTCGATCACCACATAGCGCAGCCCGCGCAGGAAGGAGGCCCAGCGGGCGTGGCCGGGCAGGATGCCGCGGTGCAGCATGTCGGGATTGGTCAGCACGTAGTTCGCGTACTGGCGGACCCACTCGCGTTCCTCGAAGGGCGTGTCGCCGTCGTAGACGGCCGGGCGGACCGCGGCGCCCAGGGGGGCGGCCAGCGCGCTCACCGCGCGCCGCTGGTCGGCGGCCAGCGCCTTGGTGGGCGACAGGTACAGCGCGGTGGCGCCCCGGGGGCCGGTGCCGGATCCTTCCAGCAGGGCGCTGAGCACCGGCGCCAGATACGCCAGCGACTTCCCGGAGGCCGTGCCCGTGGAGACGACCACCGATTCGCCGCGGGCCGCGTGGCCCGCCGCGAGGGCCTGGTGTTCCCACGGACGGTCGATCCCGGCCGCCCGTATCGCGTCGATGACCTCGGGCCGGATGGCCGCCGGCCAGGATGCATGGCGACCGACCCGCGCGGGCACGTGCTCCGTATGGGTGATGCGTACGGCGCGGTCCGCCCCCTCGGCGAGCCGCTCCAAAGCGGTCCGGGGGGACGGGCGACCGTGCGCCGACTGCGGAGAATGTTCCTGGGCCATCGGCACTCAGTGTGTCACCGGCGTGACCGACAATCGCAGCAAGGCGTCGTGCTCGCCCACCGCGAAGTGATTGAATGCCATCGCGGCTGCCAACCATCCCCTACCTTCGGTGGGGAGGCCCCTACTACCGTTCGGTGGGAGAGGCTCGGGGGGAGCCGCGTCGATGCAAGGTGCTGGAGGATCCGTGGACCTGTCCCTGTCGACCCGAACCGTCGGCGATCGAACGATCGTCGAGGTCGGCGGCGAGATTGATGTGTACACCGCGCCCAAGCTGCGTGAGCAGCTGGTGGAGCTCGTGAACGACGGCAATTACCACCTGGTCGTGGACATGGAGGGGGTCGACTTCCTCGACTCCACCGGTCTGGGTGTGCTCGTCGGCGGTCTCAAGCGGGTGCGTGCTCATGAAGGATCGCTGCGTCTGGTGTGCAACCAGGAGCGCATCCTCAAGATTTTCCGTATCACCGGTCTGACCAAGGTGTTCCCCATCCACACCTCGGTCGACGAGGCTGTCGCGGCGACCGACTGACATTTCGCCGAGAGGGGTACCGGACGGGTCGCCGTCCGGGCCCCCGTGATGCCCGCCCATGGACCCGAGGGGGAGGCCAGGCCATGCCCACCGTAGAACTGCTCTTCAGCGCCCAGCCCGAGCACGTGCGCACTGCGCGGCTCGTAGCGGCACAAGTGGCGCGCCGGGCGGGGGTGGACGAGGCGGCTCTCGACGAGGTGCGGCTTGCCGTGGGCGAGGCCTGCAGCCGGGCCGTCGGCCTGCACCGCAGCAATGGCGTGCAGGAGCCGGTCCGGGTGCTGCTCAATGAGGAGGAGAAGAAGTTCTCCATCGAGGTGGTCGACGAGGTGCCCGGCAACGCCACCGGTTCGACCCCCGACAGCGGCGACGACGCGCCGGCCGATGACGAGGGCGAGATGGGCCTGGCCGTGATCAGCGGCCTGGTCGACGACGTCGAGGTCATCGAGGGCGACACCGGCGGCACCATCCGCATGAGCTGGCCCACCGTCTCGGCCTGAGTGCCCGGGCTGCCCCGAGTGCCCGGGCGGTGACGCCTGAGCCCGAGCGTCCGGCCATGAGCGCGCGTGCCTGAGCGCCCGCGTCCCGGTGCCTGGTCGCCCCGGCCTCCGTGTACCCGAAGGCAGGCGGCCCGGACAGCGCGATCGGCCCGCTGCTCCGATTTCTGACCTTCATTTACCGTGGGATTCCGAACCATTCCGTGGGAATTCCTTACCGGCACCCTTTTTTGATCTTCGGCTGCTCCCTACAATCCCGTCCATCTTGCTCAGCTCGCCTGAGCGTGGCGGCTCGTGCGCCGTAGGAGCCGCACGCCCATGCGCCAAACGTCAAGGAGGACGAATGGCGGGGCCACTCACCCACCACACGCTTGCCGCCGGGCCGGTATTGACCAGCGGTAACCAGGTGCTCGTATGGATCATCGCGGCGGTCGCCCTGGCCGCTCTGGGGCTCGCCTGGGTGCTGGTACGTCAAGTGCTCGCGTCGGACGAAGGCACCGACAGCATGAAGAAGATCGCCGCTGCCGTGCAGGAAGGCGCCAACGCCTACCTCGCACGGCAGTTCCGCACGCTGGGGATCTTCGCTGTCGCCGCGTTCTTCCTGCTCATGCTGCTGCCGGCGGACACTTTGTCGCAGCGGATCGGGCGGTCGATCTTCTTTCTGGTGGGCGCGATCTTCTCCGCGGTCACCGGTTATGTCGGAATGTGGCTCGCGGTCCGCAGCAATGTGCGGGTCGCCGCCGCGGCACGGGCGGCGACACCGGAACCCGGTGAACCCGCGGCCGACCTGACCACTGTTTCGCACCGGGCGATGAAGATCGCTTTCCGGACCGGTGGCGTGGTCGGCATGTTCACCGTGGGACTCGGACTGCTGGGCGCGTCCGCCGTCGTATTGATCTACAAGGCGGACGCGCCGAAGGTGCTGGAGGGATTCGGTTTCGGGGCGGCGCTGCTGGCGATGTTCATGCGGGTCGGCGGCGGCATCTTCACCAAGGCGGCCGATGTGGGCGCCGACCTGGTCGGCAAGGTGGAAAAGGGCATCCCGGAGGACGACCCGCGCAACGCCGCGACCATCGCGGACAACGTGGGCGACAACGTCGGCGACTGCGCGGGCATGGCCGCCGACCTGTTCGAGTCGTACGCCGTCACCCTGGTGGCGGCACTGATCCTCGGCAAAGTCACCTTCGGCGACTCCGGTCTGGCGTTCCCCCTGCTCATCCCGGCGATCGGGGTGCTCACCGCGATGGTCGGCATCTTCGCGGTCGCCCCGCGGCGCTCGGACCGCAGCGGTATGACGGCCATCAACCGCGGCTTCTTCATCTCCGCGGTGATCTCCCTGGTCGGCGTGGCCATCGCGGTCTACGCCTACCTCCCGTCGTCGTACGCCGACCTCAAGGGCGTGGATTCCGACATCTCCGGCCACCACGGCGACCCGCGCGTCCTGGCGCTGGTCGCGGTGGCCATCGGCATCGTGCTGGCCGCGGTGATCCAGCAGCTGACCGGCTACTTCACCGAGACCAGCCGGCGCCCGGTCCGCGACATCGGCAAATCGTCGCTGACCGGACCCGCCACCGTGGTGCTCTCCGGCATCTCGCTGGGCCTCGAGTCCGCGGTGTACTCGGCGGTGCTGATCGGCCTGGCCGTGTACGGCGCCTTCCTGCTCGGCGGCACTTCCGTCTGGCTGGCGCTGTTCGCGGTGGCGCTGGCCGGCACCGGGCTGCTGACCACGGTCGGCGTCATCGTGGCCATGGACACCTTCGGGCCGGTCTCCGACAACGCGCAGGGCATCGCGGAGATGTCCGGCGACGTGCACGGCGAGGGCGCCCAGGTGCTCACCGACCTGGACGCGGTCGGCAACACCACCAAGGCCATCACCAAGGGCATCGCCATCGCCACCGCGGTGCTGGCCGCCACCGCCCTGTTCGGGTCGTTCAAGGAGGCGGTCGACACCGCGGTCAGCACGGCGCATCCGGCCGCGTCCGACGCCCGCTGGCTCTCCCTGGACATCTCGCAGCCGAGCAACCTGGTCGGACTGCTGTTCGGGGCGGCGGTGGTCTTCCTCTTCTCCGGCTTGGCCATCAGCGCCGTCTCCCGGTCCGCGGGCGCGGTGGTCTACGAGGTGCGGCGGCAGTTCCGCGAACACCCCGGGATCATGGACGGCACCGAACTGCCGGAGTACGGCCGGGTGGTGGACATCTGCACCAAGGACGCGCTGCGCGAACTGGCCACCCCCGGCCTGCTCGCAGTCCTCGCGCCGATCGCGGTCGGCTTCTCGCTCGGCATCGGGTCGCTGGCGTCCTATCTGGCCGGCGCGATCGGTGCGGGCACCTTGATGGCGGTGTTCCTGGCCAACTCCGGCGGCGCCTGGGACAACGCCAAGAAGCTGGTCGAGGACGGCCACTACGGCGGCAAGGGCAGCGAGGCGCATGCCGCGACCGTCATCGGGGACACCGTCGGCGACCCGTTCAAGGACACCGCAGGCCCCGCCATCAACCCGCTGCTGAAGGTGATGAACCTGGTGGCACTGCTGATCGCCCCGGCGGTGGTGAAATTCAGCTACGGAACGGACGCCAATCTCGCGGTCCGGATCCCGGTGGCGGTAGTGGCCGTGCTGATCATCGTGGTGGCGGTCTACATCTCCAAGCGCCGCGGTATCGCCATGGACGGCGATGTCGACGGCGACGGGGAGAGCCGGGACGACGGCGAGCTCGTGGTAGGCGAGGACGGTTCCGCGGTCCCCGCCTACCGGTCGGGCACATCGGCCGTCTGACCGTCGGCTCACCCGACAGCAAGACAGCAAGACAGCAAGACAAAAAGACAACCCGAAGATCCGATGAGGCATCACGGCGGCGGGCGACCGGTCCGAACCGGTCGCCCGCCGCCGCCGCGTCCGCGCGCACCCGCGCCCGCCCCGCACACATCCGCACACCCGGCCCCCCGCGCCCGAAAAAACGGTCAACAAAGCTGCTACGAATGGCTTGAATATCGGACGAATCCGATCAGATCAGGTCAGGAATTCACGGGGGGTACCCCTCATCCGTGTAAGTTCCAGGGCGGTAAGGCCGCGGTAGGGCCACGGAAGGGAACCATCCGGTGAAGGTGAACACCAAGCTCTTGCCCGCGCTGTGCGGTACGACGGCCGTGCTGCTGGCGCTGTCGGGCTGCAGCAGCGACAACACCGGCAAGAAGCGCGACGCGTGGGCGAAGGGCGTCTGCGACCAGGCCGCCGCCCAGTTCAAGAAGATCGACGACGCCAACACCGCGATCAGCAAGGTGAACAGCGGCGGCAAGCCGCAGGACGTGCAGCGCGCCGACTCGGCCGTCTTCCAGACGATCTCCACCGCGTACAAGTCGCTGGGCGGCATCTTCAGCGCGGCCGGCCCCGCGCCCGGCGGTTCCGAAGGCGCGGAGTTCCAGCAGAACGGGGTGTCCGTCTTCAACGGCCTGTCGTCGCAGTACGCCGATCTGAAGAAGCAGGTCGACGGCCTCGACACCGCCAACCAGTCGAAGTTCGCCGACGGCCTCAAGGGTGTGTCCGACCTGCTCAACACGACGACCGCCAAGGCCAAGACGTCGCTGGACACCCTCGACCAGGGCGTCACCGGCAAGGCCCTCGCCAAGCAGCCCGGCTGCCAGCGGGTCGCCGGCGTCCCGTCCCCGTCGGCTTCCTGACGATCGGCGTCCGCGACAATGACTCCGTGAGCAAGCCCCTCCTCCCCGCCCCCGGTACTGCCGCTCGGCTGCGTGACGAACTGCGCGCCGCGGCCTTCACCGCGGACGGCTGCCTCGAACTGCTCGGCGCTGTGGCCTACGCGGCCCTGTCCCGCGCCGAGACCGTCCCGGCGCTGCGCGCCACCCGGGGCGGCAGCCCCCTGGAAACCCTGGTCCGGCTCTTCCTGCTCCAACAGCCCGTCTCCCGCGAGCGGGCCGGCGCCGCGCTGAAGGAGCTGGACCGCTACGAGGCCGACGGATGGCTGCAGGACGACGGGGCGGCCGGCCTGCGCGCCACCGTGGACGTACGCCCCTACGCGCAGGACGCGGGTAAGGACTGGTGGATCGTCTCGGACCTCGGCTGCGCGGTCGGCGGGGCCGGCGGTATCGGCAGCGCGCCCGGGGTGGCGCGGACCGATCTCGTGCTCGGCGTCGGTGGGGCGTCCACCACACTGGCCGGGCTCACCGTGCGGCAGCCCTTCGCCACCGCCCTGGACCTCGGTACCGGCTCCGGCATCCAGGCACTGCACGCCGCCCGCCACGCCACGCGGGTGACGGCCACCGACGTCAATCCGCGGGCCCTGCACTTCGCCCGGCTCACCCTCGCGCTGTCCGGCGTGCCGGCGGCGGATCTGCGGCAGGGCGGGCTCTTCGAGCCGGTGGCCGGGGAGCGGTACGACCTGATCGTCTCCAATCCGCCGTTCGTGATCTCGCCCAGCGGCCTCGGCCCCGATGCCGGCCTCGGCGACGGTTCTGGCCCCGGCACGGGCCCCGGCCCCGGCCCCGGCGCCAGCGGCCGGCTCACCTACCGCGACGGCGGCATGGCGGGGGACGACCTGTGCCGCACCCTCGTCCAGCAGTCGGCCGACCACCTCAACGACGGCGGCTGGTGCCAGCTGCTCGCCAACTGGCAGCACATCGAGGGGCAGGACTGGCGGGACCGCCTCGCCTCCTGGGTGCCGCCGGGCTGCGACGCGTGGATCGTGCAGCGGGAGGTGCAGGACGTTGCGCAGTACGCCGAGCTGTGGCTGCGCGACAGCGGGGACCACCGGGGGGACCCGGCCGCGTACGCCGCCCGCTACGACGCATGGCTCGCCGAATTCGAGCGGGCCGCGGTGAACGGCATCGGCTTCGGCTGGATCACGCTGCGCAAGTCCGGCGCGGTGCGGCCCGCCGTCACCGTGGAGGAGTGGCCGCACCCGGTGGAGCAGCCGCTCGGCACGCACATCGCGGACTGGTTCGCCCGGCAGGACTTCCTGCGCGCCCACGACGACGCGGCCCTGCTGGAAGCCCGCTTCACCCTCGCGCCCGACGTCGTCCAGGAACAGGTGGGACTGCCCGGCGCGGAGGACCCGGAGCACGTGGTGCTGCGTTCGGCTCGCGGCATGCGGCGCGCCACCAAGGTGGACACGGTCGGCGCGGGCTTCGCCGGCGTCTGCGACGGTACGCTGCCGGCTGGCCGGATCCTGGACGCGATCGCCCAACTGCTGCGCGAGGACCCGGTCATACTGCGGGACCGTACGCCGCAGGCGATCCGGCTGCTGGTCGAGCAGGGGTTCCTGGAGCCGGTGCGCTGAGCGGCGGGCGCCGGCGGTGAGCGACCAGCCGCCGCACCCCCCGGGCGCCGCCGGCCTGACCGGCGCGCGTCAGCGCACGTTGCGGACGACCGTCCACGCCACCGCGGCCGCCAGCAGCGCGTACTGCGCCCGAGCGTTCAGCATCAGCGGCCGGCGGCGCCCGCGCAGCCCGTCGACGAACCAGCGGCCGCCCAGCACCAGGGCGAACGGCAGCAGGAGCAGCATCAGCGCGTTCTCGTGGAACGCCCGCAGCGGCTCACCGTGCAGCAGGTCGTAGGCGAGCCGGGTGCCGCCGCAGGCCGGGCAGAGCAGGCCGGTCAGCCAGTTGAACGGGCAGCGCGGCAGCCAGTGCCCGCTCTGGTGCGGGTCGGTGCGGTAGAGGTACGCGGACGCCGCGATGCCCGCCCCCAGCGTCACCAGCGGAGCGACGGCCGGATGCAGACGTCGTCCGGGCCCGGCGGGCCGGCGCACCGCGGTGGATACGGGTACGCCGGCCTGCCGGAGCTGATCAGCCACGCAGCACCCGCCCCTGCGCGTCGGTCTGGTCCCGGCCGGCCAGCAGGATGATGCCGTCCACCAGCGCCCAGATGCCGCAGCCGCCGCAGGTGAAGAGCTGGGCGAGCGCTATCCCGGTGTGGCCGGTGTAGAAGCGGCCGACGCCGAAGGTGCCGAGGAAGAGCTGCAGTACGCCCGCGGTGACCTTCGACTTCTCCGAGTACGGGCGCCCGTAGGGGTCGTAGCCGTAGGGCGCGTTCGGGTCGCCGGTGTAGGTGCCCGGCACGGGCCCGTAGCCGGGGGGCTGCTGCGGGTAGCCGTAGCCGGCCTGCGGTCCGCCGGGCGGCGGCGCGGACGGCCCTCCTTGCGGGTAGCCGTAGCCCGGATTGCCGTAGCCGGGAGTGCCGTAGCCGGGAGTGCCGTACCCGGGGGTGCCATTGCCCGGGGCCCCCTCGGCCCGGACCGGCGCCCCCCGGCGGCGGGTAGCCGTAGCCCGGCGCGGATCCGGGCTGTTCGTACGGGTTCTTGCCGTACGGATTCTCCTCGTACGGATTCTGGTCGGACAAGGCCGTTCCCCCTGACGGTGCGTTGATGTGGTTCCATCCTCGCAGCCGATCGGGCGGTCCGTCTCGCTCGGGGCTCAGGTCGTCGCGAGGGCCTCGGTCGGGGTGAGGCGGGCCGCGAGGACGCCGATGACCGCGCCCGCGATGCCGCCGGGTGCCGACAGGATGACGGCTTCGGTGAGGAACTGGCGGCGGATCTGGCCCCGGTTGGCGTCCGGGGGCCGGGCGCAGCCAGATCGCACCGTCAGGTGGGTGTTGGCGACCGCGGCGGCGTCGGTGACCGGAGCGATCCGCCGGGCCGTCGCGTCCGTTTCCACTGGCAGTCGGACCGGCGGGGTCTGGTCGGGCTGCGGCTGGGCCTGGAGCATGTTGGTGCCGAGCGCGGTGAGCTGGGTGAGCAGCGCCCGCCGGCTGGAGGCCGGGCGGCTCAACCGCAACTTCGGCTGGAGTTGGCGGGCCGCCCCATTCGGCAGCCGGGCCGCGGCGCCGCCACTTTCCTCGGCCTGTCCCCCGGCAACCGGATCAGGATCGCCGAGGTCACCGGGCTCGCCCTGCTGCTCACCCTCACCGTCGCCCTCACCGCGCTGGCCGGCACCCGGATGATCCGGCCGCAGCGCGCGCTGGCCGGGGCCGCCCGGCGGATGACCGAGGGCGATCTGACGCCGGGGTCGCGGTGCGGGCGGGCGACGAGATCGGCGGGGTGGTCGCCGCGTGTAACACCATGTCGGAGAAGCGCGAGGAGTCCGAGGGCCTGCGCAAGGCCATGGTCAGCGACGTGGCGCACGAGCTGCGCACTCCGCTGAGCAACATCCGCGGCCGAGACCCTGCTGCTCCAGCACGTCATCGACGACCTGCGGGACCTGAACCCGGCCGATGCCGGCGAGCTGCGGCTGCACCGGGAGGAGACCGACCTCGCGGACCTCCTCGGCCAGGCGGCAGGCGGTCGGCAATCCGGTGTCGAACGCGGTACGGCACACCCCGCCCGGGAGGCCGTCACCCTGCGGGCGCGCATCGAGGACGGCCGGGCGGTGCCGGAGGTGGCCGACACCGGGTCCGGCATCCCGCCCGAGGAGCTGCCCCGGCTCTTCGACCGCTTCTGGCGGGCGGAGAAGTCCCGCAGCGGGCAGACCGGGGGCAGTGGGCAGGACCTTTCCATCGTCCGCAAGCTCGCCGAGGCGCACGGCGGGACGGTTTCCGCGACCGGCGCCGAGGGCCGCGGGTCGGTGTTCACCGTCACTCTCCCGGTGCTTCCTCAGGGCGGGTGAGCGTCGCCGGTACCGGTAGGGGTATTGATAAGGGTGCCGACAGGTCCGCGGTGCGGTCGCGGTCGGCCCGGCCCTCCGTTTCCGGTCCGATCAACCGACTGATCCCAGCCGGATCGCCACCGGATCCCAGCCGGATCTGGACCGGATCTGCACTGGATCGCCGCCCCGTCCGGGTGCGGTCCCGGCCCGATGGGGCTCCGTTTTCCGTGCCGCAGCCGTGCCGCAGCCGTGCCGCTCCCGTGCCGCCGGAGGGTGACGCGGACCGGTGGCAGGGCCGGAGAACAGGCATTTTCGGGCGGGATCCAGCCCGGGGACGTAGCCTGCATGAGGACCCCGACAGTGTGGATAGAACGTACATCGGGTTACCGTTCGAGTGGCGTTGTGGACTTTTCCCGTTTGACACGGGACCAGGAGGTACGGTCACACTCCGCAGCGACACCCCTTCGACCCGGAGAGAAGAGCGAAGTTGTCCCCGACCCGCGAGACCGCACACAGCGGCCGCCGACTCGTCATCGTCGAGTCGCCTGCCAAGGCGAAGACGATCAAGGGCTATCTCGGCCCTGGATACGTCGTCGAGGCCAGCGTCGGGCACATCCGCGACCTCCCCAACGGGGCCGCCGAAGTGCCGGCGGAGTACAAAGGCCAGCCGTGGGCACGGCTCGGTGTCAATGTGGACAGCGATTTCGAGCCGATCTACGTCGTCAACGCCGACAAGAAGGCTCAGGTCAAGAAGCTCAAGGATCTCCTCAAGGACTCCGACGAACTATTCCTGGCCACCGATGAGGACCGCGAGGGCGAGGCCATCGCCTGGCATTTGCAGGAAATCCTCAAGCCCAAGGTTCCGGTGCACCGGATGGTGTTCCACGAGATCACCAAGGACGCGATCCAGGAAGCCGTCCGCAATCCGCGTGAGCTGAACCAGCGACTGGTGGACGCGCAGGAGACCCGCCGTATCCTCGACCGGCTCTACGGCTACGAGGTCTCCCCGGTGCTGTGGAAGAAGGTCATGCCGCGGCTGTCGGCCGGCCGCGTGCAGTCGGTGGCCACGCGGCTGGTCGTCGAGCGCGAGCGGGAGCGGATCGCCTTCCGCACCGCCTCCTACTGGGACCTGACCGGCACCTTCGACACCGGCCGGCCCGGCGACGCCGCCGACCCGTCGACACTCGTCGCCCGGCTCATCGCCGTCGACGGCCGCCGCGTCGCCCAGGGCCGCGACTTCGACGCCTCGACCGGAGCCCTCAAGGACAGCGCGAACGTCCTGCACCTGGACGAGACGAACGCCCGGGCGCTGGCCGCCGCGCTCGCCGAGAGCCGCTTCTCGGTCCGCAGCGTCGAGTCCAAGCCGTACCGGCGCTCGCCGTACGCCCCGTTCCGTACCACCACCTTGCAGCAGGAGGCCTCGCGCAAGCTCGGCTTTGGTGCGAAGGCCACCATGCAGGTGGCGCAGAAGCTGTACGAGAACGGCTTCATCACGTACATGCGTACCGACTCCACCACGCTGTCGGAGACCGCGATCCGCGCCGCCCGCGCCCAGGTCACCCAGCTCTACGGCGCCGACTACCTGCCGGACAAGCCGCGCGTCTACACCGGCAAGGTGAAGAACGCCCAGGAGGCGCACGAGGCGATCCGCCCGTCCGGCGACCGCTTCCGCACCCCCGCCGAGACCGGTCTGACCGGCGATCAGTTCCGGCTCTACGAGCTGATCTGGATGCGGACCGTCGCCTCCCAGATGAAGGACGCGGTCGGCCAGTCCGTGACCGTCAAGGTCGGCGGGTCCGCCGTCGACGGCCGGGACGCCGAGTTCTCCGCCTCCGGCAAGATCATCACCTTCCACGGCTTCCTCAAGGCCTACGTCGAAGGCGCCGACGACCCCAACGCCGAACTCGACGACCGCGAGCGCCGGTTGCCGCAGGTCAGCGAGGGCGACCCGCTGACCGCCGAGCAGATCACCGCCGACGGCCACGCCACCAAGCCGCCGGCCCGCTACACCGAGGCCTCGCTGGTCAAGGAGCTGGAGGAGCGGGAGATCGGCCGCCCGTCCACCTACGCCACGATCCTCGGCACCATCCTCGACCGCGGCTACGTCTTCAAGAAGGGCACCGCGCTCGTCCCGACCTTCCTGTCCTTCGCGGTGGTCAACCTGCTGGAGAAGCACTTCGGCTGGCTGGTCGACTACGACTTCACCGCCTCGATGGAGGACGACCTCGACCGGATCGCCCGCGGCGAAGCCCAGTCGGTGCCGTGGCTGCGGCGCTTCTACTTCGGCGCCGAGCCCAACGGCGGCCCCCCGGTCGCGGTCACCGGCAACGGCGACGGGGACCACCTCGGCGGCCTCAAGGAACTCGTCGAGGACCTCGGCGCCATCGACGCCCGGGAGATCTCCTCCTTCCCGGTCGGCGAGGGCATCATGCTGCGCGTCGGCCGCTACGGCGCCTACGTCGAGAAGGGCGAGCGCGGCGAGGAGGACCACCAGCGGTCCGACGTCCCCGACGAACTGCCGCCGGACGAGATGACCGTCGAGTTCGCCGAGGAGCTGTTCGCCCGGCCCAGCGGCGACTTCGAGCTCGGCACCGACCCCGAGACGGGCCGGCCGATCATCGCCAGGGACGGCCGCTACGGCCCCTACGTCACCGAGGTCCTGCCCGAGGACACCCCGAAGACCGGCAAGAACGCGATCAAGCCGCGGACCGCCTCCCTCTTCAAGTCGATGGCCCTCGACACGGTCACCCTGCAGGACGCGCTCAAGCTCATGTCCCTGCCCCGGGTGGTCGGCACCGACGCCGAAGGCGTCGAGATCACCGCGCAGAACGGCCGCTACGGGCCCTACCTGAAAAAGGGCACCGACTCGCGCTCGCTGGAGACCGAGGACCAGCTCTTCGACATCACCCTCGACGAGGCGCTGGCCATCTACGCCCAGCCCAAGGCCCGCGGCCGCGCCGCCGCCAAGCCCCCGCTGAAGGAACTCGGCACCGACCCGGTCAGCGAGCGCCCCGTCGTCGTCAAGGACGGCCGCTTCGGCCCCTACGTCACCGACGGCGAGACCAACGCGACGCTGCGCCGCGACGACGAGGTCGAAAGCATCACCCCCGAGCGCGGCTACGAACTCCTCGCGGAGAAGCGCGCCAAGGCCCCGGCCAAGAAGACCGCCAAGAAGGCCCCGGCCAAGAAGACTACCGCCGCCAAGAAGGCCCCGGCGAAGAAGGCCGCCCCCAAGAAAGCCGCGGCCAAGAAAACCTCCAGCTCCGCCGAGTAGCTCCGCCGAGTAGCTCCGCCGGGTAGCTCCGCCCCCGCAAGGGTGGTGGAACCGGACGCAGGCTTGACCGGGGGCGCCGGGGGCACCCCCGGGCGGAGTCCGGGGGCGGAACCGCGCGACCAGCCGGCCAGCGGCGGACGGCCCGGCGTCGACCGCAACCGTCCCCGCCGGACGGCACCCGCCCACCCCTGCCAGACGGCGGCCGCCCACCCCTGTCGGACGGCACCCGCCGACCCCCGGAGGCCGGCGGCCGGGTCGGCACCCCGAACCCCGGCGGCAAGCCGTTAGGCTGTCGGGATGACGCCATCCGAGCAGCCGAACCAGCCCGCGGACGTCACCGACGCGTTCGCCGCCGACCTCGCGGCGGACTCCCGTGAGCGGGCCGTCGGAGCGCTGCTGAAGATCCCGGCGCTGCGCAGGCTGTGGAGCGCCCAGTTGACCGGCGCGGTCGCCGACCGCCTCGGCCTGCTGGCGTTGCTCGTCCTGACCGTGCAGGCCGTCGCCGCCTCCGGTTCCTTCGGCGGCGGCTACCGGGGCATCGCCCTCGCCACCGCCGCGGTGCTGGCCGCCCGGCTGATCGCCACCCTGCTCTTCGGCGCTGTCCTGCTGGGCCCGCTGTCCGCGCTGACGGACGCGAGCGGCCCGCTCGACCGCCGCTGGACCATGATCGGCGCCGATGCCCTGCGGCTCGCCGTCTTCATCGTCGCGCCGCTGTGGGTCACCTGGGTGCCGGGCAGCGCCCATCTGTGGCTGCTCGCCTCCGCGTTCGTCACCGGCCTGGCCGAGCGGCTGTGGACCGTGGCCAAGGACGGCGCCGCCCCCTCGCTGCTGCCGTCGCCCGGGGACACGTCCGTCCGGCCCGCCCCCGACCACCTGGCCACGCTGCAGCGCCTCTCGCTGCGTACCAGCTTCGTCGCGCTGCCGCTGGCCGCCGCCGCCCTCGTTGTGATCACCCTGGTCAACACGCTGATCGGGGTGGGAGTCGACTGGTTCCATCTGCACCAGGTCGCACTCGCGTCCTACGTGGCCGCCGGGCTCTTCTCCTCCTCCGTCGCGGTCCTCTTCCTGCTCGAACTGCCCTCGGAGACCGCCGCCCGTCCGCGTTCCCCGCTGGAGGGCCTGCGGCTGCCGAAGGGTCCGGCAGGCGCCGAACGCGGCCGGAGCGGCGCGCTGCCGCTGCTCGTCCTGGCCACCTCGGGGGTGGCCGGCGCGATCGGCGCCGCCGTGGGCCTGGCGATCCTGCACGCCCGCGACCTCGGCTTCGGCCCGGTCGGCTTCGGGCTGCTGGTGTTCGCCCTCACCGCCGGCACGGTCATCGGCATCCGCGTCGCCCCGCGCACCCTGCCCGGCCTGTCCCGGCGCCGGCTGCTGTCGCTGGCCATCGGCGTCACCGGGCTCGGCCTGCTGCTGACCGGCGCCGTCGGCGACCAGACCACCGTGCTGCTGCTGGCCCTGCTCTCCGGAGTCGGCGCCGGCATCACCGCCAACACCGGGCACGTCCTGATCGAGCAGGAGGCCGAGGAGCCCCGCCGGGCCCGTACCACCGAGCATCTGCAGGCCGTGGCCCGCGCGGTGGTCGCCGTCGCCGCGATCGGCGCGCCGCTGCTGGCCGCGGCGATCGGCCCGCACCGAATCCACCAGGGCCACTTCACCTTCGACCACGGCGGCGCCGCCTACACGCTGATCCTGATCGGCGCGCTGCTGCTGCCGATCGCCGCGCTCGTCCTGGGCAAGATCGACGACCGCAGCGGCGTACCGCTCCGGCGTGATCTGCGCGAGGCGCTGCGCGGCGGCGAACCGGCCGCCGCTCCCGCCGCCAGCGGCTTCTTCATCGCCGTCGAGGGCGGCGACGGCGCCGGCAAGTCCACGCAGGTGGAAGCGCTGGCCGACTGGATCCGCAGCAAGGGCCACGAAGTCGTCGTCACCCGCGAGCCCGGCGCCACCGCCGTCGGCAAGCGACTGCGCTCCATCCTGCTCGACGTCTCGTCGGCCGGGATCTCGCACCGCGCCGAGGCCCTGCTGTACGCGGCGGACCGCGCGGAACACGTCGACAGCGTGGTCCGGCCCGCCCTGGCCCGCGGGGCGGTCGTCATCTCCGACCGCTACATCGACTCCTCGGTCGCCTACCAGGGCGCGGGCCGCGACCTGGCCCCCACCGAGATCGCCCGGATCAACCGCTGGGCCACCAGCGGGCTCATCCCGCACCTGACCGTGCTGCTCGACGTCTCCCCGGAAACCGCCCGCGAGCGGTTCACCGAGGCGCCCGACCGGCTCGAGTCCGAACCGGCCGCCTTCCATCGGCGGGTACGGGCCGGCTTCCTGACACTCGCCGCCGCCGACCCGGCCCGCTACCTGGTGGTGGACGCCGGGCAGGCGCCCGAAGCGGTCACCACCGTCGTACGCCACCGGCTCGACCAGCTCCTCCCGCTGTCCGAACAGGAAATAGCCGCCCGTGCCGAGGCCGAGCGCAAGGCCGCGGCCGAAGCGGCCCGCCTCGTCGCCGAGGAGGCCGCCCGCAAGGCGGCCGAGGAGCGTGCCGCCCGCGAACGCCAGGCACAGCTGGAAAAGCTCCGCCGCGAGGAGGAGGAGCGTCGCCTGGCCGCCGAGGAGGCCGCGCGCCGCGAGGTCGCCGAGCGCCAGGCCGCGCAGGAGGCCGAGGCCGCCCGGCTCCGCCAGGAGGAAGCCGACCGGATCGCCGCCGAGGAGGCGGCCCGCCGCGAGGCGGAGGAAGCGGCCCGCGCCGCCGAGCAGGAACGGCTGCGCCGCCTCGCCGAGGAGCAGGCGCGGCTGCGTTCGGAGGCGGACGAGCGGCGCCAGGAGAAGCAGCGCAAGGCCGAGGAGGCGCTGCTGCGTGCCGAGTCGGCGCGGACGGCTGCCGCTGCGGCCGCCGCCGCAGCGGACACCACACCGGACCGCGTGGCGGACGACCGGGCGGAAGACCCGGCGGACGGGACCGCGGACGAGACAGCCGTGCTCCGGGCGGTGGCTCCGGCGGACCGGAGCGAGGCCGAGGAGACGGCGGTGCTCCCGGCCGTCGTTCCCGAGCAGCCGGCCGAGCGGGACACAGCATCAGGGTCCGGGTCCGGGTCCGCGTCCGGAACCGGGTCCGGGTCGGGATCCGGGTCGGGATCCGACGAGAACACGACCGTCATGACCCCGGTGCCGGCCCCCGTATTCCAGGATTCGGAGGAGACCCGGGAGACGACCCGGGTGCTGCCGCCGGTCGTACCGCAGGAGCCGGAGCGGCCGGCAGCCCCGGCGAAGGCGCAGCGGCCGGTGACCCCCGCCGCCCCGGCCACCCCGGTGCAGGCGGAGGAGCCCCGGCGGTCGCCCAGCGCCGAAGCGGACGAAACGGCCGTGCTGCCCGCCGCCCGGGAGGCCGACTCCCCGACCGACCGGGTGCCGGAATGGCTCTTCCGTCCCGAGCGCCCGGAGGGCGAACACACCCGCGAGCTCCCCCAGCCCAAGGCCCGGCCGACGTCCCACTCGACGTCCCACTCGACGTCCCACTCGACGTCTCAGCCGGCGTCCCAGCCCAAGCCCCGCTCCCGCCCCCGCCCCGACTGGGCCGAGGAAACCCCCCTGGACGACCTCCCCACCCTCGCCGACGAACTCCTGGGCCCCCACGACGAAGAGGGCCCGGACAGCCCGCAGCGCCCCCGCTGAGCCCCGCGCCGGGGCATCTCCCGGCCGTCTCCGCCCGGCCGTCTCCGCCCGGCCGTCTCCGCCCGGCCGTCGGCCGGGGGAGCGCCGGCGGGTCGTCCGCGCGGCTCGGGTGCCCGGGACCGCGGCCGCCCCGCGTTCGACGGCGAACGGGCCGGTGGACGGGGAGAATGGACGCGTGCGCTACTCGGTGCTGGGATCAACACAGGTGTGGGACGGCGATACTCCCGTCCCCCTCGGAGGAGGCAAGCTCAGAGCCCTCCTCACGGTCCTGGCTGTCCGCGCCGGCGAACCCGTCACGCCGCACGTCCTGATCGACGAGATATGGGCCGACACCCCGCCCACCGACAGCGGCGGCGCCCTGCAAGCACTCGTCGCTCGCCTCCGCAGGACCCTCGGCCGGGACACGATCACCTCCGGGCCGGGCGGCTACTGCCTCAACACCCCCCGCGACACCGTCGACCTGCACCACTTCGAGACCCTGCTGCGTACCGGCGAGGCCCAGCTGCGGACCGGCACCCCGGCGGAAGCCGCCCGTACCCTCGGCCGCGCCCTGGAGCTGTGGCGGGGGCCGGCGCTGGCCGACCTGCCGGACCGGCCGACCGCCGCCGCCCGCCCGGAAGCGCTGCGGCTGTCCGCGCTCCGGCTGCGCGTCGAGGCCGACCTCCAACTGGGCAGGGCGGCGGACGCACTGCCGACGCTGGAGGAAGCGGTCGCCGACCATCCACTGGACGAGGCCTTCCGGGCCCAGCTGATCAGGGCGCTGCGGTCCGCGGGCCGCACCGCCGACGCCCTGGTGGCGTACGACGACGCCAGGACCGTACTCGCGGAAACGCTGGGCGCCGATCCGGGCCCCGAACTCCGCTTGCTGCACGCCGAGTTGTTGCAGCAGCACGAGCCTCCCCAGCCGCAGGCCCCGGTCCGCAAGCAGAACGGCAACCTCCGGGCCCGCCTGACCAGCTTCGTCGGCCGGGAGTCCGAACTCCGCGACATCGCTCAGGACTTGGCGGCCGGCCGCCTCGTCACGCTCACCGGCCCGGGCGGTTCCGGAAAGACCCGGCTCGCCCAGGAAGCCGCCGAGGGGGCCGCCGAACCGTATCCCGACGGCGTCTGGCTGGCCGAACTCGCCCCGCTGGACGACCCCGGCGCCATCCCGCACGCCGTCCTGAGCGCGCTGGGCCGGCGCGACACCCTGGTCCTCTCGACGCCCGGCCGCGACCCGATGAAACCGGACGCCACCGCCGAGGACCCGACGGCCCGGCTGCTGGAGCACTGCGCGCCGCGCCGCCTGCTGCTGGTGCTGGACAACTGTGAGCACCTGATCGCCGCCGCCGCCCACCTGACCGCCGAACTGCTCGCCGAGTGCCCGTATGTCACGGTGCTGGCCACCAGCCGCGAGCCGCTGGGGGTGCCCGGCGAGGTGGTACGGCCGGTCGAACCGCTGCTGCCGCTGCCCGCCCACCAACTGTTCGCCGAGCGGGCCGCCACCGTACGACCGGGCAGCTACGACAGCGCCGAGGACGACGCCGCGATCCGGGAGATCTGCCGCCGTCTCGACGGCCTGCCGCTGGCGATCGAGCTGGCCGCCGCCCGGCTGCGAGCCCTGTCGCCCCGGCAGATCGCCGACCGTCTCGACGACCGCTTCCGCTTGCTGACCAGCGGCAGCCGGACCGTACTGCCCCGCCAGCAGACGCTGCGCGCGGTGGTCGACTGGAGCTGGGACCTGCTGGACGAGCCGGAGCGGGCGACGCTGTGCGCGCTCAGTGTCTTCGCCGGCGGCTGCACGCTGGCCGCGGCGGAGGCGGTGTGCGGGCCGGACGCCCTGGAGACGGTGGCGACCCTGGTCGACAAGTCCCTGGTGGTGGCGGTGCACGGGCTGCCCGGCGGGACCCGCTACCGGCTGCTGGAGACCATCCACGAGTACGCGGCCGAGCGCGCCGCCGGCCCAGCCGGGGAACTGGCCGCGGCTGCGGGCCGGCACACCGCCTACTACCGCGACCTGGTCCGGGAGACCGATCCGCAGCTGCGCGGCGCCGACCAGTTGCGCCGGCTGGAGGAGCTGGAGACCGAGCTGGACAACGTCAGGGCCGCCCTGCACCGCGCCCTGGAGGCGCGCGACGAGGCGGACGCCCTGGCGATCACGCTGGCCATGGGCTGGTTCTGGTGGCTGCGCAACTATCAGGACGAGGCGGCCGGCTGGCTGCGGCGGGTCACCGAACTCGGCGGCGAGCCGCCCGCCGACGAGAGCGACCCGATGTACTGGCCGCGCTTCGACCTGCGGTTGCTGTACTTCTTCGTGATCAGCGATCACGCCTCCGAGGAGCAGTGGTCGAGCCAGGAGTCGCGGGACACCGCCCAGCAACTGGTCGCCGCCTACCGGGTCGGCGGGCCGGCCGCCGCCCGCTTCCCCGGTCTGCTGTGGCCGTTCAGCCTCTACATGCTGGGCGGCAACGACGCGGCCCGCCGCCACACCGACGCCGTGGTCGCCAACTGCCGGGTCCACGGCGGGGACTGGGAGCTGGCGGCGGCTTTGATGTTCCGCACCCACATCCTGGTCGACTCGCCCGGCGGCATCGAGGCCGCCGACGTCGACTGGGCCGAGCTGCAGGAACTCAGCGCGGGCCTGGGGGACCGCTGGATGCGCGCCCAAGTGCACGGCGCGAACGCCGAGATCGCCACCGCCCGCGGCCACTACGCCAAGGCATATGTCGAGTTCGAGGCCGCCCACCGGCTCGGGCGGGAACTGGGCGCCGTCAGTGAGGGCGCCTTTCTGCTCGGCCGGATGGCGGAGCTGGCGCACCGCTCCGGTGACGACGAGCGGGCGGCCGAGCTGCTCGACCAGGCCGAGGAGGAAGCCGAGCGGTACGCGGTGCGGGACGCGCAGACGTACATCCGCTATCTGCGGGCGGTGCTGCTGCTGCGGCGCGGCGAGTCGGCCGGGGCCCGCGAGCTGGCCGAGCTGGCCGCCGGGCACATCGCGGACGGCACGCCACCGCCGGTGTTCCGGGTGCTGCTGCTGGCGCTGACCGCCCGGATCACCGCCGCCGAGGGCGATCCGAGCGGCGCGCTGGCCGGTCTGGCCGGGGCGGCCCGGATGGCGCTGGACGTGGGCTGCACCGAGCCGGTGGTGGCCGCCCAGCTGGACTCTGCGGCCGAGGTCCTGGTCGCGCTCGGCGACCCGCGCTCCGCGGTGACGCTCACGGCCGCCGCGGACGGCGTTCGCGGACCCCTGCCGCGGACCGTGCCCGAGCGGGAGGCCGACGAGGCGGTGCAGCGTCGCGCGGCGGCGCGGCTGGCTCCGGCTGGACTGGCGGCGGCGCGGGCGGCGGGCGCGGCTCTGGACCGGGAGGG
>NZ_FMCH01000222.1 GCF_900091855.1 Streptomyces sp. DvalAA-14
GCTGATCGCCCCGACCGTGCTGGGCGCGGCCTTCCTGCTGGTCTATCCGCTGATCCGCAACACGGTGATGTCCTTCCAGCACTTCGGTCTCGGCCAGCTGATCCGCGGCGGCGCGACCTGGGTCGGGTTCGCCAACTACCGCACGGTGCTGGGCGACAGCGAGTTCTGGACCGTGGTGCGGCGGACCGTGTGGTGGACCGCGCTGAATGTGGCGCTGATCATGCTGCTCGGCACGCTGGTCGCCCTGATGCTGGCCCGGCTGGGCCGGCGGATGCGGCTGGCGGTGATGAGCGCGCTGGTGCTGACCTGGGCCACGCCGGTGATCGCGGCCACCACCATCTTCCAGTGGCTGTTCCAGTCGCGTTTCGGAGTGGTCAACTGGCTCCTGGTCGAGCTGGGTTTCGACTCGTACCGCGACTACACCTGGTTCGCGCACGGCGGCGCCACCTTCGGCATCCTGGTGGCCCTGGTGGTCTGGCAGTCGGTGCCCTTCGCCGCGCTGACCCTCTACGGCGGGCTGACCACCATCCCGGCCGAGCTCTACGAGTCGGCCCGGATGGACGGCGCGAGCGGCCGGCAGACCTTCCGGCTGGTGACCTTCCCCATGCTGCGGCCGTTGTTCGCGCTGGTCACCTCGCTCGAAGTGATCTGGTGCTTCAAGTGCTTCACGCAGATCTGGGTGATCGGCCAGGGCGGCCCGAACGGCGCGACCACCACGCTGCCGGTCTACGCCTTCCAGATCGCCCAGTCGCTGCACAAGTACGACCTGGGCTCGGCGGTCTCCACGCTCACCGTGCTGATCCTGCTCGGGGCGCTGGTGTTCAACCTGCGCCGGATGTTCCGCCAGGAGGGCGCGCTGTGACCACCCCGACCCCGGTGCGGCAGTTCCGGCAGTTGCGGCGGCTGCGCCGGCTGCCGCTGAATCTGGCCGCGCTGCTGACGCTCGCCGTGACCGCATTCCCGGTCTACTGGATGCTGATCACCGCCCTGAAGCCGTCCGCCGACATCCAGTCCGACAACCCCTCCTTCCTGCCGCTGCACCCGACGCTGGCGCACTTCCGCAGCGCCGTGCACGCCGACGGCTTCGGGACCTTCTGGCGCAACAGCCTGACCGTCACGCTCGGCGCGGTGCTGATGTCGCTGGCGGTGGCGCTGCTGGCTTCCTTCGCGGTGGCGCGGATGCGCTGGCCGGGCCGGCGGGCCTTCATCCTGCTGGTGTTCACCGCGCAGATGGCGCCCTGGGAAGCACTGCTGATCCCGGTGTACGTCATCGCGCGCGACGCCGACATGCTCGACAAGCTGTCGACACTGACCCTGATCTACTTCATGACCACCCTGCCGTTCACCATCGTGACGCTGCGCGGGTTCCTGGCCGCCATCCCGGTGGAGTTGGAGGAGGCGGCCCAAGTGGACGGCTGCACCCGGCCGCAGGCCTTCCGCCGGATCACCTTCCCGCTGCTGGCACCCGGGCTGCTGTCCACCTCGCTGTTCGGCTTCATCACCGCCTGGAACGAGTTCGCCTTCGCCAACACGCTGATCATCACCCGGCAGGACGCGCGCACCCTGCCGGTGTGGCTGTCGTCCTTCAGCAATGTCTTCGGCACCGACTGGGGCGCCACGATGGCCGCCTCCACGCTGTTCATGCTGCCGGTCCTGCTGGTCTTCCTGCTGCTGCAGAACCGGGTCACCTCCGGAATGACCGCGGGCGCCGTCAAGGGCTGAGCCCCTGCCCGCGCGCCGCGCGCACCTGCCCGTCCCCTGCCCGCCGCTCCCCCGGCTCCCTGGAGACCACTGCCGTGATCATTCCGCACCCCACCCATCTGGCCCGGATCCCCGGCCGGTTCACCTTCGACGAGAGCACGACCGTACGGGCCGAGGGCGCGGCCGGGCCGGCCGCCGCGCTGCTGCGCACGCTGCTGGCACCGGCCACCGGGCTGCCGCTGCGGTCCTCCCCGGCCGGTCCGGTGGTGTTCGTGGTGGACCCCGAACTCGGCGGCCTCGGCGCGGAGGGCTACGGCCTGACCGTCGGCCCGGACGCGCTGCTGCTGCGGGCCGCCCGCCCGGAGGGCCTGCTACGCGGGGTGCAGACGATCCGCCAGCTGCTGCCCGCCGAGGCGCTGTCGCCGCGGCCGGTGGCCGACGTGCCCTGGCGGATACCGTGTGTGCAGGTCACCGATGTGCCGAGATTCGGCTGGCGGGGCATGATGCTCGATGTCGCCCGGCGCTTCCAACCGGTGTCCTTCCTGCGGCGGTTCGTGGATCTGCTGGCGCTGCACAAGCTGAACGTGCTGCATCTGCACCTCACCGACGACCAGGGGTGGCGGATGCCGGTGGCGGCGTATCCGCGGCTCACCGAGGTCGGCGGCACCCGGGCCCGCTCGATGCTCGGCCGGGCCGGCAGCGGCCGTTTCGACGCCGCGCCGCACTCCGGCGCCTACACCGCCGCCGAACTGCGCTCGCTGGTCGCCTACGCGGCCGAGCGCGGGGTGAGCGTGGTCCCGGAGATCGAGATGCCGGGGCACGCCAGGGCGGCGCTGGCCGCCTACCCGGGGCTCGGCAACTTCCCCGGGCGCCGGCTGGAGGTGTGGACCGAGTGGGGGGTGTGCGAGAACACCTTCGGCGTCCACGACGAGGTGCTGGAGTTCTGCCGGACCGTGCTCGGCGAGGTGCTGGACGTCTTCCCCTCCCCGTATGTGCACGTCGGCGGCGACGAGTGCCCGGTCACCGAGTGGGAGACCAGCCCCGAAGCGCTGGCGCGGACCGCCGAGTTGGGGCTGGCGGCGCCCAGGGCGCTGCACGGCTGGTTCCTCGGCCGGATCGGGGAGTTCCTGCTGGAGGCCGGTCGCCGGCCGCTGTGCTGGGCGGAGGACTCGGGCGTACTGCCGCCTCAGTTCACCGTGATGCCGTGGCGGGACGCCGGTCACGGACTGGCCGCCGCACGGCGCGGCCACCCGGTGGTGATGGCGCCGCACCGGGCCACCTATCTGGACTATCCGCAGTCCGACGATCCCGGCGAACCGCTCGGCCAGGCGGGGGCGGTGGTCGATCTGCGGGCCGTGCACGCCGCGGAGGCCGCGCCGCCGTCCTGGGAACCGGCCGCCGCGGCCCGGGTGCTGGGCACCCAGGCCCAGGTGTGGACCGAGTTCGTCCGTACCCCCGAGGAGATCGAGTACCTGGCCTTCCCCCGGCTGTGCGCGCTCGCCGACCGGGCGTGGAACCCGGCGAGCGACTGGGCCACCGACTTCCTTCCCGCACTCCAGCACCACGAGGCCCGCCTCGCCGCGCTGGGCGTCACCCACCGGGCCGTCGGGATCCCCCGCCGAGGTCCGCTGCCGAGCACCACCTCTCACTGAAGTCCCCGAAGAAATCCCACTGTTGAAAGGGATCACCGTGTCAGGAAAGATCCGCGCATCCGCCAGGGTCCGCACCGCGATGGCGGTGTGCACCGCGGCCGGCCTCGCCTGCGCCGCGCTCACCGCGCTGCCCGCGTCCGCGGCGCAGGACTCGCTCAGCGCCCAGTACCGGACCAGCGCGTCCGGGGCCACCGCCGACCAGGTCGAGCCGTGGCTGGAGGTCACCAACACCGGAACGACATCGGTGCCGTTGAGCCAGGTCACCGTCCGGTACTACTTCAAGTCCGACGGCCCGAGCGTCAGTTACCGCTTCGCCTGCTCGTGGGCGGTCAAGGGCTGCGCCAACGTCACCGGTACCTTCGGCACCCTCGCCAACCCCACCGCGACCGCCGACCGCTACCTGGAGATCGGCTTCACCGCCGGCGCGGGCTCGCTGGCCGCGGGCCAGAACACCGGCGACCTCCAACTGCGCTTCTACCGCGCCGACTGGCAGACGATCACCCAGTCCGACGACTACTCCTTCAACGGCGCCCAGACCTCGTACGCCAACTGGTCGAAGGTGACCGTGCAGGACAACGGCTCCCTGATCTGGGGCACCGCGCCGACCGGCAACAGCCCGACACCGCCCACCACCCCGCCCACCACCCCGCCGACCAGCCCGGGCGGTGGCGGCGGCACCGACCCCAACGCGCCGGCGATGTTCGACGACTTCAGCTACACCGCAAGCTCGGACGCGGCGATCCAGCAGCACGGCTGGACCGTCAAGTCCGGGCAGGGCGGCCCGGGCGTGGCCGGTGCCACCTGGTCGCCGCAGGACCTCACCTTCGTCACCGACGGCTCCACCAAGGTGATGAACCTCAAGCTGACCACCGACGGCACCGCGGCCGGCACCCGCGAGACGGAGATCCAGACCACCGCGCAGAAGTTCAAGAACGGCACCTACGCGGCCCGGGTCAAGTTCAACGACACCCCCACCGGCGGCCCGGACGGCGACCACGTCAACCAGACCTTCTTCACCTTCACGCCGCTGAACGCCCCGATGGACCCCAACTACAGCGAGCAGGACTTCGAGTACCTGCCCAACGGCGGCTGGGGCGAGACGCAGAACATCATGTACGAGACGTCCTGGGAGACGTACAACCCGGATCCGTGGAACGCGGTCAACGTCCACGGGCAGCAGTACGGGAGCCTGGACGGCTGGCACAATCTGCAGATCACCATCGACAACACCAGCATCACCTACTTCATCGACGGGCAGGTCGTGGCCACCCACGGCGAGCCGTACCTGCCCGAGGGCGGCCAGTTCATCGACTTCAACCACTGGCTGATCGACCTGGCCGGCCAGACCTCCACCACCTCCCGCTCCTACAACGAGCAGGTGGACTACGTGTACTTCGTCAAGGACCAGGTGCTGAGCCCGGCGCAGGTCCAGTCCGCGGTGTCCGGCCTGCGCGCGGCCGGCACCGCGTTCAAGGACACCGTCCCGTCGAGCTGACCGCGGTGCCCCGGGCCGCCCGCGCTCCCCTGGCCGGGAGGGCGGGCGGCCCGGCCGCGTGCCCGGACTTTCTGTTATCCGCAGGTCGTGGCACCGTCTCCTGTTCGAGGGCAGAGAACGGATACGAGATGGGGCTGTGATGCGCGCAGGCGATCGGGTCGGTCCGGACCCCGGGATGGTGGTCGCGGCTCGGGCAGGGGACCAGCGGGCGCTGGACCTGCTGGTCGCGGAGTGTCTCCCGCTGGTCTACAACATCGTCGGCCGGGCGCTGGACGGCAACGACGACGTGGACGACGTGGTGCAGGAGACGCTGCTGCGGGTGGTGCGCGGGCTCGGCGAGCTGCGCGACCCGGCGGCGTTCCGCTCCTGGCTGGTGGCGATCGCGGTACGCCAGGTGCGCGACCGCGAACAGGCCCGCAAGGCGTCCTGGCACCAGCAGACCGCGCTGGACACCGCCGAGCTGATACCCGACCCCGCCTCCGACTTCGCCTCGGTGACCATCCTGCGGCTGGGGCTGACCGACCAGCGCCGGGAGATCGCCGAGGCCACCCGCTGGCTGGAGCCCGACGACCGTACGCTGCTGGCCCTGTGGTGGCTGGAGGAGACCGGTGACATCGGCCGTTCGGAACTGGCCGACGCGCTCGGGCTGAGCCGGCAGCACGCGGCGGTGAAGGTCCAGCGGATGAAGGAGCAGCTGGAGACCTCCCGGACGGTGGTGCGGGCGCTGGGCGCCGCCGAGCGGTGCGACGACCTGCGCCAGCTGGCCGGTGCCTGGGACGGTGTGCCCAGCCCGCTGTGGCGCAAGCGCTTCGCCCGCCATGTGCGCGGCTGCGAGACCTGCGGCCGGGTCGGCGGTGTGCTGATGCCGATGGACCGGCTGCTCAGCGGGCTGCCGATGCTGCCGGTGCCGATCGGCGCCGCCTTCGCCGTGCCGCACCCGGGTCTCGGCCCGATGCCCGCGCACTCCGCCGCACCCCCCGTACCCTCCTCCCAGGCCGCTCCCCCAGCGGCCCCGCGCACCGCTCCGCACCCC
>NZ_FMCH01000414.1 GCF_900091855.1 Streptomyces sp. DvalAA-14
GTGCCGTACGGGCCGGCCGCGTCGAGGGCCAGGCGGGCGCGGCGGCGGGTGCCGCGGCCGACGGTGGCCCGTTCGATCGCCACGCCGGCGGCGGCGCCCGCGGCCACCACGCCGATGGCGGCGCCGACCAGCCCGGCCTTCTCCCAGCTGCGTTCAGCCATCGGATCGCTGCCGCCCGCCGGGGCCGGCGGCGGCAGCCTCGACGGAAAGCCCGTCGGCGGCGCCCACGTACTCGCGGGGAACGCGGGGGCCGATCCGGGTGACGATCTCGTAGGCGATGGTGCCGCAGGCGCGGGCCCAGTCCTCGGCGGTGGGCTCGCCGTCGTCACCGGGGCCGAACAGGACGGCCTCGTCACCGGGTTCGGCGGCATCGCCTCCGAGGTCGACCACGAACTGGTCCATCGCGACACGCCCCGCCACCACCCGCCATTTCCCGGCCACCAGCACCGGCCCCGCGCTGGACGCGTGCCGCGGTACGCCATCCGCGTACCCCAGCGGCACCAGCGCAAGCGTGGTCTGCCCCGGAGTGACGTACTGGTGGCCGTAACTGACGCCGTGTCCGCCCGGCACCCGCTTGACCGAGGCGAGCCGGGCGGTGAGCCGCATCACCGGGCGCAGCCCGAAGTCGGCCGGCCCGCCGAGCTGCGGCACCGGGGAGATGCCGTACATGGCGACGCCCACCCGGACCAGGTCGAAGCGCGCCTCGGGGAGGGTGAGGGTGGCCGGCGAGTTGGCCATGTGGCGGACCTCGGGGGTCAGCCCGGCCGCCTCGGCCTCGGCCACCGCGGCCCGGAAGACGGCGAGTTCGCGCTCGATGGAGGGGTGGCCCGGCTCGTCGGCGCAGGAGAAGTGGGACCAGACGCCGGTGACGCGGATCAGCCCTTCGCGCTCGGCGGCGCGCGCGGCGACGGTCAGGGCCGGCCACTCGGCGGGCTGCGCGCCGTTGCGGCCGAGCCCGGCGTCGATCTTGAGCTGTACGCGCGCGGTGCGGCCGGCCGCGCGGGCCGCGCCGATCACCTCGGCCAGCGCCCACCCGGCGCTCACCGTCACGTCGATGTCCGCCTCGACGCACTCCCGCCAGGGCCCGCCCGGCGTCCACAGCCAGCACAGCACCCGGGCCCCGATGCCCCCGGCCCGCAGTGCCAGCGCCTCCTCGGGCGTGGCGGTGCCGATCCAGGTCGCCCCGGCCGCCACCGCGGCCCGGGCGCAGGGCAGCATCCCGTGCCCGTAGGCGTCCGCCTTGACCACGGCCATGAACGCGGCGCCGGGTGCCTTCGCCCGCAACGCCGCCACGTTCGCTCGCAGCGCACCCAGATCGATCCGCGCCCGGGCACGGGTGTCCATGTCGTTCATCGCGGTCAGTCTCTCAGGCGCGGTCGGTTTTCATCTCAACGACCTCTGGATCGGCGCCGCCTCTCGCGGCCGGAGTCCCTCATGACGCCCCCGACCGGACGTTCCGCCAGGCGGCGGGGACGGTGTCGGCCACGTCCAGCGCGGCCAGCGGGCCCTGGGCCAGGCGGGCGGCCAGGCCGTGCAGATACGCGCCGACCGAGGCGGCGTCACGGGGGTCGAGCCGGGCCGCCAGCAGGGAGCCGGTCAGGCCCGACAGCACGTCGCCGCTGCCCGCGGTGGCGAGCCAGGCGGTCCCGGTGGGATTCACCCGAACCGGGGTGCCGGGCGCCGGGTCGGCGACCAGCGTGGTGGAGCCCTTGAGCAGCACCGTCGCCCCGAAGCGGGCGGCCAGCGACCGCACCGCCTCCAGCCGCCGCGCCTCCACATCCGCCCGCGCCCAGCCGAGCAGCGCCGCCGCCTCGCCCGCGTGCGGGGTCAGCACGGTCGGCGCCCGCCGGGCGCGCACCCGATCCGCGTCCAGCCCCCGCAGGCCGTCGGCGTCCACCAGGACCGGGACCTGCGAGTCCAGCACCTCGCCCACCGCCCTGCGGGCGTCCGGCGTGTCCCCGAGCCCCGGGCCGACCACCCAGGCCTGCACGCGGCCGGCCTCGTGCGGCGACCCGGTGGACACCAGCGTCTCGGGGTGCCGCGCCAGCACCGCCGCGCCGCCGGATCCCACATACCGCACCGCCCCGGCGCCACCCCGCAGCGCGCCGGACACCGCCAGGACGGCCGCCCCGGGGTAGCGGTCCGACCCCGCCACCACCCCGACCAGGCCGCGGCTGTACTTGTCGCTCTCCCCGCCCGGGTCGGGCAGCAGCGCGGCGACATCGGCGTGCTGCAGCGCCTCGATCTCCGGGGCGCCCAGAAAAGGTGCCAGGCCGATGTCGACCAGCCGCAGGGCACCGGCCAGTTCGGCCGCCGGGTCGATCAGCAGACCCGGCTTGTACGTACCGAAGGTGACGGTGGCGTCGGCGTGCACAGCGGCGCCGTGCACCTCGCCGGTGCCGGCGTCCACCCCGCTGGGCAGGTCCACCGCGACCACCGCCGCCGGCGCCTCACGGGCGGCCTCCGCGAGCGATACGCCGGCTGGGCGCAGGCCGCCCTTGCCGCCGATCCCGGTGATCCCGTCCAGCACCAGCCGGGCCCGGGTGATCGCGGCCGGCCCGTCCGCCGGGGTGACCGTCCGCCCGCCGGCCGCC
>NZ_FMCH01000223.1 GCF_900091855.1 Streptomyces sp. DvalAA-14
TGGCCCGGCGAGCACGTCACCGGGCCGTCCCACGGCGTCCCGCAGTCCCCCCACGCCAATCCGCTGCCGTCCGACTCCTGGCCCGGCGAGCACGTGACGGGGCCGTCCCACGGCGTCCCGCAGTCCCCCCACGGCAATCCGCTGCCCTCCGACTCCTGGCCCGGGGAGCACGTCACCGAGCCCTCCTACGGCAGCCCCCAGCCGTCCGACTCCTGGCCCGGGGAGCAGACCACCGCGCCGGTCTACGGCCACCACCCGAAGCCGACGCACTCCTGGCCGGGCAGGGAGACCACGAGCTGCCCGCCGCACACACCCCCGACCAAGCACCCCCACCACCCGCACCTGCCGCACACCGGTGTGGACGGCGTGGAGTGGGCAGCGCTGGCCGGAGCGGGCGCGCTCGCCGCGGGCGGTGCGCTGGTGATCTTCACCCGCCGCCGCGGACGGCACAGCTAGCGGATCGCGACACCCGCAGCCCGTAGGACCCGAGTCGGCCGCCCCGGAGTATCCCGGAGCGGCCGACTTCGGCATATGAGCACATCACTCGTCATACATGACTAATCACTCCCAGGAGTGGACAAGAGTGGGCATTCGGCATGCCCGTGGCCTCCCCTTGGGCATGCTCGGCTCGTCTTGTTCCGGCCATCCACTTGGAGGATCCGTGACCACGAGTACGACGCGTGCGACGACTGCCACCACCGCGGCGCGCAGGAAGCCCGCGATGCGCCGGGCGGCCGGCCTGGGCGCGGCGGCCATCGGCGCCGGGCTGATGCTGGGCGCGCTCGGATCGGCGCCCACGGCCGAAGCGGCCGCCCACGTGCGCACCCTCACGCTGCGGCTGGCGAGCGCTCCCGGCGAGGTGGCCAACGTCAGAGGCGCCTCGAGAGAGAACGGCGCGCATGTCATCCAGTGGCCGTACTCCCACGCGCCGAACGAGCGCTGGGAGCCGGAGGCCACCGCGAACGGCTATTACCTGCTGCGGTCGGAGGAGAGCGGCAAGTGTCTCAACGTCGCGGGCGGCGGGGACGAGGAAGCGGCGCCGGTCATCCAGTACACCTGCGGCAATTACCCCAACGAGCAGTGGAAGTTCGTCCACAAGGGCATCGGCTACCAGATCGTGGTCCGGTCCAGCGGCAAGTGCCTCAACGTGCGGGGCGGCGTCGGGCAGGGCAATGAGCTGATCCAGTTCACCTGTACACCGCACGGCGTCGACAACGACGTGTGGCTGCCGGTCTGGGAGAACGCCTCCAACTGACCGGCGGGGCGTCAGTCGGTCCGGTCGAGGCAGGCCAGCAGCAGGGCGATGTCGTCCTCCTGACCCTGTCGCTGCTCGATGGTGGCGACGATGTGTTCGGCCAGCTCGTCGAGATCGCTGGGCCCCTCGTCCAGCAGGGTTCGGATCTGGCGTTCCCCGGCGTCCAGGTCCGAGCCGTGCGACTCCAGCAGGCCGTCGGTGCACATCAGCAGGGTGTCCTCGGGTCCCAGTCCGATCCGGGTGGCCGGATAGGGCTCGTCGTGAAGCTGCGGCAGGCCCAGCGGGAGTCCGCCCGCGACCTCGATGGGGCCGGTGCGGCGGTCGGCGCCCCGGATCAGCGGATACGGGTGCCCGGCGCGGACAAAGGTGACGCTGGCGCTGTCCGGCCTCAGATGGGCGCAGATGCAGGTCGCGATCAGATCGGTGTCCAGTTCGGCGAGAAAGCGCGAGGTCCGGGCCATGATCGTCTCGGGTGAGTGGCCTTCGGCGGCGTAGGCGCGCAGTGCGGCCCGGACCTGGCCCATCACCGCTGCGGCGTGCACGTCGTGGCCTTGCACATCGCCGACCACCAGGGCGATCCCGCCGCCGGGAAGCGTCATGGCGTCGTACCAGTCGCCGCCGGCCTGATGCCCCCGGGCGGCCGGCTGGTACCGCACGGCCAAGCAGAGGCCCGGCACCCGCGGGATGCGCGCCGGGAGCATCGCCTGCTGCAGGGCGGCAGCCATGCTGTGCTCCTGGTCGTACTTCAGGGCACGCTGCAGGGACTGCGAGAAGGTGCCGGCGAGGGCGAGCAGCAGGTTGCGTTCCTCGGGGCTGAAATCGCGTCTGCCCTGGTAGAGGATGGCCAGGGCGCCGGTCGGCCGGGCTTCGGCGGCGAGCGGCAGAATCGCGGTGGAGGTCAGGTCCGTCGGCTCGATGTACGGCCACAGCAGCGGGTAGTTCTCGCGTACGTCCTCGCGGGTGATGAAGAAGGCCGTCTGGGAGCGGATCGCTTCGGCGATGGGCAGGGGGGAGTCGATCCTGGCCACCCCGAGGTCGTGGAGCAGCTCGGGCGGCAGGCCCGTGGTGGCGAGCAGCCGTCGCCGGTCCTGTTCGACCACGCTCAGGGCCACTCCGGAGGCGCCCAGCCCCGCCAGGAACGGCCCGCCCGTCACCAGTTCCAGCAGGTCCTCGACGGACAGCGCGCGGGCGAGCGCCGCCGTGGTCGCCTGCACGACATCTGTCTGCTGCTGCCGGTCGGCGGCCAGGATGGCCTGCTGGGCGGCGTGGCTGAGTTCGGCGTCGGCGTTCCGGACGATGCCCACGGCTCGCAGTGCGTTTCCGTCGTCGCCGCGCTTGATGGCCGCCTGCACATGCGCCCAGCGCAGGGTCCCGTCGCGGGAGCGGGTGCGGAAATAGGCGCCGTATTCGTCGGCGCCGGCCAGCGCCCTTTCCACCAGGCCGGGTGCGTCACGCGTCACCATGCGTTCACGCAGGGAATCGGCCCGGCCGTCGAACTCGTCGGGTTCGAATTCGAATACCCGCAGGGCACCCTCGCGGAGGTAAACCCGGTCCGAGGGGAACTCCCAGATGAAGCCGCCCATGAGGTTGGCCGCGAGATAGCCGGGGAGTTCCGCCGTCAGGATTTCTTCGAGGGTGCGCCCGCTGTCGTCGGACGACGGGCTCCCGGATGCGCTGGGACGTTCCATGGCACCTCCGTCCCGGTCCCGCGGCCGCCGCGCACCGCCTCTTCGCCTTCGCCCGTCGACGCTCTGACCTCGTGCGACATCCACACATCGGCCCCCTCTCACGGTACCGCCCCTTGCGGATGCCTGATACCGGGCGACCCCGCGCCAAGCGCGGCGGCCGTCCTCCGCGCAGGGGTTCTCCGTCAGCGGTCGACGAGGTGGGCGAGGCTCATTCAGTTCGGATAGCGCGATGTGCCGAGCGCCTGTCCGTCACTGCCGAGAATCACGACTTCGACCGCTGCGGACGCGAAGACACGGACCGCTCGCAGGACATTGCCGAGACGGTGCCCCGGCGGTTCGGGGTGGGCGCCTATCGAAGTGCCACCATGGCTGGTGGGAACGGGATAAAGCGTGCTGGTAGCCATATCTCAAGCCTACGATTCCCGCATCCGGAGTGCGTCGGACCGGCGGATCATTCTGTCGTTCGTCTGTCCGCCCACAGGCTGACCCCCGACCCTGAGCCGACCCGGGGTGGGCCCCCGGAAGTCTCCGGAAGTCCCGCGGAAAACCATTTCGCGCCGCTCCGCCGGGCGCGTAGGATCGTCGGTCTTGCCGCCTCCCCGAGCGGGAGTGCCGCCGCCCGGACGGAAACCGGCCGGCCCTCGTGACACCATCCGCATCGAGCCGGAGGCAAAGCCGTGCCCTCGCACGCCCAGACCCAGGGCCAGCCCCCCAACCAGTCCGAGAACCACTCCCCTGATCAGGACCCGCTGCGCCGGGAACGCGACCACCTGTCCTCCTCCCGGGCCGCCCTGCGCGCCATGCGCCACGACGTCGAAGCGCTCGACATCGCCGACGTCGCCGCCAACTGGGTGAACGCCCAGGTCCTGACCGCGCAAATCGACATCCGCATCAAGGCATTGGCCGACCTGGCCCACACCCCCCTGTTCTTCGGCCGTCTCGACTACCGGCACGCCCCCGGCGTGGAACTGGCCGAGGGCGCCGAAGGCGAGAGCTTCTACATCGGGCGCCGGCACGTGCACGACGGCGACGGCGAACCCATGGTCATCGACTGGCGCGCCCCCGTCTCGCAGCCTTTCTACCGCGCCTCCCGTACCGAGCCGATGGATGTGGCGCTGCGCCGCCGCTTCGGCTACACCGGCGGCGAGTTGACCGCGTACGAGGACGAGCACCTCTCCGACCCGGACGAGTCGGAGACATCCAGCCGCCTGCTCCAGGCCGAGATCGAACGGCCCCGCGTCGGCCCGATGCGGGACATCGTGGCGACCATCCAGCCCGAGCAGGACGAGATCGTCCGGGCGGGCGTCACCGGCACGGTCTGCGTGCAGGGCGCGCCCGGCACCGGCAAGACCGCGGTGGGCCTGCACCGGGTGGCGTATCTGCTGTACGCGCACCGGGAGCGGCTGGCGCGTACCGGCACCCTGGTCATCGGCCCGAACGCGTCCTTCCTGCGGTACATCGAGCAGGTGCTGCCCGCGCTGGGCGAGCTGCAGGTCAAGCAGGCCACGGTGGCCGATCTGGTGGCCCATGTGGAGGTGCGCGGCGCGGACTCGCCGGCGGCCGCCCGGATCAAGGGCGACGCCCGGATGGCGGAGGTGCTGCGCCGCGCGGTCCGGGCCGGCATCCGGATGCCGACCGAGCCGGTGATGGTGGTCCGCGGTTCGCGCCGCTGGCGGGTGCCGGCCTATGAGCTGGAAGAGATCGTCCGGGAGCTGGCGGTGCGCGACATCCGCTACGGCGCCGCCCACGACGCCTTGCCGCAGCGGATCGCGCACGCGGTGCTGGTGCAGATGGAGCGGGCCGGGGAGGCGCCGGACGACCGGGTGCAGGACGCGGTGGCCCGGACCCCGGCGGTGAAGGCGGTGGTCAAGGCGTGCTGGCCGCCGGTCGACCCGGCGAAGACGGTGCTGCGGCTGCTGTCGGAGCCGGAGTTCCTGGCCTCCTGCGCCGACGGGCTGCTCAGCGAGGAGGAGCAGCGGGAGATCGGGTGGGCGAAGCCGGCCCGCGGGCTGAAGGCGGCGCGCTGGTCGGCGGCGGACGCGGTGCTGGTGGACGAGGCGTACGACCTGGTGCAGCGCACGTCCTCGCTGGGGCACGTGGTGCTGGACGAGGCGCAGGACCTGTCCCCCATGCAGTACCGGGCGGTGGGCCGCCGCTGCTCGACCGGCTCGGCCACCGTGCTCGGCGACCTGGCGCAGGGCACGACCCCCTGGGCCACGTCCTCGTGGGCGGAGGCGCTGTCCCACCTGGGGAAGCCGGAGGCCCGGATCGAGGAGCTGACTCTGGGCTTCCGGGTGCCGCGCGAGGTGATCGCGTACGCCTCCCGGCTGCTGCCGTCGATCGCGCCGGGTCTGGCGCCGGCCACCTCGGTCCGGGAGGCGGCGGGCGCGCTGTCGGTCCGCGCGGTGCCGGCGGCCGGGCTGGACTCGGCGGTGCTGGACGCCTGCCGGGAGGCGCTGGGCGAGGAGGGCTCGATCGGCCTGATCGCGGCCGACCCGCGGATCCCGGCGCTGTCCGCCGCGCTGACGGCCGCGGGCCTGGCCCACCTCGCGCCGGGCGAGGAGACCTCGGCGTCCGCCCGCCTCACCCTGGTGCCGGCCTCGCTCGCCAAGGGCCTCGAATACGACTACGTGGTGCTGGACGACCCCGCCGCCCTGGTCGCCGCCGAACCGGACGCCCGCACCGGGCTGCGCCGGCTGTACGTGGCGCTGACCCGTGCGGTGTCCGGTCTGACGGTCCTGCACAGCGAACCGCTGCCCGAGGCACTGGCGGGCTGACGGGGCCCGCGCCGGTCCGGGACGGCCGGGGCCGGGCCGGGCCGCCCGGTCAGCCGACCGCGACCGGCGCGTCCAGCGCGGCCCGCCAGGTGCGGACAGCCGTGACGTCGACCGAGCCGGCCCAGCCGTCCCGGCGCACGGCGCCCCCGACGTGGAAGGCGTCGAGACCGGCGGCCCGCAGTTCGGGCACGTGATCGAGCAGCAGGCCGCCGCCGACCAGCAGCCGCGGCTCGTAGCCGGGTTCGCCCTCCCGGGCGGCTTCGGCGCACAGCACGTCGATGCCGTCGGCGACGCCGTGCGCCGAGCCCGCGGTGAGGTAGGTGTCCAGACCGGGCAGTCCGGCCAACTGCAGCCGCAGCGCGTCGCGGTCGGCGGCCCGGTCGATGGCCCGGTGGAAGGTCCACCGGCATCCGTCGAGCACATCCACCAGCGCGTGCACGGCCTCCAGGTCCGCCCGGCCGCCGCCGTCGAGGAATCCGAGCACGAACTCCTCCGCCCCCTCGGCCCGCAGTCCCTGCGCGGCCTCGCAGAGCGCGTCCAGCCCGCGTTCGTCCCCCGCGCTGAAGCCGTCGGACAGCCGGAGCATGACCCGCAGCGGGATGTCCACGGCGGCGCGGATCGCCGCGAAGGTGGCCCGGCTGGGCGTCAGCCCGTCCGAGGCCATGTCGGTGACCAGTTCGAGGCGATCGGCCCCGCCGTCCTGGGCCGCCACGGCATCGTCTGCGCCGAGCGCGATCACCTCGAATATTGGTCTAGACATATGAGAAGGGTGCCATACGCACTCCTCCCGCGCGAGAGGCAGCCCCATCCCACCCGAACCTGTAGCCCCACTGGCCGACCCCCCGTCAGGACGTCGGCGATCGGGGCCCGTCAGGGCCGGACGTCCACGATCCGCACCGGCTGACCGACCCAGCGCGCGATTTCGGCCGTGGCGAGGAGTCGACGCCTGAGCACGGGCGATGTCGCCTGAGGTGATCCGCCGCGCCCCGCGTGGCACGGGTGCCGCACAATAGCCCGCATGCCGACGACGTCGACCGCTGCCGCGCACCCCCGTTACGCCGCCCTGCTCGCCGAGTGGTGCGAGCTGGTGCGCCGCTGCCAGCAGGACCCGGACACCGCGCCCGACCCCGTGCCGTACGGGCAGAACCTGCTGGAGCGGTGGGCCGAGCCGCAGCGGCGGTACCACACGCTCGACCATCTGCTGGCGGTGCTGACCCGGGCCACCGAGCTGACCGCGCACGCGGACGACCCGGACGCCGTGGCGCTCGCCGCATGGTTCCATGACGCGGTCTACCGGCCGGACCGCAGCGAGAACGAGGAGCGCAGCGCGAAGCTCGCCGAGCGCGCGCTGCCCGAAGTCGGGGTGGACGGGAGCCGTACGCAGGAGGTCGCCCGGCTGGTCCGGCTCACCGTCACCCACGACCCCGGCGACGGAGACCGCAACGGCGAGGTGCTCTGCGACGCCGACCTCGCCGTCCTGGCCGGCGACCCCGCCGACTATGCCGCGTACGCCGCGGATGTCCGCGAGGAGTACGCCTTCGTCCCCGACGACCTCTTCCGCACCGGCCGCGCCGAGATCCTCGCCCGCCTGCTCGCCCTCCCCCACCTGTTCCGCACCGGCTACGGCCGGGCCCACTGGGAAGCGGTCGCCCGCCGCAACCTCGGCACCGAACTGGAACTTCTCGGCTGAGCCGTGAACGGCCGCCCCAGGTCTCAAGGTTGAGCACCTGGCCATGGCGACGACCATCAACGGGCCGTGGCTCGCACGGCCGAGGGATGGTTCGGGTAGCCGAGCTGCCGGTTCGGCGATCGACGGTTTGCCGGTTCGCCGGTTTGCCGGTTTGCCGGTTTCCGCTGCGCGGGTGGTGGTGGGGCCATTACGCTCGGTCATGGCTCTGATCGGGCCCACTTTCCGCACGCAAGGGAGCATGCGATGGCCGACCGACCGATGCCTGGCAAACAGCGGAAACTCGATCCGTCCGCGTCCTCACGGGAGCTGTACGGCTCCGAGTTGCGCTTCAAGCGCGAGCAGGCAGGGCTCAGCCTGGAGGAGTTGGCGGCGCGGATGTTCATCGCCAAGTCCCACGTGTCGAACCTGGAGGTGGGCCAGCGCCGCGTTCAGCCCGACATGGCCGTCCAACTGGACGAGATCCTGGAGACGGACGGGTTCTTCGTCCGGAATCTGGCGGCGGGGCGTTCATCTCCGTATCCAGAACACTTCGCGGACGCGGCCGAGTTGGAGAGCTTCGCGCTGTCCCTTCGGGACTGGGAGCCGCTGCTCGTGCCCGGCCTGCTCCAGACCGAGGCGTACGCGCTCGCGGTCATCCGTGGCTACGATCCGGTCCTGCCCGATTCCGAGGTTCGGGAGCGGCTGGCAGCCCGACGGTCCCGCGCCCGCATCTTCAGCAACGAGAGCAGCCCGCACTACTGGGCAGTGGTGGACGAGGCCGCGATCCGCCGCCCAGTGGGTGGCATCGCTGCGATGACCGAACAGCTCCGGCACGTTGCCGCGATGATCCGCCGCAACCGGATCATCCTCCAAGTGCTCCCGTTCAGCGCGGGCGCTCACGCGGGAATGGAAGGTGCGCTGCGGCTGATGACCTTCGAGAACGACAGCCCGATGGCATACCTCTCAAGTGTGGCGACCGGCACGCTCATCGTCGATCCGGCCACCGTCAAGCGCCACTCGCTGGCATACGATCTCCTCGCAGCGGCGGCCCTGTCGCCGGAAGCTTCCCTGACCCTCATCGAAGCGGTAGCCGAGGAGTACGAACATGGAGCCCAAGTACGGCCTGCGGGCGGTGACGTGGCGTAAGAGCACCCACAGCGGCGGCAGCGGCGGCAACTGCATTGAGGCCAGCGACAGCCTCACGCGCGCCAGTTGGCGCAAGAGCACCTACAGCGCCGGTGACGGCGGCGAATGCATCGAGGTCGCGGACAACCTCCCCGACGTCATTCCCGTCCGGGACAGCAAAGATCCCCACGGCCCCGCCCTCGACTTCACCCCGGCCGCCTGGACCGCCTTCGTCACCGCCACCGCCCGGGGCGAGTTCCCCACCGGCTGACCGCGGCCCCCGGCCCCTTGGTGAATTCGGCCTCGGGGCCCTGCCCGTGCACGCTAGTTTGCGTCCTGTGGCAGAGTCCTTCTCTCCGGCGGAAGAACGGGTGATCACGGCCTTCCCGAAAGGGGAGACCGTTGATCTGCCGGAGGACGAGCCGGATCGGGTCGTGCGAGCCGAGTTACTGGTGCGGCTCCTGACCGGGGAATTCCCCGTTCCGCCCGGGGCGCGGCCGGCCCTGAAGGTGGTGGGCGCCCATATCTCCGGAACATTCGATCTGGAGGGGCTGGCCGTCGCCGCGCCGATACGCCTCGATCAGAGCTTGTTCGACGAGGCGCCGGTGCTCACCGACGCCGAGTGCGCGTCCATTCGCCTGCCGGGCTGCCAGGTTCCCGGCTTCAAGGGCGCGGGGCTGCGGACGCAGGGGAATCTCGAACTGGACCAGGGGTTCGTGTGCGTCGGGCTGCTCGATCTGTCGGGTGCGGAGATCGGCGGCGACCTGAAACTGCGGGACGCGCTGATCCACAACCCGGGTGAGCGGGCGATATTCGCCAGCCGCATCTCGGTGTCCAAAGCTCTGCTGGCCGGCCGGCTGGTTGTCGTCGGACAGACCCGCCTGCTCAGTGGCCGCATATCCGGTCTGTTCAGCCTGTCGGATGCCCAACTGCTGAATGGGGGCGGAATCGCCCTGCAAGGCGAACGCCTCGAAGTCGGCGAAAGTCTTTTCTTCCAGCGGACGTTCCGGGCCGAGGGGCACGTCACTCTGCGGAACGCCTCCATCAACGGCGGGATAGACGCCCGCGAGGCGACCTTCTCCAGCCCGCCGGGGACGAACTGTCTGAACCTCGTGTGGATGCGGACGGGCCGCAACGCTTCCTTCAAGTTGGCCCGGTTCTCCGGGAACGTCGCCGGCCAATCGGCCTCGATCGGCGGGTCCCTCAATCTGAACGACACGACCTTCGCGGCGGGGAGCAAGCTCGTACTGGACCGTTTGAAGGCCGGCCGGGTCCAGTTGCTCCCCATCACCCCACCGCGGTCGGTGAGCCTCCGGCAGGCCAAAGTCGGCGGGTTCGAGGACGACCCGCGCACCTGGCCGGAGGAATTGAACCTCGACAACTTCGAGTACCTCTCGCTGGACTCCGCCCTCCCGGTCAGTCCGCAGGACCGGCTGCGCTGGCTCGCACTGGACCGCGGCGGGTACCGGCCCCAGCCGTACCAGCAGCTCGCCGCGGCGTACCGCGTCAAGGGCGAGGAACAGCAGGCCCGGCGGGTCGCCCTGGAAGGCCAGCGCCGTCGACGCCGCACCTTGAACCCGCCGGGGCGCCTGCTGGGGTACCTGCTCGACATCACGGTCGGCTACGGATACCGGACCTGGATCGCGGGGATCTGGCTCACCCTCTTCGCCACGGCGGGATCGGTGGTGTTCACGCTCTGGCCCGCCCACGCGACCGTCAAGGGCGCGCCCGCCTTCCATCCGTTCATCTACACGCTGAGCCTGCTGCTCCCCATCGTCGACCTGGGACAGAACGACACCTGGCAGCCGCAGGGATTCACCCAGTGGTTCGCCTGGGCACTGACCCTCCTGGGCTGGGCCCTCACCACCGCCGTGGTGGCCGGCGTCAGCCGCGTCCTCAACCGCTCGACGTGAACCCCGGACCCGCCCGATGCGGTCACCGCGGAGATACGCCGCTGATGGTGGATGAAGCCGAAGAGATCGGCCGCCGCGCCCGCCGCTCACGGCTCCGTCTCGGCATGACGCAGGCCGACCTCGCCGCCGCCGTCGGCAAGACGCAGGGGTGGGTGTCCAAGATGGAGCGTGGACATATTGAACTCGACCGGGTCGGCCTGCTCAACCTGCTGGCGTCGCAGTTGCACGTACACCCCAATGACCTGATCGGGCGGCCGTACAACAGCGCACCGGAAGACAATCAGTGGCAAGTGGCCGCCGCAGCCATCATGCGGGAGCTGCGTCGCTACGACCTCGCCCCTGTTTTCGACGGGACCCCCCGGTCCGCCGAGCGGCTCTGGCAGGAAACCGCCCGTTTGCACCGGCTGCGCGACGCCGCCGCCAATGCGGCAATCATGGATGTTCTCCCCGACCTGTTCCGCGAGACACGCGCTCTTGCTGAAGTGTCCGCCGGACACGAACGGGAGGAGGCATTCGCCATCTATGCCGTGTGCTGCAAGTTCGCGCACACGGCGGCGCATGCCCTCGGCCACCCCGAGCTGATCGCCATGGCTTGTGAGCGCGCCGCCTGGTCCGCGCGGCAGTCCGCAGATCCCGTCATGCCGTCCGTTGCCGACTGGATGCGGGCATGGGACATGTGGGCAACGGCGGACTGGGACGACGCCATCACCTTGTCGGACAAGGCCATTCACACCGTGCAGCGGGCCTACGACCAGGGGGAGCCACTCGCGGTCCGCGCATGGGGCTCGCTCCAGCTGCGTGCAGCTGTCTCCGCGGCCCGAGCGGGCCGCCGCGCGGAAGCCGAGACAAGGCTTTGACGGAACTGGAGAAGGCCGAGCGCATCGCACCCCAGCTCGTGCGCAACCATCCCATCGCCCGGTCGACCCTCCGGAGCATCGTGTATGCCGAGCGAGCGGCCACCCGGGAGAAGCTGCGCCGGATGTCGGACCGCTTCCGCCTCGACGGATGACGGTCGTATTCCTGGGGCTCATACATCGCCCGTCTGCTGCATGCCAAGGGCGTTCAGGTAACCGTGTACGACGCCGACCCCGTCCGCCGCACACAAGCCCTCTCCCAGGGCTTCGCCGTCGCCAGGGACCGCGACACCGCGCTGCACGGCGCCGGTCTGATCCTGTGCGCGACCGGTGCTGTGTCCCTGCGGGGCGAGGACTTCTCCGCCCTGCGGAACGGCGCCTACGTGGCCACGGTCACCAGCAGCGAGGACGAACTCGACCTGGTCGGCCTCCCCGACGTGTACCAAAGAACCCCGCACGGGGACCACATCACGCGCTATCAGACGACTGGGCACTACTTCTACCTGCTCAATGGTGGAAACGCCGTCAACTTTCTGCATGGCGCGAGCGTGGGCCCGTTCATCCACCTGGTGCAGGCCGAGAAACTCGCCGGCGTCCGAACCTTGACCCGCCAGAGCCTCGGATCCGGTATGCACGAGGTCGACGCAACGGACCGCGCGGCAATCGCCGGGATGTGGCTCAGCTACTTCAATCGCTAGATGATCCATTCCAAGGGGTGATGTTGGCGCTGACGCGTCAGACGGGCGTGTAGCTGTGTGGCTGTTACGCCCCGGGGTGGTATGCCTCCAGGCGGTCGGCCAGTTCCATGGGGTGACCGAGCATGGGGCAGTGGTCACCGGGCAGCTCGTCGGGTGTAATGCCCAGGCGTTCCCGCACGATCCGGCGCATGTAGTCGGCGGGGAAGAAGCGGTCGTCTCTGGACAAGAGGAACTTCGTGGGCACGTCCGGCCACGCGGCCAGTGGCCATGGCTTCATGAACGGTGTGGCCGATTGCGTGCGCGTGTGCTTCTTGGCCTCGGCTGCCAGTGCTGGCGGGGTGTCGTGATGGAACAGGGCGGTGTCGTCGTCGGGATCCCTGCCGTCGCGTTCGTCTTGGTCGCGCCTGGCCTGCTCGAAGCCGGTGTTGGCCCACCACTGGCCTGGGCTCTCGCCCGTTGCTGGGATCTGCGCCTGCAGCATCACCAGCAGGTCCACCGGCACGCGGTCGCACACCAACGGTGCGGTGAACCCGCCGAAGGAATGGGCCACCAAGATCAGGTCGGTGCGATCACCGATGGCGTCGACCACGGTGTCGGCGTACTCGGCCAGCCCGGCCGAGTCGTCGTCGCAGGGCAGGTCCACCGCCACCACGTCATGGCCCCGCCCACGCAGCTCGGCCTCCAGCAAGTGCCAGTACCACGGGCCGGACGCGGCACCGGGAATCAACACATACGTAGCCATCGTCAGCGGCCCCCTCGGTAGCGAACACGGTGCCTCAACGCTGTTGTGCTGCCCATCGAGACACGGCGAGCGAACACCCCACTGCGGGGCCGGAATTGTCCCGCGCTCGGTAGGAGGTGTTTCACGCATTGATAAGGCGAGGGCATCCATGATCATTGTGTGACGAACAATCTGGATACCCTCGCGACCGCACTCTATGTGAAGACTGACGACTTGCTGAAGGCATCGCCGCATCTGGCCCCGTACCGACCCGACGTCGGCATAGCGCCGCGGCTGAGGGACGCAGAACTGGTCACGCTCTCGGTTATGCAGGCACTGCTCGGCTTCACCTCCGAGGCCCGCCGGATCCGCGTCTGGGTGGTCGACTCCACCCCGGTGGAATGCGGGCGCTCCCGCGAGACCGTCAAACGCTCCGACTTTGCCGGATGGGCCGAATACCTCTACTGCGCCAGCCACTCACGCTTCTTTTGGGGGCTGCGGCTGCGCCTGGTGTGCACGCTGCACGGCCTGCCGGTCGCGTTCGCGTTGACCGGGGCGAAGGCCGACGAGCGCGAGACGCTGCTGGCCATGTTCGAGGTCGAGTCCGAGCTGCTGGCAGATCGGCCCGGTCAGACGTTGATCGGCGACAAGAACTACTTCGGGCGGGACTTCGAGGGCCACCTCGAGAGGGACTGGCACATCCAGCTGCTGAACGAAGAACATGCCGATCACCGCGCGGCACGTGCGCGACACCGTCGACGCCTACCTGGCCGACCACCCGGACGAGAAGGAGGTTCTTGCGCCCCTGTGCGAGGTCGTCGAGCTTGCCGGCGACTCGGTTACCTCGCGCAAGGAATTCCGTGGCCACGTCACGGCCGGCGCGGTCCTGGTCCGCCCCGACCGCCGTGTCCTCATCATCGAACACAAGGCCCTGGGCAAGTGGCTTCTGCCCGGCGGCCACGTCGAGGACAGCGACACGACTCTCCGTGACGCCGCCTTGCGCGAACTGGCCGAGGAAACGGGCATCAGCCGCGACCAGGTCGAGCCGGAGGGTGCGGTGCCCCTGCACATCGATGTGCACACCATCCCGGCCAATGGCGCCAAGGGTGAACCGGAGCACCCGCACTTCGACGTCCGCTTCCTCTTCCGGACCAGCGCGGACGCCGTTGTACTGCAAGAGGAGGAGGTCACGAACTACTCGTGGCAGTTCGCGGACACGCTGACGGCCGACCCTCTGCGCTCCCGTGTGATGGCCGCACTACGCCGCTGATCAGCGGGCTGCTGACCGGGGACTTCCCCGGCTCACGGCTCCACGTCGTCGTCGACGTCGAACTCCGGCAGGGGCACGTCGTGGACCAGGCGCAGGCCCTTGGGGGGCTTGCGGCGGCGCAGGCCCGATTCGGTCAGGCGGCGCAGGAGTTCCTTGCTGCCGACCTCGGTCGCGCCGAGGCGGACCGCGTCGGCGTAGCGGTGGGCGGGGATGTCGTAGTGGTCGCGTTCGAAGGCGCGGGGCGGGGCGCCGAGGCGGTCGGCGAAGGTGTGCAGTTCGTCGTAGGAGCGGTCGCTGATCAGGTGGGACCACAGGCGGCCGTGGCCGGGCCAGGTGGGCGGGTCTATGTAGACGGTCATGGCGCGGTCACCCGCCCAGTGCGCCCACCGGGGCGATCGCCTCGCCGAGCGCCTCACAGACCCAGTGCGGGTCGGGGCCCAGCTCGGGTTCGACCGCCAGGGCGTGCGGCTCGTCACAGACCGTGCACAGCGGCCAGCGGCCCTGCGTCTCCATCAGCGCGTCCTGGACGTCCTGCGCGAGGAGCCCGGCCACGTACGCGGCTCCGTCCGGCCACTGCTGGACCCACCACCGGCGCTTGCTGACCGCCTCCTCCAGCAGGGAGACGACCTCGGCCTGCGCCACCGCGCGGGCGGCGAGGTCGGCGAGGACGCGGGCGCGGGCGTCGTGCAGCGCCACCTCGATCGTACGGTTGTCTGCTTGGCCTTCCATGAGTCCATTGTCGCAAGCCCGCGCGGATATCGACCGGGGTCCGTCCCAGCCCGCACCGCGCACCCGGTGGCGCCCGGCCCGCACACCGGAAAACGGCCGGGCCGACACCCCGGGGCATCCCCTTGACGCCGCCCAGCGCTGAAAATACCTTTCAGAGGGTGACCTACAGCGTGAAGGAAACTTTCTCCCCGAGCGTCCGCGCCCTCCCCCGCGCACCCGGCGCGCCCGGCGTGCCCCCCGCGCCCGGCGGGTCGGTGGCGAGTCCCGACCCGGGAGCCCTGGCCGCCAAGGTCCGCACCCTCGCGCCGTCGATGACCCGGTCCATGCAGCGGGTGGCCGAGGCGGTCGCCGGCGATCCGGCCGGCTGCGCCCGCCTCACCGTCACCGCGCTCGCCGTCCACACCGGGACGAGCGAGGCCACCGTCGTCCGCACCGCCCGGCTGCTGGGCTACCCCGGCTACCGCGACCTGCGGCTCGCGCTGGCCGCGCTGGCCGCGCAGCAGGCCACCGGCGCCGCGCCGGCCGTCACCGCCGACATCGCGGTGGACGACCCGCTGGCCGACGTGGTCACCAAGCTCGCCGTGGAGGAGCAGCAGACCCTCGCCGACACCGCGGCCCAGCTCGACATGAGCCAGCTGGAAGCCGGGGTGGCCGCGTTGGCGGCGGCCCGGCGGATCGATGTGTACGGGGTCGGCGCCTCCAGCCTGGTCGGGCAGGACCTGGCGCAGAAGCTGCTGCGGATCGGGCTGATAGCGCACGCCCACACCGATCCGCACCTGGCCGTCACCAACGCGGTGCAGCTGCGGGCCGGCGACGTGGCGCTGGCCATCACCCACTCCGGCAGCACGCACGACGTGGTGGACCCGCTGCGGGCCGCCTTCGACGCCGGCGCCACCACCATCGCGATCACCGGGCGGGCGGACGGTACGGTCACGCAGTACGCGGACGTGGTCCTCACCACCGCCACCTCCCGCGAGAGCGAACTGCGACCCGCCGCGATGTCCAGCCGGACCGGGCAACTGCTGGTCGTGGACTGCCTGTTCATAGGCGTCGCCCAGCGCACCTACGAGGCCGCCGCGCCGGCGCTGTCCGCGTCGTACGAGGCGCTGGCCCACCGGCACACCCCGCGGGCCGGCCGCGCGTAACGCCTCCGCCTCCCCGCCGCCCCCCGCTGCACAACACCCCGTCGCGAGAAGGATGAACGAGCCGCACATGACCCAGTACACCGAGCTGCGCCGCGAGTTGGAGACGCTGACCACCGAGGCGTTCCGGCCCGAGCTCGCCGAGATCGACCGGCTCTCCACCCTGGAGATCGCCCGCACCATGAACGCCGAGGACAGCACCGTGCCGGCGGCGGTGGCCCGCCAACTCCCGCAGATCGCCGCGGCCATCGACGCGATCGCCGACCGCATGGCACGCGGCGGCCGACTGGTCTACGCGGGCGCCGGCACCGCCGGGCGGCTCGGCGTGCTCGACGCCAGCGAGTGCCCGCCGACCTTCAACACCACGCCCGGCCGCGAGGTGGTGGGGCTGATCGCGGGCGGTCCGGACGCGATGGTCACCTCGGTCGAAGGCGCCGAGGACAGCCGGGAGTTCGCGGCGACGGATCTGGCGGCGCTCCGCCTGACCGCCGACGACTGCGTGGTGGGGATCTCGGCGTCCGGCCGCACCCCGTACGCGCTGGGCGCGGTGGAGTACGCGCGGGCGGCCGGCGCGCTGACCGTCGGGCTGTCCTGCAACGCCGACTCGCCGCTGGCCGCTGCCGCCGACCACGGCATCGAGGTGGTGGTCGGGCCCGAACTGATCGTCGGCTCGACCCGGTTGAAGTCCGGCACCGCGCAGAAGCTCGTGCTGAACATGCTCTCGACCATCACGATGATCCGGCTCGGCAAGACGTACGGGAATCTGATGGTCGACGTCCGCGCCTCCAACGAGAAGCTGCGGGCCCGCTCCCGGCGGATCGTCGCCCTCGCCACGGGTGCGGGGGACGCCGCCATCGAAGCGGCGCTGACGGCCACTGACGGGGAGGTCAAACCGGCGATCCTCACCCTGCTCGCCCACGTCGATGCCCCCACCGCCGCCCGCCTGCTGACGGCCTCCGACGGCCACCTCCGCCAGGCGCTGGCCGCAGCGGCAGGAGGGCAGCCGGACTAAGCAGGGGGGCAGCCGGCCCAGGCCCGCACTCCTCCGGCACACTCGGCCCCACCGGAACCGCCCGACGGAACCGCCCACCGGATCCCGACGCCGGATCCCGTACCGGAGAGGCCGCCCGTGACCGACCTTCTGGACACCGCCAGGCTCGACGCCGTCTGCGCCGCGGCACTGGCCACCCACCACTGCCCCTCCGTCTCGGTGGCGGTCGCCGCCGAGGGGGAGGTCGTGCACGCGGGGGCCTGGGGCCTGGCCGACTCCGCCAGCGGCCGGGCGGCGGAACCCGGTACCGCCTACGGGGTGGGGTCGGTCACCAAGCCGATGACGGCGACCGCCGTGTGCCGCGCCGCCGACGCGGGCCTGCTGGACCTGGACGCCCCGGTGCCGGCCGCGGCACTGCCGTACTTCGGACCGCACCGGCGCCCGACTGCCCGCGAACTCCTGCGGCACCGGGGCGGGCTGGGCGCCTTCTACGCCTGGGACTACGGCGACGGCGCCGCGCCGGTCGACCCGGACCGCTACGCGGTACGCCATCGGGCGCCCGGTTCCGGCTTCGAGTACGCCAACCTCGGCTACCGGGTGCTCGGCCGCCTGCTGGAGGACGTCACCGGCCGCCCGCTGGGCCACGTCCTGCGGGACGAGGTCTTCGGCCCGCTGGGGCTCGACAGCTGCCATCTCGGCCCCGTCCACCCGGGCCCGGGCCCGGCCGCCGTCCGGTACACCGCCGACGGCCGCCCGTACCCCGCCTACGACTGCGGCCACCCGGGCGCGACCCTCGGCTGGGCCACCGCCTCCGACCTCGCCCTCTTCGCCCAGCGCGCCCCGAGCCTGCTGACGCCGGCGACCACCGCCGCCGTACGGGACGCGCTGCCGCTGAACGAGCACCTCGGTTACGGCCTCGGCTGGTGCGTCGCGGGCGGCGGCCGGGACGGCCGCCCGCTGGTGCTCAGCCACAGCGGTGGCGGCGGCGGGACGGGCGCCATGGTCGTAGCGGTGCCCGAACAGCGCCTCTCGGTGGCCGTGCTGACCAACTCCACCAACAAGGCGGCCCGGGACGCGGTGCTCGGCGCGCTGCTCGGCATGCTCGTCCCGGGCTTCCAGCTGGAGTGGATCATCGTGCCGCACGACGATCCGGAGCGGCCGCTGGAGCTGCCACCGGGCCGGTGGACCGGCCGGATCCCGGCGCCCGAGCGCGAGCTGGCGGTCGAGCTGCGGATACGGGAGGCGGGCCGGATAGACCTGCGGGTCGACGGCGAGCGGGCGGAGGGCACCGCGTCGGCCTCCCGGGACTGGGATCTGCGGGCGGCCCTGCCGCTGCCGCTGCCCACCGCCGACGCCCGCGTCAACAGCCCGCTGCTCAGCCTGGGCCTGCGCCGGTCCACCACGCCGGACGGCGCGGAGCTGACCGGGGTGGCCACCGCGTACAAGGCCGGCGAGGCGGGCGGCTTCCTCGGCAACTACCTGAGCCACCGCGTGGCGTTGCGCCCGAGCTGACGGCGGGATCCGTCGTACATACGGCGGCCACGCCACGACCGGGCAGCACGCGAAGGCGGCGCCCCCTCCCCGAGGGGAGGAGGCGCCGCCTGCTGTGCGCGTGCTGGACGTTCGACCCCGAAGGATCAGAAGTCCATGTCACCGCCGGGCATGCCACCCGGAGCGGCCGGAGCGGACTTCTCCGGCTTGTCCGCGATGACGGCCTCGGTGGTGAGGAAGAGCGCGGCGATGGAGGCCGCGTTCTGCAGGGCCGAGCGGGTGACCTTCGCCGGGTCGATGATGCCCTCGGCGATGAGGTCGACGTACTCGCCGGTCGCGGCGTTCAGGCCGTGGCCCGGGGTGAGGTTGCGGACCTTCTCCACCACGACACCGCCTTCGAGGCCGGCGTTGACGGCGATCTGCTTCAGCGGGGCTTCGAGCGCCAGCTTGACGATCGAGGCACCGGTGGCCTCGTCGCCCTCCAGCTCCAGCTTGTCGAACACGGCGGTCGCCTGCAGGAGCGCGACGCCACCACCGGCGACGATGCCCTCCTCGACGGCGGCCTTCGCGTTGCGCACCGCGTCCTCGATGCGGTGCTTGCGCTCCTTCAGCTCGACCTCGGTGGCCGCGCCCGCCTTGATGACGGCCACGCCGCCGGCGAGCTTGGCGAGGCGCTCCTGGAGCTTCTCGCGGTCGTAGTCCGAGTCGCTGTTCTCGATCTCGGCGCGGATCTGGTTGACCCGGCCGGCGACCTGGTCGGTGTCACCGGAGCCGTCCACGATCGTGGTCTCGTCCTTGGTGATGACGACCTTGCGGGCGCGGCCGAGCAGGTCCAGGCCCGCGTTCTCCAGCTTGAGGCCGACCTCTTCGGAGATGACCGTGCCGCCGGTGAGGATGGCGATGTCGCCGAGCATGGCCTTGCGGCGGTCACCGAAGCCCGGGGCCTTGACGGCGACGGACTTGAAGGTGCCACGGATCTTGTTGACCACCAGGGTGGACAGGGCCTCGCCCTCGACGTCCTCGGCGATGATCAGCAGCGGCTTGCCGGACTGCATGACCTTCTCCAGCAGCGGGAGCAGGTCCTTCACCGAGGAGATCTTGGAGTTGACGATCAGGATGTACGGGTCGTCGAGCGACGCCTCCATCCGCTCCAGGTCGGTGGCGAAGTAGGCGGAGATGAAGCCCTTGTCGAAGCGCATGCCTTCGGTGAGCTCGAGCTCCAGGCCGAAGGTCTGCGACTCCTCGACCGTGATGACGCCTTCCTTGCCGACCTTGTCCATCGCCTCGGCGATCAGCTCGCCGATCTGGGTGTCGGCGGCGGAGATGGAGGCGGTCGAAGCGATCTGCTCCTTGGTCTCCACGTCCTTGGCCTGCTCCAGCAGAGCGGCGGAGACGGCCTCGACGGCCTTCTCGATGCCGCGCTTGAGGGCCATCGGGTTGGCGCCGGCGGCTACGTTGCGCAGCCCTTCCTTGACCAGGGCCTGGGCCAGTACGGTCGCGGTCGTCGTGCCGTCACCGGCGACGTCGTCGGTCTTCTTCGCGACTTCCTTGACCAGCTCGGCGCCGATCTTCTCGTACGGGTCCTCGAGCTCGATCTCCTTGGCGATGGAGACACCATCGTTGGTGATCGTGGGGGCGCCCCACTTCTTCTCGAGGACGACGTTGCGGCCCTTCGGGCCGAGGGTGACCTTGACGGCGTCGGCGAGCTGGTTCATCCCGCGCTCGAGTCCGCGCCGCGCCTCCTCGTCGAACGCGATGATCTTAGCCATGGTGAAGTGTCCTCCGCGGACTGGGGGTTCCCCCACCGAGGCGGGGGGCGGTGGATCGGACCGTGTGGCGCCCGCGACGGACGGCCAGCCGGCCGCCGGTTCCTTCCCGACGTCCGGGCGGGCCTCACCGACCCGGTCCAAGTTGTCACTCTCACGAGGAGAGTGCCAATGCCAATGATTAGCACTCTACCCCTGCGAGTGCAAGCGTCGGAGGGCGTTGCCCCTCTTGCGGGCGCCTCGTGCGACGCAGACGCATGAAGGGCCCGCACCCCTGGAGGGGTGCGGACCCTGCACGCGTGAGAAACCGTGCGAACGGAGCGTCGATGGCCGAACGCGCCGGGATGTCAGCCTGCCAGCCGGACCATGTCCGCCTGCGGCCCCTTCTGACCCTGCGAGATCTCGAACTCGACTCGCTGGCCTTCTTCGAGGGTGCGGTAGCCGTCCATCTGGATCGCGCTGTAGTGGACGAAAACATCCGCACCACCGTCGACCGCGATGAAGCCGTAGCCCTTCTCCGCGTTGAACCACTTGACGGTGCCCTGAGCCATTCCCAACTCCCCTATTACTGGCCCTGTCGCAGCCCCGCACTCCGCGGGCCCGGGTCAGACCTCACCCGCCGGAGCGACCCTTACCGTAGTCAGGTGGGAGCCCTGGGAGGCGTGCGCCGGAACGCGTCGACCGCGGCTGAATGTATCTGCACGGATGCCCAGTGCAACAGGTCAATCGGACGAGAATTCTGGGTCTGACTCATCGGAAATAACCCAGGAAAAGGAGATAAGGAGGGGCATCTCGGACCGGACATAACGGATCATCCGGAAAATTCAATCGTGAATTTGGCGATAAATCGTCGCAGCCGGCCGTCCCGGCCCGCTCGCTTGCCCCCGGCAACTGTACAACGCTTCAACTACCGCGCCGCACCGCCCTACGCCCTCCCGCACCACCCCAACGCAGCAGCCCCGCCCACCACAAAGGGTGAACGGGGCTGCTGCGTCAGAGCTTCCTACAGAACCGCGGCGATTCCGTTTCAGCCGCCGGCCACCGCGGGAATGATCGACACACTGGCGCCGTCCGGCACCGCGGTGTCGAGACCTTCCGAGAAACGCACATCGTCGTCGTTGACATAAACGTTCACGAAACGGCGGAGCTTTCCGCTGTCATCGAGAACCCGCGCGGAAATACCGGTGTGATTGTTCTCCAGCGAGGTGATGACCTCGGCCAGTGTGCCGCCCTCGGCCGGCACTTCCGCCTGGCCGCCGGTGTAGGTGCGGAGAATGGTCGGGATACGGACGGATGCGGTCATGCGAGGCCAGCCTCTCGGAACGCGGCAACGGTGGGGCGGATGATCGCGGTGGGTCCGGTGGTCGGCGCCACCGCGTCCAGGGTCTTGAGTCCGTCGCCGGTGTTGAGCACGACGGTCTCGGCGGCCGGGTCGAGTTGCCCGGTCTCGATCAGCTTCTTCAGCACGCCCACGGTCACCCCGCCGGCCGTCTCGCCGAAGATGCCCTCGGTGCGGGCGAGCAGTTTGATCGCGGCCACGATCTGCTCGTCGTCCACGTCCTCGACCGCGCCGCCGGTGCGCCGGGCGATGTCCAGCACATACGGCCCGTCCGCCGGGTTGCCGATCGCCAGCGACTTGGCGATGGTGTCCGGCTTGACCGGCCGCACCACGTCCTGGCCGGCCTTGTAGGCCGCCGAGACCGGGGAGCAGCCCTCGGCCTGGGCGCCGTAGATCCGGTAGGGCTTGTCCTCGACGAGGCCGAGCTTGATCAGCTCCTGCAGGCCCTTGTCGATCTTGGTCAACTGTGAGCCGGAGGCGATCGGAACGACCAGGTTGTCCGGCAGCCGCCAGCCGAGCTGCTCGGCGATCTCGTAGGCCAGCGTCTTGGAGCCCTCGCCGTAGTAGGGCCGCAGATTGACGTTGACGAAGCCCCAGCCCTCGCCGATCGGGTCGCCGATCAGCTCCGAGCAGAAACGGTTCACATCGTCGTACGAGCCCTCGATGCCCACCAGTTCGCCGCCGTAGACCGCGGCCATGACGACCTTGCCGGCCTCCAGGTCGTGCGGGATGAACACGCACGAGCGCAGGCCGGCGCGGGCCGCGGCGGCGCCGACGGCGCCGGCGAGGTTGCCGGTCGAGGAGCAGGACAGCGTGGTCAGGCCGAAGGTGCGGGCGGCCTCCAGGGCGATGGCGACGACCCGGTCCTTGAAGGAGTGCGTCGGGTTGCCGGAGTCGTCCTTGACGTACAGGCCGCCGGTGATGCCCAGTTCGCGGGCCAGGTTGTCGGCCTTGACGAGCTTGGTCCACCCCGGGTTCAGGTTCGGGTGGTCGGCGACGTCGGCGGACACCGGCAGCAGCGGTGCGTACCGCCAGATGCTGGCCGGGCCGGCCTCGATCCGCCGGCGCAGGCCCTCGGGGTCGCCCAGCGGCAGGTCGTAGGCCACTTCGAGCGGCCCGAAACATTCCTGGCAGGCGAAGATCGGGCTGAGCGGGAAGCGGGTGCCGCATTCCCGGCAGGACAGCGCGGCGGCCGGTCCGAAGGGGGCGGGGCGAGGGGGGGTGGTGTCGTCGGTACCGGCGACGGTCTGCACAGCCATGATGGCGAGGCCCTTTCTCCTCATCTTCCTCGTGACGTACGTCGCCACGAGACGGAATTGGCACCTTCCCCACCGTGTGACCTCGCGGTCGGCGGGAGGGTTGCCGGGGCTTCAACGGGCCGTTCCCTCTGCCCCTCTGGATGAGCGGTATGGCACCGGACGCGATGATCCGGGCATTTGTCGTTCCGGCGGCCCCGGGATGCGGGGACCGCAGGTGTTGCTCAAGACTGTAACTGAGAAGTGTCGTGTTCGAGCCTCCCGTCCGTACCGCGAGATGGGTCGGAAGGGGCGCCCCGGGCACCGCAGCCGGGCATGACAACCGGGTTTCACTCCGGCAGGGAGAAGCGCACGTGCTCGATGAGGTGGAGCGCTGGCTGGCGCGCCGGTCGTGGTCGGCGAACGATCGGCCCCTGAACCTGCTGCTGGCCGCGAAACGCGCGGCGGGCGAGCGAGGCACGATCAGTGTGGTGCTGCCGGCCCTGAACGAGGAGGCGACCGTCGGCGACATCGTCACCGCGATCCGTCGCGACCTGATGACGCCGGAGGTGCCCCTCGTGGACGAGCTGGTGGTGGTCGACTCCGGCTCGGACGACCGTACGGCGCAGGTGGCCGCCGACGCCGGGGCCCGGGTGGTGCGGCGGGACGCGATCCTGCCCCGGCTGCCCACCGTGCCCGGCAAGGGCGAGGTGCTGTGGCGGTCACTGATGGTCACCAGCGGGGAGATCGTCGCCTTCATCGACGCCGACCTGCGCGAATTCGACACCCGGTTCGTCTCCGGGATCGTGGGGCCGCTGCTCACCGATCCGGGCATCGGGCTGGTCAAGGCGATGTACGACCGCCCGCTGGAGACCGGCGGCGAGGTGGTGGCGGCCGGCGGCGGCCGGGTCACCGAGCTGGTGGCGCGCCCGCTGCTGAACCTGCACTGGCCGCGGCTGGCCGGCTTCGTCCAGCCCCTCGGCGGGGAGTACGCCGCCCGGCGCTCGCTGCTGGAGCGGCTGCCGTTCCCGGTCGGCTACGGGGTGGAGCTGGGCATGCTGGTCGACGCGCTCAACCTGGTCGGCCTGGACGCCATGGCGCAGGTGGACGTGGGCGAGCGGCACCACCGCCACCAGGACGGCCAGGCCCTGGGCCGGATGGCCGCCACGATCTACCACACCGCGCAGCACCGGCTGGCCCGCGCCCACCTGGTCCGTCCGCTGCTGACCCAGTTCGACCGGGAGAACGACGGCTTCATCCCGCGCACCCATTCGGTGGACACCCAGGAGCGCCCGCCGATGCTGGAGATCGGCGAGTACCTGGCACGGCGTGCAGCCTGAGCCGCCGGAGCGGCCGGCCGGGCGGGCGCCGGCCGACCGGGCCGGCGGCGCGACCGGAGCGGGGCCGGAATCGGCCGAGGTGGTGGCCGGGCGGCGGCACATGCCGGGTGGGTTGGTTTGAGGCACGGCGTGCCTGGCTAAGCTCGCGGCATGGTCGGAACGCAGCACGCTGCCCGGATCCTGGTCGCCTCCAATCGCGGCCCGGTCTCGTACACCCTCCGTGAGGACGGAACGCTGAGCAGTCGGCGCGGCGGCGGCGGGCTGGTGTCGGGGCTGAGCGCCATCGGCCCGGACGCCGACGCGGTGTGGGTGTGCGCGGCGCTGTCGGACGGCGACCGGGAGGCGGTGCGGCGCGGCGTCGGCGAGGACGGCAGCCGGATGATCGCGGTCGACCCGCCGGTGTTCGAGGCGGCGTACAACGGGATCGCGAACTCGGTGCTGTGGTTCGTCCACCACATGCTGTACCAGACGCCGGTGGAGCCGATCTTCGACGAGGACTTCCGCGAGCAGTGGGCCGCCTACCAGGCGTACAACTCGGCGTTCGCCGACGCGCTCGCCCAGGAGGCCGCCGAGGGCGCGCAGGTGCTGGTGCAGGACTACCACCTGTCGCTGGTCCCGGCGATGCTCCGCGAGCGGCGCCCCGACCTGCGGGTCGGGCACTTCACGCACACCCCGTGGGCGCCGCCGGACTACTTCCGGCTGCTGCCGGACGACGTGGCCGAGGAGTTGCTGGCCGGCATTCTCGGCGCCGACCGGGCGGCCTTCTTGACCCGGCGGTGGGCGGACGCCTTCGCGGCCTGCTGCGTGTCGGTGCTGGGCGCCACCCTTTCGGCGGACGGGATGGCGGTTTCCTGGCGGGGCCGCACCACCCGGCTGGGGGTGCACGGGCTCGGCGCGGACGGCGAGTTCCTCCGCGAGCGGGCGCACCGGCAGGATGTCGACGACTGGATCGACACGCTGCGCTCCGAGGTGGGGGCGGACCGCAAGCTGATCGTGCGGGTGGACCGCACCGAGCTGTCCAAGAACATCGTGCGCGGCCTGCTCGCCTACCGCCGGCTGCTGGCCGACCGCCCCGAGTGGCGCGACCGCGTCGTCCACATCGCGTTCGCCTACCCCTCCCGGCAGGACCTGCCGCTCTACCGCGACTACACCGCGGAGGTGTCCCGGGTCGCCGAGGCCATCAACACCGACTACGGCACGCTCGGCTGGACCCCGGTCGTGCTGAAGGTCGACGACGACTTCGCCCGCTCGCTGGCCGCCTACCGCATCGCCGATGTCGCCCTGGTCAACCCGATCCGGGACGGCATGAACCTGGTGGCCAAGGAGGTCCCGGTGGTGTCGGACGGCGGCGTGGCGCTGGTGCTGTCCCGCGAGGCCGGCGCGCACGAGGAGATGGCCGACGACGCCATCACCGTCAACCCGTACGACATCCGCGCCACCGCCGCCGCGCTGCACACCGGCCTGACCCTGCCGGACGCGGACCGCGCCGACCGCACCAAGCGGCTGGCCGACGCGGCCACCGCCCTGCCGCCGTCCCGCTGGTTCCTGGAACAGCTGCACGCGCTCGGCGACTGACCCGGCGGTCGCGGGCCCTACGGCAGGGCGTCCGCCAGCGCGTTCAGCAGGGCCACCAGGCCCTCGGGGCCGGGGACGGTGAGGTCGGCCCGGTCGATCAGCTCCTGGGGCGACTCCTCGCCGGCCACGCTGGCGACCAGCAGGCCGGGCAGGCCCTTGGCGCGCAGGGCGGACACCGCGGCGAAGGCGGCCAGGTCGCCGAGGTCGTCGCCGGCGTAGAGCACCGAGCCGGCGTCGGTCTCACCGAGGTAGGCGGCCAGGGCGACGCCCTTGTCCATCCCGGGCGGGCGCAGTTCCAGCACGTAGCGACCGGGTTCGACCATGAGGTCGTGGGAGGCGGCGAGTTCGGCCAGCGGGGCGCGCAGCGCCTCGAAGGCGGCGTCCGGGTCCTCGGTACGGCGGGTGTGCACGGCGACCGCGCGGCCGCCCTTGTCCTCGATCCAGGTGCCGTGCCAGGCGCCGTTGCGGTCCAGGAAGCCGGGCAGTTCGGCGCGGACCGCGGTGACGCCGGGGTGGGCGGCGGGGGCGCGGACCTCGCTGCTGTGCGCGTCCCAGCGCTCGGCTCCGTAGTGGCCGAGGACCACGAGGTGGTCGAGGCCGGCGACGCCCGCGAAGCCGCCGTAGCGGACCGCGACGCCCGCCGGGCGGCCGGTGACGACGGCGATGGCGGCGACCTTCGGGGCGAGCCGGACCAGGGCCGGGACGACGCCGGGGTGGGCCCGGGCCTGCTCGGGATCGGGCACGATGGGTGCCAGGGTGCCGTCGAAGTCGAGGGCGACCACGGCTCGTTCGGGCCGCGCGAGCAGCGCCGCGAGCCCTTCCTTTCCCTCGGGCGTGTGGGGCGTGAGGATGTCGGCGGAGGCCATGGAGCCGACCCTACCCGCGCGGGGCGGTCGCATGCCCGGCGTACGGTCGCATGCCCGCCCCGGGTCGGGGACCGGGAGTCAGCGCTCGTCGCGCAGCCGCTCGCGCTCCCGGCGCAGCCGGTTGACGGTCCCGGGGGCGTAGGAGACGGCCCGCGGGTCGTCCAGCAGCGCGTTCAGCAACTGGAAGTAGGCGGTGGGCGACAGGCCGAGCCGCTCGCGGATCACCCGTTCGCGGGGGCCGGGGCCGGTAAAGGTGCGGCCGGCGATGTCCAGCACCGCGCGGTCCCGTTCGGAAAGCTCCGTGATCTCCACCGGCCGGCCCGCCTCTCCTCAGCCGCGCCCCGGGACGACCGCCCTGGAGGACGCCCCCGTCGGACGCCCCAGCAGCATGCCCTAGTCGGACGCCTTGTTGCTGGCGGCGTCCGCCGACTTCGCGCCGATCTCCAGCTTGGACAGCACCGTCTTGGGGTCGCCGTGCACCGCCTGCCCGATGCCCGTCTTGATCTGCGCGCTGACCGGCCCCCACGAGGTCTTGTCGACCGGGTAGAAGATCGCGTCGGGCAGCAGCTTCAGGAACTGCACCAGGTCGGCGTCCTTGGGGGTGTCCCGCATCTCCTGCGAGGCGCTGGTGGTGACCGGCAGCAGGCCGTACTCGTTCAGGAACTGGACCGAGTTCTTCTCCTGGAACACGTACTGCAGGAACTTGCCGTCGGCGGCCTTGTTGCCGTTCTGCTTGAAGGCCATCATCCAGTCGGCGACGCCGAGGGTGTTGGTGCTGGGGCCGTTCTCGCCGGGCAGCGGGACCACGCCGATGTCCATGTGCGCGGCCTTGGCCTGGGTGAGCAGCGTCGGGTGGCCCATGACCATGCCGGCCTTGCCGGACAGGAAGTCGGTGAAGATGTCCGCGCGGTTGGTCTTGGCCGGATCGGTGGACTGCACCAGGCCCTTGTCGACCAGGTTGTCCTTGACCCAGCTGAGCGCCTTGATGTTCTCCACGGAGTCCAGGCTGTAGTCGCCGGCCGGGCTGGTGTATCCGCCGTCGGCGCCGAGCATCCACATCAGCGCCTCGGCCTGGGCCTCTTCGGGACCCAGCGGCAGACCGTAGGGCACCGGCACGCCGTTCGCCTTGAGCAGTTCGGCGTCCTTCTTGATGTCCGCCCAGTCCTGGGGGGCCTTCTTGATACCGGCGTTCTTGAAGAGCTTCTTGTTGTAGAAGAACATCCGGGAGCTGGACACCCAGGGTATGCCGTACTGCACGCGGTCCACCGAACCGGCCGTCACCAGCGAGGGGATGAAGTCGGCCTGCTCACTGACGGTGAAGAGTTCGTCGGCGCTGTAGAGCTGGTCCTGGGCGGCATAGGCGGCATAGGAGCCGATCTGCGCGATGTCAGGGGCCTTGCCCTGCTTGACCATCTTGGCGACCGTGTCGTCCACGACGTCCCAACTCAGGACCTGGACCTGGACCTTGATGTGCGGGTTCTGCTGCTCGAAGGCGCTCACCAGGTCGTTCCAGTACGTCTGGGAGCTGTTGCCGGTCTTGGCGTCGCCGTAGTCGGCGGCGACAAAGTGCAAAGTGACGTCTCCGCTCAGCGGGTTGCTGTTGCCGCACGCGCTGAGCGTGCTCATTGCCATGACGGACGTGACGCCGACCGCCGCCAGTCCGAGAAGTCGCCGCTGCACCGTTCTACCGCCTTTTGAAGTACTGGCGTACTGCGTTCTGTACTGCCTACGGAAGCGCCGAGTCTTCCCCACATCTTTAGCCAAGGTCTACACCATGAGTGATATCGCTTCGGCATCGGGTTCCGCCCGGCTCGGGCCGTGTTCCGAATTCCACCGGAAGATCGATCTTTGCGGCCGAGTGGACTAGACCTTTAGGCGGGTCAACCGCGAGACTGTTCCCGTGAGACATGTCATTGCCCTCGATGTGGGCGGCACCGGGATGAAGGCCGCCCTGGTCGCCGCGGACGGCACCCTGCTCCATGAGGAGCGCCGCCCCACCGGCCGGGAACGCGGACCCGACGCGGTGGTCACCACCGTCCTCGACTTCGCCGCCGAGTTGCGCGACCACGGCACCGCCGCCTTCGGCGAAGCCGCCTCGGCGGCGGGACTTGCCGTCCCCGGCATCGTCGACGAGGCGAACGGCGTCGCGGTCTACTCCGCCAACCTGCACTGGAAGGACGTCCCGTTGCGGGCGCTGCTGTCCGAGCGGCTCGGCGGCGTACCGGTGGCGCTCGGGCACGACGTGCGGGTGGGCGGACTGGCCGAGGGCCGGATCGGCGCGGGCAACGGCGCCGACCGCTTCCTGTTCGTCCCGCTGGGCACCGGCATCGCCGGCGCCATCGGCATCGACGGCCGGATCGAGGCGGGCGCGCACGGATGCGCGGGCGAGATCGGGCACATCGTGGTCCGGCCCGGCGGCCGGAAGTGCGGTTGCGGGCAGCTCGGCTGCCTGGAGGCCTACGCCTCGGCCGCGGCGGTCTCCCGCAGTTGGGCGGCGGCCAGCGGCGACCCCGCGGCCGATGCCGCCGACTGCGCGCGGGCCGTGGAGAACGGCGACCCGACGGCGGCGGCGGTCTGGGGCGAGGCGATCGACGCCCTCGCCGACGGCCTGGTCGCCGGTCTGACGCTGCTCGACCCCCGGATGCTCATCATCGGCGGCGGGCTGGCCGAAGCCGGCGACACCCTCTTCGGCCCGCTGCGGGCAGCCGTGGAGGCCCGCATCACCTTTCAGAAGCTTCCTCTTCTCGTCCCCGCCGCGCTCGGGGACACCGCTGGATGCCTGGGCGCCGGCCTGCTCGCCTGGGATCTCATCTCCCTGGAGGTAACCGCCTGATGGCCTCGCTAACGACAACGCAGCGCACGGTGCTGACGGGTGCCCGTGTGGTCCTGCCGTCAGGTGTGGTGGACAACCATCCGCTGACGGTCGAGGGCACCTCGATCGCCGCCAACGAGCCGGCCGAGCACAGCACGCTCGACCTGTCGGGGCGGGGCTGCACGATCGTGCCCGGCTTCGTGGACCTGCACAACCACGGTGGCGGCGGCGCCTCCTTCACCTCCGGCACCGCCGAGGACATCCTCACCGGGGTGCGCACCCACCGCGAGCACGGCACCACCACGCTGGTCGCCTCCACCGTCACCAACGACCTCGGCGTGCTGGCCCGGCAGGCCGCGCTGCTGTCCGAACTCGTCGAACAGGGCGACCTCGCCGGCATCCACTACGAGGGCCCGTTCATCTCGCCGTGCCGCAAGGGCGCGCACGACGAGGGCCTGCTGCGCCACCCCGACCCGGCGGAGGTCCGCGCCCTGGTCGAAGCCGGCCGCGGCGCGGCGCGGATGGTGACGCTGGCCACCGAACTGCCCGGCGGCATCGAGTCGGTACGGCTGCTGGCCGACCTGGGCGTGATCGCCGCCATCGGCCACACCGACGCCACCTACGAGCAGACCCGCGAGGCCATCGACGCGGGCGCCACCGTGGCCACCCACCTGTTCAACGCCATGCCGCCGCTCCAGCACCGCACCCCCGGCCCGATCGCGGCCCTGCTGGAGGACGAGCGGGTCACCGTGGAACTGGTCAACGACGGGACGCACCTGCACCCCTCGGTGCTGCAACTCGCCGTCCGCAGCGCGGGCGCCGGGCGGGTCGCCTTCATCACCGACGCGATGGACGCGGCCGGCTTCGGCGACGGCATGTACCAACTCGGCCCGATGCAGGTCGAGGTGCGCGACGGGGTGGCCCGGCTGGTCGAGGGCGGCTCCATCGCCGGCTCGACGCTGACCCTGGACACCGCGTTCAAGCGGGCGGTGACCCTCGACGGCCTGTCGCTGCCGGACGCCGTCCGGGCCATCTCCGCCAACCCGGCGCGGCTGCTCGGCCTGTCCGACCGGATCGGCAGCCTGGAACCGGGCAAGGACGCCGACCTGGTGGTGCTGAACGAGGCGTACGACCTGGTGGGTGTGATGCGCAAGGGCGAGTGGGTGGTGCGGCCGTCCTGACGGCCGCCAGGAGCCCCGCCGGGTCCGCCGGGTCCGCCCGGGGGGCCGCGCGCGGTGCGCACCCCGACCGTCCGCCGGGCGGTGGCCACCACCGGCGGACCGTCCGGCGACCCGCGGAAGGGGCACCCCGGGCGGTCCGGCCGGCACCGGGTTGCGCCATCATCGACGGGTGATCATCACCGTCACGCTGAACTCCGCGCTCGATGTCACCTATCGGGTCGCCTCGCTGCGCCCGCACACCACCCACCGCGTGCTCGACACCGCGCAGCGCCCCGGCGGCAAGGGCATCAATGTCGCCCGGGTGCTGGCCGCCCTCGGCCACCGCACGGTCGTCACCGGCTTCGCCGGCGGCCAGGCCGGGGACGAACTGCGGCACCGGCTGGCCGGCCTCGGCCCGGCCGGGCTGCTCACCGACGCGCTGGTGCCGACCGCCGGGCCCACCCGCCGCACGGTCGGCGTGGTGGACGAGGCCACCGGCGACACCACGATGTTCAACGAGCCGGGCCCGACCGTCGGCCCGGCCGAATGGGCGGCGCTGCTCGGCGTCTACCGCGAGCTGCTGGCCGATCCGGACGCCGCCGCGGTGGCCCTGTGCGGCAGCCTGCCGCCGGGGCTGCCGGTGGGCGCCTACGCCGAGTTGGTGCGCGAGGCGCGGGCGGCGGGTGTGTTCGTACTGCTGGACACCAGCGGGGAGCCGCTGCGGCGCGGGCTGGCCGCCCGGCCCGACCTGATCAAGCCGAACGCCGACGAGCTCACCGGCCTGACCGGCTTCGCCGAGCCGGCCCGGGCCGCCGCGGACGCCCGGCGACGCGGAGCCCGCGCGGTGGCGGCCTCGCTGGGCGCCGAGGGCATGCTCGCCGTGACCGAGGAGGGCAGTTGGCGGGCGGCGCCGCCCGGCAGGCTCAGCGGCAACCCCACCGGCGCCGGGGACTCCGCGGTGGCCGGGCTGCTCTCCGGGCTGGCCGAAGGGCTGCCCTGGCCGGAACGGCTGGCCCGCGCGGTCGCCCTGTCGGCGGCGACGGTGCTCGCGCCGGCCGCCGGGGAGTTCGACCCGGCCGCCTACCAGGACGCGATGAGGCGGGTGGAGGTCGTCCCGGCGGCGGGTTGAACCACGAGTGGGACAACGCGTTGGACTACTGCTTGACCTGGCCTTCCTTCAGCCAGACCTGGTCCAGGTTGACTCCGCAGTTCGTGTTCGGCATGCAGGTCAGCGACAGGATGTTCGCGCCCTTTTTCAGATCCACCCACTGATAGGTGTGGTTGCTCCACGCCTTCGCCCACTCGGTGTAGTTGCCGTAGTTCGGCAGGTCCACCGGTGACGTGCGGGGCGTGCCGTTGACCCCCAGGGTCAGGTCGGCGGTCTGGCCCGCGTTGCCGTAGCTGATGAAGAAGGTGTACGGACCGTCCTTCGGCACGGTGACCGTCCAGGTCGCCGACGCACCGGCCTGGCCCATGTGGTCCACATAGGTGCCGCTGTCCGAGCCCGGCCACTGCGTGCTCGGCACGGCGCCGCCGCCCAGGGCCAGCGAGGACACGTCGACCTTCGGCGAGGCGAACGGGCCCGCCGAGGCGGAGGGCGTCGGCTGGGTGCTGGGCGCGGCCGAGGTGACCGGCGCGCTGCTCGGCGTGCTGGCCGCCTGCTTCTTGTCGCCGGAGCCGGAGCCGTTGGTCATCGCGAAGGCGATGCCGATGGCGACGGCGGCGACCACCGCGACCGCCCCGATCAGCAGGCCCTTGCGGCTGGGCGTGTCCTGGCCGCTTCCGCCGCGGTGGCCGCCCCCGGGCGGCGGGGCGTCGTAGGACTGCTGCTGCGGCACGCCGTACTGCTGCTGGCCCTGACCCTGGCCTCCGGCCTGGCCGTACTGCTGCTGGCCCTGCTGGGGCGGGTACCCGTAGCCGCCGGGCTGCTGACCCTGCTGCGGGTAGCCGTAACCACCCTGCTGGGGCGCTGCCTGCAGCGGAGGGCGGCGCTCGCCCACCCGCTGCACCGAGTTGTACGAGGTACGGGGCTGGCGCGGCTGGGGGGCTTCGGGCTCCGGCTGCTCCATGCCCTCGGACCGGTAGAGATACCCGAACGGGTCGTCGTTCTCCGGTGTGCCGTCATGTCCGGCCGTCATGAGCTGTCCACTCCCTACGTACTTCCGATGCCGAAACCCTACCGGCCCCGGGAGACACACTGCCCGCCCCTTGGACGCTCCAGCAGGTCAGGAAGGTTCCCTGTGACCGGTTCCACCTCACCCGTCACGTACGGTTCAGCTCGTGGACAAGGACTGGACGCCCTGGCGTACTGCGATGGAGGACGCGCTGTACGGTCCCGCCGGGTTCTTCGTGACGCAGCGGCCGGCCGATCACTTCCGCACCTCCGTGCACGTGTCCGGGCTGTTCGCCCGGGCGGTCGCCGCGCTGCTGCTGCGGGTCGACACCGCGCTCGGCCACCCCGCCGACCTGGCCTTCGTCGACATGGCGGCCGGCCGCGCGGAACTCGCCCAGGCCGTCCTGCGGCTCGTCCCGGCCCCGGTCGCGGCGCGGCTGCGCGTGCACGCGGTCGAACGGGCGCCGCGGCCCGCGGACCTGGACCCGCGGATCGGCTGGAGCGCGCAAGCGCCGGCCGGGGTCCGCGGCCTGCTGTTCGCCAACGAATGGCTGGACAACGTGCCGCTGGACATCGCCCGCAGGGACGACCGCGGCACCGCCCGCTATCTGGAGGTCCGGGCCGCGGACGGCGCCGAGCGGCTGGGAGCGCCGGTGCGCGGCCCGGACGCGGCGTGGCTGCGCGCGTGGTGGCCGCTCGGGGCGGGCGCCGACCGGGCCGAGATCGGCCTGCCCAGGGACCTGGCCTGGGGCGAGGCGGTGGACTCGCTGGCCGCCGGACTCGCGGTGGCGGTCGACTACGGCCACACCGCGGCGGCCCGCCCGCCCTACGGCACCCTCACCGGCTACCGGGCCGGCCGGCAGGTCCCGCCGGTACCGGACGGCGGCAGCGATCTGACCGCCCACGTCGCGATGGACGCCCTGCGGGGCACCGTGACGACCCAGCGGGCCGCCCTGCGCGCCCTCGGCGTGGACGCCGGACGCCCGCCGCTGGTGCTGGCGTCCACCGACCCCGCCGGCTACGTCCGGGCGCTGGCCGCCGCCACCGAGGCCGCCGAACTGACCGCCGGCGGCGGCCTCGGCGACTTCTTGTGGGTGACGGCGCCGGTCGGCCCGCGGTGCGCGGATCTGCTCACCGCGTGAGCCCCGGCCGGGGACCTGAGAGGATGAGCCCATGACGGAGACCACGATCGGCGTCGGCGGGGCGGCCGAGGGCACCGACATGGTGCTGAACATCGGGCCGCAGCATCCCTCGACGCACGGGGTGCTGCGGTTGCGGCTGGTGCTGGACGGGGAGCGGATCCAAAGTGCCGAGCCGATCGTCGGCTATATGCACCGCGGCGCCGAGAAGCTGTTCGAGGCGCGGGACTACCGGCAGATCGTGATGCTGGCCAACCGGCACGACTGGCTGTCGGCCTTCTCCAACGAACTGGGCGTGGTGCTCGCCGTCGAGCGGATGCTCGGCATGGAGGTGCCCGAGCGGGCGGTGTGGACCCGGACCCTGCTGGCCGAGCTCAACCGGGTGCTGAACCATCTGATGTTCCTCGGCTCGTACCCGCTGGAACTGGGCGGGATCACGCCGATCTTCTACGCGTTCACCGAACGCGAGGAGTTGCAGCGGGTGATGGAGGAGATCTCCGGCGGCCGGATGCACTACATGTTCAACCGGGTCGGCGGCCTCAAGGAGGACCTGCCGGCCGGCTGGGCGGGTCGGGTGCGCGCGGTGGTGGCCGGGGTGCGGTCCCGGATGGACCGGTTCGACGACCTGGTGCTCGGCAACGAGATCTTCCGCGGCCGGACCCGCGGGGTGGGCGTGCTGGGCCGCGCCGACGTGCACGCGTACGGGGTGAGCGGGCCGATCGCCCGGGCCAGCGGCGTCGACTTCGACCTGCGGCGGGACGAACCGTATCTGGCCTACGGAGAGCTGCGGGACACCCTGGACGTGGTGACCCGGACCGAGGGCGACTGCCTGGCCCGCTTCGAGGTACTGCTCGGCCAGACCCACAACGCGCTGGACCTCGCGGACGCCTGCCTGGACCGGCTGGCCGAACTGGCCCCCGGCCCGATCAACCAGCGGCTGCCCAAGGTGCTCAAGGCCCCCGAGGGCCACACCTACGCCTGGACCGAGAACCCGCTCGGCCTCAACGGCTACTACCTGGTCTCCAAGGGCGAGAAGACGCCCTACCGGCTCAAGCTGCGCTCCGCGTCGTACAACAACATCCAGGCGCTGGCGGTGCTGCTGCCGGGCCAACTGGTCGCCGACATGGTGGCGATCCTCGGGTCGATGTTCTTCGTCGTGGGCGACGTCGACAAGTAGCGGGTGACGGGGTAGGGCCCCGCCCCGATTCCGCGGTTCACGCCTGGGCGCGCAGCCCCGACATGTCCAGCTGCTCGGTCTCGTCGTGGGCGGTCAGATCGATGACCTCCGACGAGGGGTCCTCGGCCTGGGTGTGCTCGGCCGAGGGAGCGGCCTCGTCCTGCGGGCCGGTCGGCTCGGCGGCGGCGTCCGTGTCCAGCTCGTCGGGCCCGTCGGAACCGTCGGAACTGTCGAACTCGTCCGATGCGTCCAGGTCGTCCGGCGCGTCGGGGTCGTCCGGCTGGCCCGGCGCCCGCTGGGTGCCGAAGAAGTCGAAGCCGCCGATCGCCCGGTGGGCCGGCGTGCCGGGGGCGGCGGAGCGCTGCGGCTGCGCGTACGGCAGGACCGCCGCCGCCACGGCCGGCACCAGCCGGTGCTCGCGGACCGGCAGACCGGCCGGCGAAGTGGCGGGGACGCCGTCCGCCGCCGCCGCGTGCTTGCCCTGGGGCTCCTCGGGTGCGGCCACATCACGGCGCCGCGCCTCTTCCACCGTGCGCTGGGCCTGCTGGCGGGCCGCGTTGCGCGGCAGTTCCCGCAGCGCCTGCTCGGCCTTCAGGAAAGCCGCCGGGCCGACCGCCGACCGGCCGGTGGCCAGGGCGAGTGTGCCGCCGGCGCCTTCCAGCTGGAGCCGGCGGCGGGCCTCGAGCGCCCGGGCCCGCTCGCTCTCGGCCGTGGCGTAGCGCCGCAGCAGATCCGCGTGCTCGGTGCGCAGCCGGGCCAGCTCGGCGCGCTTGCCGCGCAGCTTCTTCTCCAGCCGGCCGCGCAGCTCGCGGGATTCCTCCAGGTCGGTCTCCAGTTCGGCGACCCGCTCGTCGGTGCGCCACTCGTCGCGCTCGCGGAGCGTCTCCAGCTCGGCGACCCGGCGGCCCGCCGACCGGTCCCAGCCGCGGGCCAGGGCCGCGCCGGCGCAGGCGGTGAGCGCCGTGGCCGCGGTGATCACCCGCAGCGCGCCGGTATCACCGGCGAACAAGGAGGCGGCGGCGAGGGCCGCGGCGCAGCCCGCCACGGTGAGCGGCGGCAGCATTCGGTGCAGCGGCTGCGAATGGCGGTGACGTCCACGGGGCATGGCCAGAAATTTAGCGTGCGCGGCGGGTTCGTGGGGCGGCGGGGCCCTAAATTTCGGGCGGTTTGGCACGACGGTTCCGGGCGGGGGGCGCTGCCGCGCCGGGGAAGTGAACGGATTGTGCGCCGCCGTGTGCCCTCCGTGCACGCTCCGGCGGGCGCGGATTCCCGGGGTGCGCCTGACCGGGGCGCAGCGGTAACCCTGGCGGGGGTGCGCAGTTCCCCG
>NZ_FMCH01000545.1 GCF_900091855.1 Streptomyces sp. DvalAA-14
GATCCCCGCCTCCAGCACGCCATCGGAAGCCGCCCATCAGGGCGAGTGATGAACATAGGCGCCCCCGAGAACCCGGCCGGCCCGCGAAGCCCGAGCCACGCAGACCCACGCCGCCGGGCCCCACGCCCACACCCATGCCGATCCCCCGCCCCCACCCACGCCACCGAAGGCCGCCCGCCAGGGCCGAGTCATGACGTCGCCACCCCCAAGAACCGGCCCGGTCCGGCAGGCCGACCGACGCAGCCCACACCGCGCGGCCGCGGCGGCCCGGTGACCGCCAGGGCGGCGCCGTGCCGCCCAGCCCCTCGGCCCTGCAGGCCGGGTGATGACGCTCGCGTCCCCCAACGCACCTGCGCGACCGGCCCGTTCAGAATCTTCGCTCCGGGGGCTCCCTCTCCCAGGTGGCCGCGTCCGACGGGCCCGTCGCCAGGACCGCGCAGCGGAGCCAATGGGTGCCGGGGGGGAGGTCGGCCGTCAGGGTGGGGAGGGCGGTGCGGCGGGCGAGGACGTTGGTGCCGGGGAGGAGGTCGATCACCTGGCCGGCGCGGGGGACGGTGGAGGCCAGGTCGCGGATGCCGCTCAGGTCGCCGGCGGCCGAGACGGCCAGGGCGGCGCCGGGCTCCGCCTGGCGGCGGGGGAGGCCGGCGTCGCGGTCGACGGCGAAGGCCCCCTCGGCGGTCGACAGGGGGCGGGCGGTGCGGACGCGGTGGGTGCGCAGGTGCCAGGGGGGCGCCGCGGTGAGCCAGGTGGTGATCTCGACGTCGGGCCAGGGGCGCCATACGCTGCGGACGGTGCCGTCCGCCGCCAGCACCTCCGGGTCGGCGGACTGCTCGCGGACCCGGTGGTGCGCCGGCTCCCCGGCATCGTCGCTGACCGCGAGCATCGAGTCGTACGCGCCCTGCGCCAGGCCGAGTTCGCCGGCCGGCAGGCTGAATCCGAAGCGGGTGGAGTAGGCGAACTTGCCGTACTTCGCCGCTCCGCCGCGCACCCACGTGTTGTGCTGCCGCCCGCTGAGCATCGTCACGTCGCCGCCGGAACGCATCAGGACCGCGCCGGCCTCCGGCTGGGCCAGGGCCGCGGGCAGGTCCGCCGGGAGGGCGGTTTCCTCCGCCGTCCAGAAGGGGTGGGCGGCCGGCAGCGCCAGCGGCAGGAACGCCTTGAGCGCCCAGTACGGCGAGGCCGGCCCGTTGTACTGCTCGGCCACCCCCGGCTGCGGGTAGCCGTAGCCGACGCTGAGCAGCCCGTCCGGCGAGGTCTGCCCGGTCCGGGCCCGCCACCAGCGCAGATGCCGCAGCAGCAGCCCTTTGACCTCGCCGTACGGCACCGCGTCCACCCCGGCGTACGGCAGCGCGCCCCAGAAGGCGCCCTGGGCGAAGCGGTAAGTGAGGCTGCGGCCGAAGGGGACCGCGGAGCCGTCGTCGGCGAACCAGTGCCGGAAACCGACCGCGAATTCGGCCGCGCGCTGGCGGAAGCGCTCGGCGCGGGCCGGGTCGCCGTCGCCGGCCAGGGCGGCGTAGATCAGGCCGTAGAAGTGCATGGCCCAGGGGATGTAGTAGTCGCGCTGCTCGGTCGCGCCGTCGCCGTACCAGCCGCCGCCGAGCGCGTAGCTCTCCAGCCGGTCCAACCGGGCGTGCCGGGCGTCGCGGTCGTGGGCGTAGCCCACCCGGTCCAGGCCGAGGCTGACCATGACCGGGAAGAAGTTCCAGTTGTTCGCCGGGGTGCGGGCCGTCAGGAAGGCGGCCAGCCACGCGCCGGCCCGGTCGCGCTCCTTGCCGCTGAGGGGCTCCCAGAGCCGCTCGGGGACAAGGGCGAGGGCGAAGCCGAGGGCCGCGGTCTCCACGGTGCGCTGGTCGATGCCGTCCGGGGCGCCCCAGTACTCGGGGTGTTCCGGGTCGGTGCCGGCCGCGAGCCCACGGGCCCAGACGTCCCAGTGCGCGAACCGGCCGCCACCGGCCGCCAGCGGCGCCAGGCCCCACAGCGGGCGGGCGTAGCCCTCGAGTTCGGCGGCGGTGTCGTCATGGTGGGCGATGTTGACGCCGAGCCGGATCCGCGCGCCGCCGAGGCTGGCGTACCGCGGCAGCGGGTCGGCCAGTTCCCTCGCGTACGCCTGCAGGTCGGCCCGGGTGACCGGTCCGTCCGTACCGCTGGCCATGGGCGGCCGCCTTCCGCTGTCCGACCGGTCCGCGACCGGTGTGCGGTCACTCACTCTCGCAACACCGGTCGAACAGCGTCAACGCCCGAAGATCGACTGAGGGACCGGATCGACCGAACGACCGGAGCAACCGGCAACCGGAGCAGCCGGAACGGCGGCCCGGATCCGGCGGGGGGCGAACCGGGTCGGGCGCGACGCCTGCCCCGCGCCTGCCCCGGGCCTGCCGCGCGCCTGCCTACTGGCCGGAGCACCCCGATGCGGCACTCTTGTCCGCCAGCACGAACGGCCGCCCCGCGGCCGGCACCGCGTGGATCCGGTGATCGGTCAACGGCTGGTAGCCGTGGAACGCGTCGGGCAGCACGGGCGACCGCGTGCCGTCCTCCGGCTTTTCCAGCCACGGCGTGCCGTTGATGAACCCGGACGGATGCCGGTGCCACGTCTTTCCCGCCGCGTCCGCGAACACCACCCCCACGTCGAACTTCGTCCCGGAGCTTCCTGACAGGTCCATGTGCGCGGTGGCCGGATACATCTGCGCGATGGCCCGCAGATCGAAGGTGACTTCGCTGCATCGCGGGACGGTGTTCCAGACCTCGTAGTCGAAATAGCCCTTGTAGCGGCCGTGCGGCTTTTCGAAGGCGACATACAATTTCACCCGGGAAATGGGGTCCTGCGAACGGTTGACCAGCGTGTACGTAAGATGGTCGGCGCTGAATTCAGCGGCCGGCACCAGATTCACGGTGACGGCCTGGGACATCTCCTGGGCTTTCACCTGGCTGCTGAGCTGGTCCCCCTGGTAGTCGAGGGCGCGGGAGCTCTGATACAGACTCCAGACGCCGAAACCGATACCGGCCAGCACGCCTAACGCGGAGATCATCTCGGTAGCCCTCCTGAGCCGGCCGGGGGATCTCCTGTCCTGCGGATCGATGTCGTCGATGTCGTCGATGTCGTCGTGGCTCGGCGGAGCCGACGCTTCGTCGTCGGTCATGAGTACCTCGCGATCGAGTTGCCCTGACCCGGCGGATGCCCCGGCTTTTTCGGTACAGCCCGGAGGAAACACGCGTTACCCGGCCATGGCGCGGACACGCCCTCGAAAGGGACGCCGCGGCACAACTCCGCCGCGCCACGGGAACGTTGACCGCCGGTTACCGGCGGGCGGTGTCCGGCCGGCTCGCGGTCGACGGCTCAGCGCTGGACGGCTCAGTGGTCCGCGCTCTGCGGCTGCGTCGCGGGGGTGGCGGTCCGGGCGGACGGCGAGTCGGCGGCCTGGTCGTGCCGGAGGTCCGCCACCGGGTTGAGCATCACGGTGAAACCGACGATGAAGATGATCAGGGTGAGGCCCGCGATGAGCGGAACCACGAACGTCGAAGCCGTGACGCCGCCCAGGTTGTTGGTGGTGCTGGTGGTCGTCGAGGTGACCGCCAGCATCCCCGTGTAGTGCATTCCGCCGATGGCCGCGCCCATGACCAGCGCCGCCGCGGCCGTGAACAGCGGGCCGGTGACACGGAGCGTGGCCCACAACGCGGCGGTGGCGGCCACGACGGCGATCACTACCGACAGGATCACCACCAGTGCGTCGTAGTGCAGGGAGCCGGGGATGATGATCGCCGCCATGCCGAGGTAGTGCATTCCGGCGATGCCCAGCCCGGACAGCAGGCCGGCGCCCACCAGCGACCGCCAGGAGGAGTCCCGGCCGGCCAGCAGCATGCCGATCCCGACGAAGACCACCGCGATGACCCAACTCGCCACGGTGGGAAGCAGGCTGTAATGCAACGTGGTGCCCTGGATGTCGTAGCCGAGCATGGCCACGAAATGCATGCCCCAGATGCCGGTGCCCAGCGAAAGGGCGCCCGCGAAGAGCCATCCCTTGCCCCGCGTGGCCCCGACCACGCGAAGTCGGGTGGTACACGCCAGTCCCAGTGCCGCGCCGATGAAGGCGATCAGATAGGCGACGAGTGGATAAGCGGAATTGTCCCAGAGTTGATCGTGGTGAACCACGGCTCGCGCCCCTCGCTGGTCGGCTTGCGGTGCGATCCCCCCGCACCTTGTGCACCGTGCAACCTCGATGAAGCCACGGATCGCCGGGTGTTGGGCAGAGCGATCGCGTCGATTCCACCCCCATGGCCATCGGCTGATTCAAAGTTGTACCACCTGTTGACAGTGATCTCCACCTCGGTCGCGGGTTGATCCGAACCGTTCATCTGCAGCACGCAACTGCCGTTTCTGCTGGGGAAAACACGTATCAATGGGATCGGTGAGAGGACGTACCGACCGCCGTCGGTGCGGGATGCACCGACGCCATCGGAACGACGAATGCCCGGCTCCCGTCCGCTTCAACCGCTCCGCGCCGCCGACCGGTTCCGCCGGCCTGTTCCGCCGGCCTGTTCCGCGGGTCGGACGTGTCCGCGAGTGGCGCGCCGCCCCGCGGGAAAAGCAGTGGACAGTGATCACCCGGACGACGGGACACTGGTTCGATGACCGAAGCAGACGCGAAGGCGGATCTCCGTCTCTATGTCCAGGACGCCCGTGACGCGCTGGTGTGGAAGCTGGAGGGCCTGTCCGAGTACGACATCCGCCGGCCCATGACTCCCACCGGCACCAACCTGCTGGGGCTGGTCAAGCACATGACCGGCGCCGAAGCGGCGTACTTCGGGGAGACGTTCGGCCGCCCGGTCCAGGCGCCGCCGCTGTGGATCACCGGGGCCGCCGAGCCGAACAGCGACCTGTGGGCGACCGCCGACGAGACGCGGGCGCAGATCGTCGACGACTACCGCCGGGTGTGCGCGCACTCCGACGTGACGATCGCGACGCTTCCCCTGGACACGGTCGGCCGGGTGCCGTGGGGACCGCGGTCCGAGCTGTCCCTGCGGCGGATCCTCGTCCACATGATCGCCGAGACGCAGCGGCACGCCGGGCACGCCGACATCGTCCGTGAACTCGTCGACGGCGCGACGGGACAGCGGGCCGGGAGCGGCAATGTGGCGCCGGGCGACCCGGCTTGGTGGGAGCGGTACCGGAACCGGCTGGAGCAGGCGGCCCGGCAGGCGGACGCCGGGAGGTAGCCCCCGCCGACCGGCCCGGTCGGTCCCCGGCCCCGCGGCCCCCGGCCCAGCCGGCCCCGAACCCGAATCCGAACCGGATGCCTCAGGCCAGCATGGCGACGAGCCGGTCGTGGACGCCGTCCCTGCCGCCCGCGCCGGTCGGCACCAGCCGCTCCCGGTGCTCCGGGTCCCGGGACAGGACGTGCAGCCGTTCGCCGCGGCGGGCGAGGATCAAGTCGGTGCTGGCGCCGGCGATCTCGGCCGAACCCTCGGCGGTGTAGTGGGTGACGGTGACCAGCGCGGACCGCTCCGCCGAGGTCAGCAGGGCGTCGGCGTCCAGCGCCGGATCGGGATCCGCCGCCGAGCCGCGGGGCAGCCAGTCGGTGAGCATGTCGAGGGCCTCGTCGAACTTGTACAGGCCGATCTGGTGGACGCCGAGCGCGTCGATGCGGACCACCATGCAGATCCGCTCGGGCTGCGGGAGCAGCAGGATCCGCCACGGCTCCCCCGCGACCGTCCCCGTCGTGCGGGCGTCGAGCACCATCCGGGCCCGCTGCTGGAACGCCACCGCGATGCCCAGGTCGCCCCGTACCTGGACCTGGTCACCGGTCGAACCCGCCAGCAGCAGTTGGCGTGCCGCCAGCGAGCGGACCGCCTCGGCGAGAACCTCGTCCGAGGGCCGGGCCTCCAGGAAGTCCACGATCGCGTCCACGGCGATCAGCTCCGCGATCGTGTAGGCACCGAGCAGCACCGGTCCGGTGTCCACCAGATCCACCACGGCCGTCACCAGGCCCGGGGGCACCGACGCCTCGCCGGGACCCGGCGGCGTCTCGGGGGGAACGCTGCTGTGGTCGTCACTCATGGAGGTCTCCGATCCGGCGCGGGCCCGCCTGCGACGGCGGGGGCGCGCTGAGCACGGCGGCGGCGGTGCGCGACGGGGTTTCGGTGACCCACACCTCGGAGCTGCCGAACAGACCCCGCCCGGACCTGCCGGACAGCGACTGCCCCAGCTCGGCGGCCAGATCCTGCCGGTCCGGCGGCGTGAAGGCGGCCGCCAGGTCCTGGGACACGGCGGTGACGTCGTCGTCCTCCTCGATACGGCGCAGGGCCCGGGTGAGCGAGCGCGCCACCGGCGGGGTCAGCGTGGTGGGCACGGCGAGGTTCGGCGACAGGTACATCGGGTGGCGCTCGGTCATCCGGGACAGGCCCCAAGGGCCGACATTGCTGCGGGTGACCCGGTACACCAGGTAGTCCACGAGATGCCGGAGATCACTCGGGGCGGGCAGTTTGCGCTGGCCGAACGCGGCCGGGGTCTTCTCCAGCTGCACCCAGGTGCCCTGCTCGGTGCGCCCGTGCAGCTTCTCCCGCACCACTTGTCCGCGCATCCCGAAGTCGGGGTAGCGCCCCTTGTCGATGTCGTGGTGGTGGCTGGACAGCCGCGGGTAGCTGATCTTGTCGAACTGCCAGTCCTCGTACAGTTGCGGGTCGTCCACCAGCACATGGCCGCCGCAGAGCACGTCGTGCAGCTGCGGCACCTGCAGTCCGCGCCCTTCCAGATCCGAGATCACCACTGCTTCCTCGGGACTGAGCCGCTCGGCGGCCGTCACCAGGCCCTTGCGGTACGCCCCGCCGCGGGCGGTGATCTCGATCATGAGCCGGACCCGCCGCCGCACCTGATCGGCCCGCCGCGCACGCGCGTCGTCAGCAGCCGCCGCACCGGCTCGCCCGGCCTGCGTTATATGCCCAAATGCATGCTTTCGCTCCACCTGGCCAGTACAGCACGCCATCCCGCAAGCCGCTCGGCCTGCCCGCACGGGCACGACCCCGCGGCCAGCGCGACCACCCGGGCATGGCGCGGCTTCCCGCCGCCCGGGGCCCGGGTCCGGCAGCAGCTGTCCGGCAGG
>NZ_FMCH01000131.1 GCF_900091855.1 Streptomyces sp. DvalAA-14
GATCTCGGTGGTGGCCCTGCCGCAGGGCGGCTGCTGCGTCCTGGACCGCGGCGGTACGGCCCCGGTCCGGGCGCTGCGCTCGGCCGGCGTCCGGGTCGCGGCGGGCAGCGGCGCGCTCGGCGACCTGACCAACCCGGTGGGCCGCGGCGACCCGCTGGAGGCCGCCTTCCTGCTCGTGTCGCACGGCGAGTGCTGCCCGCCGCGGGCGTACGACCTGATCAGCGGCGCGGCGCGGGCGGTGATGGGCCTGCCCGAGGTGCGGGTCGAGGCGGGCTTCCCCGCCGAACTGCTCGCGGTGCGCGGCGAGAGCCTGGCCGGCGTGCTGTCGCTGGCGTACAGCCGGATCGTGATCCACCGGGGCCGGGTGGTGTCCCGGACCAGCGCGGTGCGCGAGTACTGCGACTCGTCCGGCGAGGCCGTACTCGATCTCCCCCGCCAGTCGCACCGTGAGGCGTAGCCTCGCCGTATGCGTACGGTGATCGCGGGTGGACACGGACAGATCGCACTACGGCTGGAGCGGCTGCTCACCGGGCGCGGTGACGCGGCGGTCGGGCTGATCCGCAACCCGGCGCAGGCCGACGACCTGCGCGAGGTGGGCGCCGAGCCGGTCGTGCTGGACCTGGAGGCCGCGTCGGTGGACGAGGTGGCCTCGGTGCTGCGCGGCGCGGACGCCGCGGTCTTCGCGGCCGGCGCGGGTGCGGGCAGCGGCGCGGAACGGAAGACGACCGTCGACCGCGACGCGGCCGTACTGCTGGCCGACGCGGCCGCGATGGCGGGCGTGCGGCGCTTCCTGATCGTCTCCTCGATGGGCGCGGACGCCGGCGCCACCGGCTCCGACCCGACGATGAGCGCGTATCTGCGGGCGAAGGGCGCGGCGGACGACGCGATCCGGTCCCGCAGCGACACGCTGGACTGGACGATCCTGCGCCCGGGCGCCCTCACCGACGCCGCCGGCACCGGCCGGGTGCGGCTGGCGCCGCACACCGGCCGCGGTTCGGTACCGCGCGACGACGTGGCCGCCGTGCTGGTGGCCCTGCTGGACACCCCCGGCAGCGCCGGCCTCGTCCTCGAACTCGTCGCGGGCGACATCACGATCGAGGAGGCCGTCCAGCGCGCGGCGGTGCGCTGACGGCCGGTCAGGGCGCTCGGCCCGGGCCGGTGCACGGGTTCAGCGCCGGCCCTCGGGCTGCGGGCCGGTCCGGACCGCGGCCAGCGTGGCGGGGTG
>NZ_FMCH01000394.1 GCF_900091855.1 Streptomyces sp. DvalAA-14
ACAGGAACGGCGAGACCCGCGAGTCGCCGCCGATGTGCACCGCCGAGGCGGCCGGCTCCAGCCGGGTGGCGAAGCCGTGGTCCCCGGCCCGCAGGCAGTACTCGGTCTCCTCCGAGTACAGGAAGAAGAACTCGTCCCACGGCCCGCAGGCGTCCAGCAGCTCACCGGACAGCATCATCAGCGCGCCGGCCGCCCAGTCGGCCCGGGTCGAGGACGCGTACGCCCGCGGGTCGGTGACCAGTTCGCCCAATGCAGGGAAGCGGCCGGCCCGGCGGTTGCCGATCAGCGCCTCGCCGAAGGCCCGTACCACGCTCGGCTCGCGGCGCAGCGAACGGACCACCGTGGCGCCGTCCTCCTCGTAGAGCAGCGGCACGCTGATGCCGACCCGGTCCCCGTCGGGGAGCTTCTCGCCCAGCGCGTCCAGCAGAGTCCTGGCGCAGCCCGGCCGCATCCGCACGTCCGGGTTGCAGATCAGCGCCGCCCGGATGCCGGCCGGCCAGCCGGCGGTCGCGTCCAGCGCCGCGTTGATGCCGGCCGCGTAGCCGGCGTTGCGGCCGGTCTGCACGATCGTGGTGTCCGGGGCGAGTTCGCGCAGCACCGCCACCGTGTCGTCGGCCGAGTCGTTGTCGGCGACGACCAGCCGCCAGTCCACGCCGTCCATGCCCTGCGGCAGGGAGGCGATGAACTCCGGCAGCACCGCGGCGCTGTTCCAGGTCACGACGAGCACGGCGACAGGGCCGGTGGCCGCGGTCTTGGCGGGCATCAGGACTCCACGAGTTGGGGTGGGGCCGTGCGCGCTGCGGGCACGGCGGGCCGGCCGGCCGCGGCGCGGGCCGCCGCGTCGGCCGGGGGCGGGCTGTCGCGCCGCAGGAAGCCCAGACAGCTGCCTCCGGCGCCGAGCGTCAGGAAGAACATGCCGGCGAACATCGGGAACATCAGCGCGTCGAAGGTCGCACTGGCGACCAGGGCGACCAGCGCCGACGCGAAGAACGCCTGGCCCAGCTCCCGGTCGGACTCGGTGCGGGCGATCCGCCGGACGGCGCCGCCCTGGTGGATCCCGCAGAAGTACAGCGTGAACAGCGCGACCAGCCCCAGCAGGCCCATCTCGGCCAGCGACAGCATGTACTGGTTGTCGGTGTAGAAGTACAGGTCGGGGGTGAAGGTGCCGAACCCGCGGCCGAACAGCGGGCGTTCCTTCAGATACGGCACGATCGCGGAGTATTTGACGGTCCGGGCCTGGGTGCTGCTGTCGGAGTTCGACAGGAAGGTCGAGAACAGCGTGGTGATGGTCCCGATCAGACCGGGCACCAGCACCTTGAACACGCCCACCGACGCGGTCAGCAACCCGATCGCGGCCCACCGCCGCTGCGGCTTCCAGCGCGGCAGCAGCACCAGGACCACGATGGCCGCCCCGATGATGGAGGTGCGCGACACCGTCAGCGGCAGCGCGCCGCCCATCAGGGCCACCGGCCCCCAGCGGCGCAGCGCACTCGCGCCCTTGCGCACCGGGTCGAACGCCTGCTGGACGGCGAAGGGCAGCAGGATCGCCAGCATCCCGCCGAACTCCAGCGGCTGGGCGGTGGTGGAGCGCGGCCGGACGAACGAGCCGCGGTCCAGCGTGGTGACGCCGGCGACACTGGAGTTCAGGCCCGGGATGTGGATGGAGTCGGCGATGTTCGTGGCGAAGAAGAAGTCGTAGTAGCCGATGGCGGCCACCACCGTGCCCATCACGATCATCCGCCGCATCAGCGTGTCCAGCCGGTCCCGGTCCTGGATGCCCGCCGAGGCCAGCACCACCAGCGCCACCCACACCAGCAGCCCGATCAGTCCCCGGTCGGCGGCCAGCACCTCCTCGTGCGAGCTGCTGCGGGTGGCGTCGGCGACGTAGGCCATCAGTACCGCGGCGGCCAGGACGCACATCACCAGCCGCGGCCCCCTGGTGCCGTACGCCGGGGTGATCCGGCCGGTCAGCCAGCTCGCCAGATACCACAGCAGGCCCAGCAGCGCGAAGACGTTCGCCGGGGTGCCGACGCCGCCCAGCGCCGGCAGCGCCAGGTTGGACGGGATGAAGAAGGCCAGCGCCAGATAGCCGGTCAGCACCGTGGTGGCGTCCAACGGCCGGCGCAGCAGCCCGCGGCCCGGCAGCATCGGCCGGGACCGGCCCCGCGGACGCGGCTGCGGGATGTTCCGGCGGCGGCGCCGGGCCAGGACGAAGCTCTCGGTGGCGAAGGACGAGAAGAAGCCGGCCGCGGTACCGGCGATGACGACGGCGGCGACCCGCTGGTAACGGGCCTTCATCTGCGACACCGGCGTCTGCGGCAGCACGATCGGCGCCGCGGTGACCTTGTACTGCGGCGCCACCCGGGAGGCCGACTGGAGCGCCTGCAACTGCTCGCCGGCGAACTTCGTCAGCGTCTCGGTCTCCTTGAGCACCTTGTCGCGATCGGTGCCCGACACACCCAGCCCGACCAGCGGCCCCGAGGCCTGCGCGGCGAATCCCACGGTGTAGCGGTCGGTGACGCCCATGCCGTTCAGGCTCTTCGCCGCGTCCGCCGACTGCAGCGTCCTGATCAGCACATCGGCGGTGACGACCAGGGAACCCCCCGCGTTGGCGATGGGGTTGCCGAACGTGGGCGCCAGCCTGGCGACCGCCGTGGAGTCCAGCAGCGACACCGAGCTCTGCGAGGCGTACGTCACCGGCACCGAGGTGTACAGGTAGCCCCCGGTGAGCAGGCCGATCAGCGTGATCGGCGCCATCAGATACCAGCGGCGGCGCAGCACCGCCAGCAGTTCGCCGAGTGTCACGGGCCCTCCCCAGGTCCAACGCTTCCGCAAACCGGCGGCTTTCGGGGCGAGATACCCGAACCGGTGGCAGCGGGTCCGACGGCCTGACAGTATCGGTCCCGACGGGAGGAGGCCCGGTGTCCCCTGGTGAGGTCGTCCTCGCACTGCTGCGCCGCTGGTACGTGCTGGTGTTCGCGCTGCTGCTGACCGCGCTCGGCGCCCATCATGTGCTGCGCCCGCCGCGCGAGTTCCTGAGTTCCGCGGTGATCGTCGTCAAGCCGCCGGTCACCGGCAACCAGCCGAACCAGCTGGCGAACCTGCAACCGCCGGTCGCCGCCGTCTCGTACGCGATCATCCAGCAGCTCCAGTCGCCGGCCGGCACCGCCGAACTCGCCGCGGCCGGCGTCCACGAGCGGTACGCGCTGATCCCGCGCAACAGCGGCACCAGCGTCACCCCGCAGTACCTGATCCCCTCGCTGCAGATCCAGGCCCGGCAGAAGGAAGCCGCCGCGGCCGACAACGCCGCGTTCACCATCATCTCGGTGTACCGCCACCATCTGGCGGCGCTGCAGAGCGCCCAGCACATCCCGGCGGCCTCGCAGATGACCGCGGAGCTGCTGGTGCCGCCCAGCTCGGTCGAGCAGGCCGGCACCCGCAGCCGGGCGCTGGCCGGCGTGGCGCTGTCCGGCGGTGTCGGCGGCGTGCTGGCGGCGCTGTGGACCGACCGCTTCGCCCGCCGCCGCAGCGAGCTCTACCGCGGGCCGCGCGCCGCAGCCGCCGTCGAGCCCGCCCCGGCCGTCGAGCCGGTGCCGGCCGCCAACTGACCCGGCGGGCAGGCCCATCACAGTCCCCGGCGCTTCCACGACTGCCACCACAGCCACTCCTGGCCGCGCTCGGCGACCGCGGACAGGACCAGCGGCTGGAGGTAGGGCATGGTGCGCGCGCCGACCCGCTGCCGCAGCCGCAGCGCCCGGTACTCCGGCAGCGAGGCGAAGCCCGGCAGGCAGTCGCGGGCGAACTCCACCAGCTCCTCGACCGGCACCACAGCGGTGCGGCCCCGGTCGTAGGCCCGGTAGGCCCGCCGCAGCGCGAAGCGGGCCAGCCGGGTGTGCACGGTGCGCGACAGCCGCTCGGCATCCGGCAGCCGGTCCGCGCACTTGACGAGCACCGACTCGAAGGCGACCCGGCGCTGCCGCAGGTCGTCCAGCTGCCCGCCGAAGTCGGTGGTGGACATGTTGTTGCCGTGCACCCGGTAGTACGCCTGATCGGCGCCGCGGACGTAGCCCACGTCGGCGTGCGCCGCCAGCCGCATCCACATCTCGATGTCACCGGCGTGCGGCAGCTCCGGGTCGTAGCCGCCGACCTTCCGCTGGAGGCTGGTGCGGACCACGACCTCGGGCGAGGTGATGCAGCCGGTGCCCTCGGCGAACCTCCGCTCCAGCCACCACGGCCCCGGGTAGACGACCTGCCCGGTGCTCCGCGTGCGCGCCTTCGGCAGCGGGCCGCCGTGCTGGAAGCGCAGCGGCCTGCCGTAGGCGAAGCCCGCCTCCGGATGGGCGTCCAGCAGGGCCGCGGCCCGTACCAGCGCCCCCGGCACCAGCCGGTCGTCGGCGGACAGCAGCGCCACGTAGTCACCGTCGGCCCACTCCAGCAGGCCCTCGTTGTACGTGGCGATGTGCCCCCTGTTCTGTTCGTGCACGCGCACTTCGATCCTCGGGTCGGAGGCCGCGAGCTTGCGCGCGGCCTCCGCCGAGTCGTCGGGCGACGCGTCGTCGATGATCAGCACCCGGACGTCCAGGCCCTCCTGCTCCGCCAGGACGCTGCTGACGCAGTCGGCCAGGAAGTGGCCGTACTTGTAGCAGGGGATCACTACGCTGACACTGCTCATCGACGGACTGCCAACCTTCCGTTCCTACAGGGGTGGACTGGGTACTGTCGGTCGCCCGGCAGCGCTCATCGGGTCGGGGACGCGGTCTGGGACGTGGTCTCGGACGTTGTGCCGGTCGGCGCGGGCGGCGGCGGCACCGTGCTGAAGATCGGCGCCACCCAGTAGTTCGCCGAGCCGTAGCTGCCGTTGGGCATGGCCGGGTCCGAACCGTAGTGGTAGAGGCCGTTGGGGCTCGACACCGTGTCGGCCGTGGCGGTCAGCGGATAGGACTGGTGCGCGCCGGCGAAGTACCCGCCGTCGACGGCGTAGTTGCCGTTGGGCGCATGGTAGGACACCACGTAGCTGGTGCCGGCCGTGATGGGCACCGGGTCGGCGAAGGTCATCAGCTGCCAGCCGGTGTCGGTCTCGCTGGAGAAGGTGCCGGTGGCCAGCTGCGTACCGTCGGTGGACCACAGACTGCCGGTGTGGGTACCGGTGTTGCCGGCGCCCTTGTAGAAGGTGACACCGGTGATGTAGCCGTTGATCGCCGACTTGAAGCGGGTGCCCAGCTCCACCGCGTTGGTGTCACCGGTCATGTCCGCGGTGGCCGGCGTCGCGGAGGTCGGCCACAGCGTGCACGGGCAGGTGACCGCGGGCGGGGTGGCGCTGGTGGTGAAGTTCCATGTGGTGGGGGTGGCCATGTGGTTGCCCCACAGGTCGTCCACCTGCACGGAGACGGTGTACGTGGAGTTCAGCGCCAGCTCGGTCGACGGCACGAAGGTCACGCTGTTCGCCGAGGGAGTGGTGACGCTGCCGGGCACGCTGTCGCCGTCGGCGTCCTTGACCGACATCACCAGGGTGCTGGAGTCGACGGCCTCACTGAAGGTGGCGGTCACCGGTGCGGTGATCGGCACGTTCACCGCCGCGGATGTCGGCGACTTGACCGTCACGGCCGGCGGCACGGTGCTCGCCGTCGAGGTGTCCAGTACCGCGTCCACCCAGTAGTTGCTCCCGGCGGAGACCGAGTCGGGGAAGCCGCCGGACGAACCGTAGTGGTAGACGCCGTTGCCGCCGTCGGTGCCGGACGCCAGCGCCGTCAGCGGCGCCAGGCCCGCCGACTTGCCGCTGAAGTAGCCGCCGTCGTAGGAGTATCCGCCGTTCGGGGCGAAGTACGAGGCGATATAGGTGGTGTTGGGTTTCACCGGAACCGGGGTGGCGAAGTTGAGCTGCTGCCAGCCGGACGCGGTCTCATTGGTGAAGGTGCCGGTGGCCAGCCGCTGGCCGCTCGCGCTCCACAGGCTGCCGGTGTGCGTCCCGGTGTTGTTGGGGGACTTGTAGAACCGCACACCGGTGATCGAACCGGCAGCGCTGGCACGGATCTTGACGCCCAGTTCGAGGGCGCTGCCGTCACCGCTGTTCACCGTGGTCGGCACCGAGGTGGCCGCCCACACGGTGCACGGGCACTGCTGCGGACCGACGGTCAGCGGTACCGTGCTGGTCGGGCCGATGTTGACGCTGTCGTCCACCGCGCGGACCTTGATCTGCGGGGTGCCGGTGTCGGTCGGCGTCCAGCTGTAGCTCCAGGAGGTGGTGCCGGTGGCGGCGTTCCATGTGCTGCCGCCGTCGGTGGAGACCTCCACCCGGGCCACCACGCCGCCCACGTCACTGGCGGTGCCGGTGATACTGACCGGCTTCAGCGCCGGCACGGTGGTGCCGAGCGTCGGCGTGGTCACCGTCACCGCGGGCCCGGTGTGGTCGGCGGAGGCGGTGGCCGCGACCAGGCCGGTCTGCAGCGTCTTGGGCTGGACGCCCATGTCCGCGAAGAGGTTCACCGTCGCCTGCTGCATGCGCTTGTCCGCGGTGACGACCTCGTCCTCCGGGTCGCCGGCCGGCACATTGGACAGGCCCCACGACCACTGCACGGTGCCGGAGCCGAACACCAGCGCGCCCGAGGTCTGGTCGCGGAACTCGACCAGATTGTGGGTCGCGGTGCCGTTGCCGTACACATTGCCGTAGTCCTCGCGCAGCTTGCCGTCGGCGATGTCCACGGTGGTGGAGGACAGATCGATCTCGCCGGTCGGCCGGGTGCTGTTGGCCAGGTCGCTGTCCCACTCGTAGCCCAGGGTGCCGACCGGGAAGGTCGCGGTCTGGGTCGGACTCAGGCCGGCCACCGTGGTGTTGCGCCACAGCCGCATGCCGGCGTACGACCCCGGCACGGTGATCGCGTCGCTGCGCGAGCCGTTCACGGTGAACAGCGACCCGGTGAGGATGTTCTGCGGCTGGAACGGTTCGCCCTTGATCGAGCTGCCGGGGTCCAGGAACGCGCCGGTCCACACATGCGGATCCGGATCAGGGATGCCGTCGGGAGCCGCGAACTCCAGCTTGGTCTCCTTGTAGCAGATCAGCGTGCGGTTGGCGGTGGAGGTCCCGTCGATGCTCGGCGCCAGCCGGGTCTTCCAGGAGACCTCGTTGCCGCTGAAGTAGCTCTCCGCCACACCGGCGTGCCGGGCGTTGAGGGCGTTGGTGAACTGGTCCTGCGTCCAGTACTCGTCGTGCCCGGACGACATGAACATCTTGTGGTTCAGCAGCAGCGACCCGTTGTTGGACATGTCGATGCCGGAGATGTAGCTGACGTCGTAGCCGTTCTCCTCCAGCCAGTACAGCATCTCGTACTCGGAGCCGTAGATGCCGTTGTCGCCGCCGATGTCCATCGGCCGGTTGTAACTGACCTGGTAGGCGCGGCCGTCGGGGGCGGGCCCGTTGCCGTCGTACAGATTGCGGCCGCCCCACTTGTTGTACGCCTGCCAGGTCTCGTCGTCGGTCTGCACCACGATGTCCGAGTGGCTGGCGTCGTTGCGCACCACGAACGGGTACGGCATCACGCCGTTGCCGTCGGTCTGGTCGAAGTTGGCGAGGTACAGGCCGGAGACCGCGTCGCTCGGCACCGTCCAGGAGGCGGTCACCGGCCAGTTGCCGCAGTCCTGCAGCCCGGTGTCGTTGGTGGCGCAGGCCAGCGGCTTGCCGTCGGGCACGTCGTCGGTGACGGTGGTGTCGATCGGGCTGCCCGGGGTGCCGTCCTTGGTGAAGTTGGCCGGGTAGGTCGCCGACGCCTGGGCGGCGGTCGAGATCTGCCGCGCGCCGTCACCGCCGTAGTAGCCCAGGCGGTAGACCGAGACGTGGTAGGGCGTCGGCGACTGCACCTTGAACTGCACGGTGTCGCCGGCCTGGACGCTTTCCTTGGTGGGAAAGCCCTGCACGTTGCCGTAGGCGCTCGGCGCGAACCAGTCGTCCATCGGCGTGCCGGGCTTGGAGTTCTCGCACATGACCGGATTGGAGCCGGCCCCGCAGGGATCGGCCGCTGACGCGCCGGAACTCCACGCCAGCGGGAGGACGGCCGCGACCACCGCCGCGACCAGGGCGCACAGGAGGCCCCGGATGAGTCTGCTCTTTCTGTACATCTGTCCCTCTGTGGTTCTCAGGTTCAAGGGCCCGGCTCATGGAGGCGGGAGGAGCGGAGCGGTGACTGAGCACCCGCGGTCGCGGCCGTGGCCGCGGCCGGGCGTCAGCGCAGAGCGGCCGCGAGCGTGTCCACGACTCGCTGCTGCTGATCGGCGGTGATCTGCGGATAGAGCGGCAGGGACACGATCCGGTCCGCTGCCTCCTCGGCGTTCGGGAAGTCGCCCCGGCGGTGACCGAGGTGCCCGAAGGCCGCTGTCAGGTGCACCGGCGCCGGGTAGTGCACGCCCGCTCCGATGCCTTCGGCGTTGAGCCGGCCCACCACGTCGTCGCGGTCGGCGCCGGCGACGCGCAGGACGTACAGGTGCCATACATGCTCGTTGCCGGGCACGGTGACGGGGCGAACCACCCGGCCGGCCGCGGCCAGTTCCGCCAGCAGCGTGTCGTAGCGCTCGGCGGCGGCGCGGCGGGCCCGGTTGCCGTCGGCGAGCCGGGCCAGCTTCGCCCGGAGCACCACCGCCTGCAGGCCGTCCAGCCGGCTGTTGAAACCGGCCACGTCGTGGCGGTACTTGGCGACGCCGCCGTGGTTGGCCAGCGCCCGCACCAGGCCGGCCTGCTCGGCGTCGTCGGTGAGCACCGCGCCCGCGTCGCCGTACGCCCCGAGGTTCTTGCCCGGGTAGAAACTGGTGGCCGCGATCCCGCCGCTGCCCGGCGAGCGTCCGTCGCGGGTCGCACCCTGGCACTGCGCCGCGTCCTCGACCAGCGCCACCCGGGGCGGCAGGGCCGCGGCCAGCTTCGCCGCCTCGGCGCACTGCCCGTACAGGTGCACCGGCACCACCGCGCGGGTGGCCGGTCCGACCGCGGCCAGCGCCGCGTCGGGGTCCATCAGATACGAGTCCGGCAGGCAGTCCACCAGCACCGGGCGGGCGCCGGCCCGGGCCACCGCGCCGGCCGTGGCGATGAAGGTGTTGGCGGGGATCACCACCTCGTCACCCGCCCCGACGCCACTGGCGCGCAGCGCCAGTTCCAGCGCGTCGGTGCCGTTGGCGACGCCCACGCAGTGCGCGACCCCGGCGAAGGCGGCGTACTCGCGCTCGAACTCCTGCACCTCCTCGCCGCCGATGAAGGCGGTCCGGGCCAGCACCCGGTCGAATCCGGCCCGCACCTCGTCGGCGACCTCGGCATGGGCCGCCTTGAGGTCGACCAGCGGTATCTGGTTCATATGACTGGGCTCCCCATCCGTGTCGCCGGCCCCGAGCCGGCAGCGATTCCCTCATCGGTCCCGTCGGCCCTGTCAGTCCCGTCGGCCCCGACCGCCCTGTCGATCCCGCCGGCCCCGGCCAGTTCCCGCAGCGCCTCGGGGCCGGCCGCCCGCAGCCGGCGGGCCGGACTGCCCACCCACACCTCGCCGGGCGGCACGTCACCGAGCACCACGGCGCCCATGCCGATCTGCGACCAGGCGCCGACCGCGCTGTGCTCGCGCACCAGCGCCCCGGAGCCCAGATAGGCGCCGCGGCCGATCCGGCTCCCGCCGCCGACCCGGACCCCGGAGGCGACGGTGGCGAAGTCCGCCACCTCGTCGTCATGGGTCAGCACCACATGCGGCATCAGCGCCACATGCGCGCCGACCCGGACGGCGGCGGTCAGTACGCAGTGCGCCAGCAGCACCGACCCGGCGCCGACGGACGAGGAGTCCGACACCACCGCCGTCGGGTGCACCAGCGTGGCGTACCGCTGCTCCGGCAGGCCCAGCCGGCGCACCAGCCGGGCCCGGCCCGCGTAGTCGCGCGGGTTGCCGACACACACCAGCACCCGGGCCTCGGGCAGGTCCGGCAGCCGGTCGCTGCCGCCCAGGACGGGGACGCCGTCCACCTCCCGGCCGTGCAGGGCCCGGTTGTCGTCCAGATGACCCAGCAGCCGCCAGCGCGGGGCGCGGCCCGCGGCCCGGTCGGCGGCCCGGGTGTCCCGCACCGCCTGCGCCGTCTCGCGGGCGAAACCGCCCGCGCCGATCAGCACCAGCGGCGTGCCGGGCGGCGGCTCGGCTGCCCGCGGGCCACTCATCCGCGTGCCCGCGGGGTGCGTGCGGCGCCGTGCAGCGCCTCGACCACCCGGTCCTGCTGCTCCTCGGTCATGGTGTGGAACAGCGGCAGGATCAGCGAGTCGCGGCTGATCCGCTCGGTGACCGGCAGCGGGCCGTGCGGATGCCCCTGGTAGGCCGGCTCCAGATGCGCGGCCATGATGCCGCGCCGGGCGGAGATCCCCGCGTCGGACAGCACGGCCAGCAGCGCGTCCCGGCCCACCGGGAAGTCCTCGGCGAGCAGCACCCAGTACGACTGGAAGTTGCCCTGCCCGTAGGCCGGATCGCGGACCGGGCGCAGGCCCGGCAGGTCCCGCAGCGCCTCGTCGTAGCGGGCCGCCAGGGCGCGGCGCCGGGCCACCATCGCGTCCAGCTTGCCGAGTTGGACCAGGCCGACCGCGGCCTGGATGTCGGTCATCCGGTAGTTGAAGCCGACCTCGAGATAGCTCTCCAGCACCGGGGTGCTGCTGGCGTGCCGCTGGGCCGCCGAGGCGTTCATCCCGTGCTCGCGCAGCCGGCGCAGGCGCTGCGCCCACGCGGCGTCGTCGGTGGTGATCATGCCGCCCTCGCCGGTGGTCACCACCTTGCGCGGGTGGAAGGACCAGGCCGCCAGCAGCGCGCCCGCGCCGACCGAGGCCCCGCCGATCGTGGAGCCGATCGCGCAGGCCGCGTCCTCGACCAGTGCCAGGCCCCAGCCGGCGCAGCGCTCCCGCAGCGAACGGACATCGGCCGGCACCCCGCCCTGGTGGACGGCGATCACCGCCTTCGTCCGCCCGGTGCGGACCGCGTCCACGGTGGCCGCGGTCAGATTGCCGGTGGCCGGCTCCACATCGGCGAACACCGGCTGCGCGCCGACGTAGCGGACCGCGTTGGCGGTGGCGATGAAGGACAGCGAGGGGACGATCACCTCGTCCCCCGGCCCCAGGTCCAGGGCCACCAGTGCCAGGTGCAGGGCGGTGGTGCAGGAGCTGACCGCGATGCCGTGGCCGGCGCCCACCCGCTCGGCGAAGGCGGCCTCGAAGGCGGCGACCCGGGGTCCCTGGGCGACCCATCCGGACAGCACCGCGTCGGCGGCCGCCCGGGCCTCCTCCTCGCCCAGCCACGGGATCATCACCGGGACGCGGGCCAGGGCGGCTTCGGCGGGCGCGCTCATCGGGTGGCTCCGGGAGCCGGGGCGGCGGTCGCGGAGGGGGTGGTCGCCGACGGGGTGGTCGCGGCGGCGAGTTCCGCCGCCCGCTCGGCCCGCCACCAGTCGACCAGGTCCCGCAGCCCGGTGCCCAGGTCGATCTGCGCGCTGAAGCCGAGCCGGCTCGCCGCCTGCGAGGTGTCCGCCAGCCGGCGGGTCACCCCGTTGACCGCACGGGCCGGGCCGTGCTCCGGCTCCAGGTCCGCGCCCATCGCCTCCAGCAGCCCCAGCGCCAGGTCCCGCAGACTGGTCTCGGTGCCGCTGGCGACGTTGAACACCTCGTCGGTCAGGTCGGATTCGGCGGCCAGCACATTGGCCCGGGCGATGTCCCTGACGTGCACGAAGTCCATCGTCTGGGTGCCGTCACCGAGGATCAGCGGCGGCTGCCCGGCCTCGATCCGCTCCATCCAGCGGATCAGCACCTCGGTGTAGAGACCGTGGATGTCCATCCGCGGCCCGTACACGTTGAAGTAGCGCAGGGCCACGTAGTCCAGGCCGTACATGGCGTGGAAACTGCGCAGCATGCCCTCGTTGAACGCCTTCGCGGCCCCGTAGAACGTGTCGTTGTTGTACGGGTGGTGCCGCTCGGTGGTGGGGAAGGCCTCGGCCAGGCCGTAGACCGAGGCGGACGACGAGGCGATCACCTTGCCGACCCCCTCGGCGGCGGCGGCCTCCAGGACGTTGAAGGTGCCGTCGACCATCACCTCGTTGGCCAGCCGCGGCTCCTCCGCGCACTGCGTGATGCGGATCGCGGCCAGGTGGAACACCAGCTCGGCGCCCTCGGTGACCTTCCGGACGGCGGCCGCGTCACGGATGTCGCCCTCGACCACCTCCACGACGCCGCTGCCCATGGACCGGGCCAGATTGGCCATCCGCCCCCGGACGAAGTTGTCGAGCACCACGACGTGCTGTGCACCGCCGTCGACCAGCTGGTCCACCAGATTGGAACCGATCGTGCCGGCTCCTCCGGTGACCAGGATCTTCTTGCCTCGTACCGTGCTCAACCCTCTTCCCCCCACTGATCTGCTCATGTTGATCCGCTCGCTCGCGGTGATCGCGTCGATCACGCCGGCCGTACGGGATTGCCGGGCCGCCGGGCCGCGCGGACCGTTCCCCTCGGTCCCCGTGGCCGGACGTGCCGGGCGGCCGCGGTGCGGTCCATCCGGCGGCGGCCGGTTGGTCAGTGGCCGGCGCGCAGGCCGACCACCGCGCCGCGGAACTCCAGGCTCCGTGACGCCGCTTCGAGGATGTCCAGCACGCGCAGGCCCGCCCGGCCGTCGGTGAGCGGGGCCCGGTGCTCGTTGATCGCCCCGGCGAACTCGTCGACCATGCTGCGCAGGGCTTCCTTCTCCTTCAGCGCCGGGGCGACCATGTCGCCCGAGCGGTAGGAGATCAGCATCTCCCGGCGCTCGCTGGCGCCGATCTCCTGCGGCGCGGCCAGGTCCACCCCGCGGTCGAACACCGCCAGCCGCTGGGCCGGATTGAGGTCGTCCCAGACCAGGGTGCGCTTGGAGCCGCCGACCATGGTGGTGCGGACCTTCGTCGGCGACAGCCAGTTCACGTGCACATGGGCGATCGCGCCGGTGTTGAGCTGCAGCGTCAGATACGCCACGCAGGCCCGGCCGGCCCCTATCGGATCGGCGCCGTGCGCGGCCACCGCGACCGGCTCCACGTTCTCCGGCAGGATGAAGTCCAGGATCGACAGGTCGTGGGGAGCCAGGTCCCACATCACATCGATGTCCTTCTGCACCAGGCCGAGATTGATCCGCACCGAGTCCACGAAGTGGATCTCGCCCAGCTCGCCGGAGCGGACCAGCTCCCTGATGCCGGCCACCGCCGGGGTGTAGCAGTAGGTGTGATCGCACATCAGGGTGAGCCCGCGGTCCGCCGCCTCGGCGACCAGCCGCGCCCCGTCCGCGTAGGTGGCGGCCAGCGGCTTCTCCACCAGCACGTGCTTGCCGGCCCTGACCGCGGCCAGGGCCACGTCGAGGTGGGTGCCGGCGGGGGTGGCCACCGCCACCGCGTCCACCGTCGGGTCGGCCAGGACGGCGGCGTAGTCGGAGGTGGCCTCGACGGTCGAGTAGCCGCCCAGGACCTTCCGGGCCCGGTCCACGTCGAGGTCGCACAGCCAGCGGAGCCGGAAGGCCGGGCTGGACTGGAAGTTGCGGACCAGGTTGGGGCCCCAGTAGCCGGCCCCGACCACGGCGACCCCCAGTGGGCCGTTGTCCTCGCCCGAGGGCTTTTTCGCGTGGGTGCTGTCCGTCACGGTGTGCGTCTCCCCTTCGTACACGTCGGCTGGCATACCCGCCATGCCCGCACAGCGCGGAAGACGGAGACGGCAGCCGTGTGTCGCCCAGGAGTTGCCCGGCCCACGTTCATGCTGCTTCCCCCCACCCCGATGTGCTGCAACACCCCGCCCGGCACATCGGCGTCCCCACGCCTGCGCCTGACGGAGTGAATGGCTCGTGGAACTGAACCGACCCGGCCGCATCCCCGCGTCCGGGCCCACACGTACTGCGGTGCCCTTGCTGCTCTCGCTGCCCCAGTGCCACGACCGCTCCGGCGAAGCAGCACGCTCCGCGCAAACCGGCCCTGCGACGCCCAATCTAGACCACCGGCCCCGTACTCGGAGGAGACTTGGACGAAACACACGACGACGACACCGTTTCGGGCTGCATACTCAGCCCGTGACGAGCATAGTGATCCCGGCCCACAACGAGGAACGAGTCATCGGCCGGCTGCTGGACGCCCTGCTGACCGGGGACTTCGCGGACACCGCCGGTCCGGCGGCCGGCGCGCCCCCGGACGTCGTGGTGGTCTGCAACGGCTGCACCGACGACACCGCGAAGGTGGCCGGTGCCCGCGCCGGGGTCCGGGTGGTCGAGATCCCGGTTCCGTCCAAGCACGTGGCGCTGCGCACCGGCGACGAACACGCGGCCGGCTTCCCGCGGTTGTACGTGGACGCCGACGTGGTGCTCGGCGCCGCCGATGTCCGCGCGCTGGCCGGCGCGCTGGCCGGCTCGCCGCACCTGCTGGCCGCCGCTCCCGAGCGGGAGCTGCCGCTGGCCGGCTGCGCCTGGCGGGTCCGGGCCTACTACCGGGTGTGGACGCGGCTGCCCGCGGTGCGCGAGGGGCTGTTCGGGCGGGGGGTGATCGCGGTGACCGAGCGGGGCTGGGAACGGCTGGCCGCGCTGCCCCCGCTGATGGCCGACGACCTCGCCGCCTCGCTGGCCTTCGGGCCCGGCGAGCGGCGGGTGGTCGAGACCGCCCGCGTGGTCGTGCACCCGCCGCGCACCTGGGCCGATCTGATCAGGCGCCGGATCCGCGCGGCGGTCTCGACCGCCCAACTGGAGGGCCGGCAGGCGCGGACCGCGGCCGGCGGGGCCCTGACCGACGGCGCCCCGACCCAGGCCGGCCCGGCCCGGGAAGCGGCCCCGGCCCCGGAAGCGGCGCCGCCGTCGGCACGGACCAGCACAGCGGACCTGCGTACCCTGCTGCGCGGGGAGCCGAAGCTGCTGCCGTCGGTCGTGGTGTTCCTGGCCGCCGCCGTCACGGCCCGGCGCAGAGCCGGAAAAGCCATCCGCGACCAGGATTTCGGGACCTGGCTGCGGGACGAGAGCAGCCGCGAGGGCTGATCTCGGCAGGGGGAGAGAGACAGGGGGGAACAACCATGTATCTAGCGGACCGCGCCGCCCCCGCGCGCGCGAACACCGCGCCGGACGGCACGCGCCGCCCGGTCCGGCGGGTCTCACAGGTGGTGCTGGCGCTGGGGGCCGTCAGCCTGATCACCGACATCTCCTCGGAGATGGTCACCGCCGTACTGCCGCTCTACCTGGTGGTGAGCCTCGGGCTGAGCCCGCTGGGCTTCGGCACCCTGGACGGCGTCTACAACGGGGTCAGCGCCCTGGTCCAGCTGACCGGCGGTCACCTCGCCGACCGGGTGCGCAACCACAAGCTGATCGCCGGCCTCGGCTACGGGCTGTCCGCGCTGTGCAAACCGCTGCTGCTGTTCGTGCAGAGCCTCGGGCCGCTCGGTCTGGTGCTCGCACTGGAGCGCACCGGCAAGGGGCTGCGCACCTCGCCGCGCGACGCGCTGATCTCGCTGTCCACCCCGGCCGAGTCGCGGGGCCGGGCCTTCGGTGTGCACCGCGCGATGGACACCACCGGGGCGGTGCTCGGCCCGATCACCGCCTTCCTCATCCTGCGCGCCGCCACCGACGGCTACCACGCGGTCTTCGGCGTGAGTGCCTGCGTCGCCGTGCTGGGCGTGCTGGTGCTGGTGCTGTTCGTGCCGGGCAGACGGCAACTGGCCGCCCAGGGCTTCGGCGGCGTGGCCGACTCGCCCGACCGCAAGCCGGTGAACCTGCGGGAGGCCGCCGCGCTGCTCCGGCTGCCCCGGCTCAGGGCGCTGACCGGCTGCGCGATGCTGCTGGGCCTCACCACCGTCAGCGACGCCTTCGTCTATCTGCTGCTCCAGCACCGCGCGCACATCGGCGAGGAGTGGTTCCCGCTGCTGCCGCTGGGTACCGCCGCGGTCTTCCTGCTGCTGGCGGTGCCCGCCGGGGTGCTCGCCGACCGGGTGGGGCGGCGGGTGGTCTTCCTGGCCGGACACGCCGGACTGCTCGCCGGGTACGCCCTGCTGCTGTGGGCGCCGGCCGTGCCCGCCCTGCCCTACCTGGTGCTGGCGCTGCACGGCACCTTCTACGCCGCCACCGACGGAGTGCTGCCGGCCGCGGTCTCCGATGTGGTACCGGAGGAACTGCGCGGCAGCGGCCTGGCGTTGGTCGGTACCGGCCAGGCGCTGGCCCGCTTCTGCTGCTCGCTGGCCTTCGGCGCGGCCTGGACGGTCTGGGGCGACACCCGGGCGCTGTTCGGCTCCGCGGTCGGCCTGCTGCTGTGCGCGGTGGCGGCCGGCATCGTGCTGCGGCCGGCGAGCGGCCGGCGATGACCGAGCACGACGTGACACCTCCGAGCACCGCGAGGACGACCATGACATCCAAGAGCCGCCTGCTGATCCTGGCCGTGGCGGTGCTGCTGCTGGCCGGCCTCGGCACCGGTTTCGTGCTGCACGCCGCCTCCCAGGCCGACGAGAAGAACAAGCCCCGGCCCGGCGGGCCGGCGGTCGCGGCCGGACCGGTGGCGCTGACCCAGAAGCAGCGGCTGGCCTTCATCAACTCCGCGGCCGGCCCGCAGCGCACCGACGTCGCCACGGTCGCGGCCGGCCGGCCGGGAGGCGCGCGGACCACGGCCGACCTCAAGTGCGCCCGCTTCTACGCGGCCGGCGGCACCGGCGTCTGCCTCCAGTCGGGCCTCGGCGTGGTGGCGCAGACCAACCGGGCCGTCATCGTGGACAGCAGCCTGCACACCCTGCACACCTTCGCACTGGCCGGCACTCCCAGCCGTGCCCGCGTCTCGCCGTCGGGCCATCTGGCCGCCTGGACGGTGTTCGTCGGCGGCGAGTCCTACGGCGCCGCCTTCTTCTCCACCCGCACCTCGATCGTCGACACCCGCACCTGGAAGCTGCTGCCCAACCTGGAGGACTTCGCCATCACGCTGGACGGCCACGCCTACCGGAACGTCGACGACAACTTCTGGGGCGTCACCTTCGCCGCCGACGACGACACCTTCTACGCCACTCTCGGTACCGGCGGGAAGACGCACTTCATGAAGGGCTCGGTGTCCCGCCGTACGGTCGCCTCCATCGGGGTGGACAACGTCGAATGCCCGTCGCTGTCCCCGGACGGCACCCGGATCGCCTTCAAGAAGCGCGTGCTGGCCGGGGCCTCCCTGTGGCACGAGTACGTCCTCGACCTGCGCACCTTGAAGGAGACACCGCTGGCCGAGCACCGCAGCGTCGACGACCAGGCGGCCTGGATCGACAACAGCACGGTGGCCTACGCCCTGCCGAAGGACGGCGACACCAAGAGCACCGACCTGTGGAGCGTGCCCGCCGACGGCAGCGGCAGCGCGCGGCTGCTGATCCCTGACGCCTCCTCACCGGCGCCGCTGTAAGCGGCCGCCCGCCACCGGGCCTGTCCGAGCGCGAGTCCGAGCGTCCGGCCGGGCGCGCGTCCGGCAGCGCGTCCGGTGGTGGGCCCGATGGAAGGCCCGGTTTCGGGTCGGACGCCTGTACGACAGCTGAGTTGCCTGCGCCGACCGAGTTGCCGGTCGGCCCTGTGAAATGCGGTTTTTCCACCCCTTCGACCGGTAATCGGCGGTTCGCCATACTTCGCCACGGCTCATCCCCTTGCGGCACCGCGGCCCCGGGCAACACCCTGGCTGCTGCCAGATCCGTACGACGACCGCACCGTGGTGGTTCGCAGGGCAACCCTCCGGTGCCCGCCGACCGCGGGCGCC